>NZ_CP083553.1:1298571-1607142 GCF_025144465.1 Leisingera sp. S132
GGAAGCTCACCGAGAAGGGCGTGACCTTCAAGAGCCATGTCGACGGCTCCAAGCATGAACTGACGCCGGAACGCTCGATGGAGATCCAGCGGCTCCTGGGCTCCGACATCGTGATGTGTTTCGACGAATGCCCGGCGCTGCCTGCGGACCGCGACCGGATCGCCGAGTCGATGCGCCTGTCGATGCGCTGGGCAGAGCGGAGCCGCGAGGCGTTCGGCGACCGTCCCGGCCACGCGCTGTTCGGGATCATGCAGGGCGGGCTGGAGCAGGAACTGCGCGAGGAAAGCGCCGAGGCGCTGAAGAAGATCGGGTTCGAGGGCTATGCGGTTGGCGGCCTGGCAGTGGGCGAGGGGCAGGAGGCGATGTTCGAGTGCCTGGACTACGCCCCCGGTTTCCTGCCCGAGGACAAGCCGCGCTACCTGATGGGCGTGGGCAAGCCCGATGATATCGTCGGCGCTGTCGCCCGCGGTATCGACATGATGGATTGTGTGCTGCCGTCGCGGTCGGGCCGCACCGGGCAGGCCTTCACCCGCTATGGCGTGGTGAACATCAAGAACGCCCGCCACCAGGACGACCCGCGGCCCTTGGATGAGCAGTGCAGCTGCCCGGCGTGCTCGAACTATTCCCGCGCCTACCTGCACCATGTGTTCCGCTCCAACGAGATGATTTCGGGGATGCTGCTGACCTGGCACAACCTGCATTACTTTCAGGAGATCATGGCCGGCATGAGAGGGGCAATCGCTGCCGGAACCTTTGAGGCCTGGCAGAAGGATTTCCATGACACCCGGGCACAGGGCGATATCGAGCGTCTGTAAAGCCGCGCAATTGAACAGTTTGCTGTGCGCAGATGAGCAGCAGTTCAGGCCGGCCCCCGCTTGAACGCGCGGAGCGGAATGCTCAGGTCTTTCCGGCAACGTTCCTGTTGCTGGAAACTTTGACCGGAGGGAATTCCCCGTGAGCCAAGAATTGTTTTCTGCCAGCACTGCTGGTGCAATTGAGCTGAAAAACCGCATCGTCATGGCACCGCTGACCCGCAACCGGGCTGACGACCAGACCGGCGAGGTTCTGGACCGGCATGCGGAATATTATGCCCAGCGGGCGGGCGCCGGACTGATCATCACCGAGGGCAGCCAGATCAGCCCCGAGGGCAAAGGCTATATCCAGACCCCGGGCATCCACACGGCGGCGCAGGCCGCAGCCTGGCGCAAGGTCACGGATGCGGTCCACGCGAAGGGTGGCAAGATCGTCATTCAGCTGTGGCATGTCGGGCGGATTACGCATGACTCGCTGCTGCCCGGAGGCACCCATGCTGTGTCTTCCACGGATGCCGCTGCAGAGGCCCAGACCTTTACCCATGAAGGTTTCGTGCCGACCGCCACGCCGCAGGCGCTGAGCGCTGAAGGCATCCAGCGGGTGGTCGCCGATTACGTGCAGGCTGCAAAATACGCCAAGGACGCAGGGTTCGACGGTGTCGAGCTGCATGCGGCCAACGGCTATCTGCTGGAGCAGTTTCTGAAGGACGGGGTGAACACCCGAACCGATGCCTATGGCGGGTCGCCGGAGAACCGCGCCCGGATCGTTTTCGAGGTTCTTGACGGGCTGCTGACGGTTTGGGAGGCTGGCCGCATTGGGTTGCGTCTGTCGCCCTTTGCCACCTTCAACGACGTGTCCGACAGCGATCCCGTGGGCCTGTACACGCCGCTGATCCAGCGTCTGAACAGCTATGGCCTGGCCTATTTGCACATGGTCGAAGGGGAAACCGGCGGTGCACGGGACGGCGATTTCGACGCCCTGCGCCAGCTTTACACCGGCACCTACATGGCCAACAATGGCTATGACCGTGAAACTGCGCTGGCGCGGACCGCATCTGGCCAGGCCGACCTCGTGGCCTTCGGGCGCCCCTTCATCGCCAACCCGGATCTGGCTGAGCGGCTGGCAGCGGACGCGCCGCTGAACGAAGGCAATCCGGAAACCTACTATGGCGGCGGAGACGACGGCTATACCGATTACCCGGTGCTGGAGCAGGTGGCGGCCGAGTAGCCAGCGGTCTTTCGGATTGGGGGTTTGCAGCCGGGCAGCACACGCCCGGCCGCAGATAGCGGGCCGTGCGCCCGCGTTCACCTGTTATGAAGACCTGATCCGCTATCCTGCCGCCAAATTGCGGAGGATGGCGATGACATTTTTGCGTGCGCTGGCTCTGGCCGCCCTGCTGGGCGGCTCTCCTGCAGCCGAGGCGCAGACTGCACAAGGCAACACAGCGCCGGGTTCCCTTGCCGAAGCCTCAAGTTTTTTCAAGGCGCCGCCGCTGGATGGCTGCCGGATTTCCATTGACGATTTGATCAAGGGCGGTTCGCAGGCTTTGCGCGGGCAATGGATCGTGCAGAAGGGCCCGGGCGAGATATCATTGAACACAGGCGGGCGCATCGAAATGGTGCCGCTGCCGCAACGCACCGGCGACGTGTTGCGGCTGGGGTTCCGGGGCGGGCGGCTGGTGGCGGATTCCGCTGCCTTGGGGTTCCTGCCCGTCGGGGTCGAGGACAGGGCGCCGCTGAAGCCCGGCACGGGACTGAGAGCCGACAGTGCGGGCCGCGGCGATCTGGCGGAAGGGACGGAGGTTTTCCTGGATGAGCTGGCGCTGGGCGCGCTGCCCTGCGGCGCGGATCAGCTGCTGCGGCTGAACCTGCTCGCAGAGCGCGACAGCGGCACCGGAGAGGTGCTGCGGCAGGATATCCGCCTGTTTCTGGTCGACCAGGGCCGGATGAGCGGCACCTACCGCGAAACCGGACCAGGCGGGCGGCTGGAGCGCGGGCTGATCACGCTCTTGCGGCGCTGATGGCCCCAATGGCGCAGCGTGTTCAGTTATTCACAAGCGCCTCTTGCGGGGCCTTCATCATTTGCTCACCCTTCCTGCATTTGCGCCCTTGTGGTCCCGGCGCGCAGCGGGCAAGGTGAGCCCCAGCCTTGAGGATGCGCGGTTGAAAACTCTTCGCCGCCCCACCAAGTAAAGACATCCAATGAGGAGACGGGCCAAAGCTGCCAATACCGGGGCCGGGCCGTCTTGCCTAACCAAAGGACCGAGTATGCAAGAGCCACTCAATTCCTCCTACCCAGTCCTGCCGCTGCGCGACATCGTGGTGTTTCCCCACATGATCGTGCCGCTGTTCGTGGGCCGGGAAAAATCGGTGCGCGCCCTGGAAGAGGTGATGGCCGACGACAAGCAGATCCTGCTGTCGAGCCAGATCGACCCTTCCGAGGACGATCCCGAAACCGATAGCATCTACACCGTTGGCGTGCTGGCCAATGTGCTGCAGCTGCTGAAACTGCCCGATGGCACCGTCAAGGTGCTGGTCGAGGGGCAGAGCCGTGTGAAGATCACCGAATTCCTGGAAAACGACAACTTCTTCGAGGCCAAGGCCGAAGAACTGGCGGAAATGCCCGGCGACGTCACCACCACCGAGGCGCTGGTGCGCACCGTCGGCGATGAGTTTGAGCGTTACGCCAAGGTCCGCAAGAACATTCCCGAAGAGGCGCTGTCTGCGGTGGGCGAGACCGCGGAGCCGGCAAAGCTGGCCGATCTGGTTGCCGGCCATCTGGGCATAGAGGTGGACCGCAAGCAGGAACTCTTGGAGACGCTTTCCGTCAGCGAGCGGCTGGAGAAGGTCTATGGCCTGATGCAGGGCGAAATGTCGGTGCTGCAGGTCGAGAAGAAGATCAAGACCCGCGTCAAATCCCAGATGGAGAAGACCCAGCGCGAGTACTATCTGAATGAGCAGATGAAGGCCATTCAGAAGGAGCTGGGCGACGGCGAGGAAGGCGCAGGCGAAATCGCCGAGCTGGAAGAGAAGATCGCCGCCACCAAACTGTCGAAAGAGGCACGCGAGAAGGCGGATGCGGAGCTGAAGAAGCTCAAGAACATGTCGCCGATGTCGGCGGAAGCGACCGTGGTGCGCAACTATCTCGACTGGATGCTGTCGATTCCGTGGGGCAACAAGTCCCGCGTCAAGAAAGACCTGAACAAGGCGCAGGAGATCCTGGATGCGGATCACTATGGCCTGGAGAAGGTCAAGGAGCGGATCGTCGAGTATCTGGCGGTGCAGCAGCGCTCGGCCAAGCTGAAGGGGCCGATCCTCTGCCTCGTCGGCCCTCCGGGCGTGGGTAAGACCAGCCTGGGCAAATCCGTGGCCAAAGCCACCGGGCGCGAGTTCATCCGCATCAGCTTGGGCGGCGTGCGCGACGAGTCCGAGATCCGCGGCCACCGCCGCACCTACATCGGCTCGATGCCCGGCAAGATCATCCAGGCGCTGAAGAAGGCCAAGACCACCAACCCGCTGATCCTGCTCGATGAAATCGACAAGATGGGTCAGGATTTCCGCGGCGACCCGGCCTCGGCGATGCTGGAAGTGCTGGATCCGGAACAGAACAACACCTTCATGGATCACTACCTGGAGGTGGAATACGACCTGTCGAACGTGATGTTCCTGACCACCTCGAACAGCTACAACATGCCCGGGCCGCTGCTGGACCGGATGGAGATCATTCCGCTGTCGGGTTACACCGAGGACGAAAAGCGCGAGATCGCCAAGCAGCACCTGATCTCCAAGCAGGTGAAGAACCACGGTCTGAAGGCCAAGGAGTTCGAGCTGACCGATGACGCGGTGACCGAGATGATCCGCACCTACACCCGCGAGGCCGGTGTGCGAAACCTGGAGCGCGAGATCGCCAAGGTGGCGCGGAAGTCGCTGACCAGGATCGTCAAGAAGGAAGCCGAAAGCGTGACCGTGACGGCGGACAATCTGGATGATTTCCTGGGCGTCAAGAAGTACCGCTATGGCCTGGCCGAGCTGGAGGACCAGGTGGGTGTCGTGACCGGTCTTGCCTACACGTCGGTCGGCGGTGAGCTGCTGTCGATCGAGGCGCTGCGGCTGCCGGGCAAGGGCCGGATGAAAACCACCGGCAAGCTGGGCGACGTGATGAAGGAATCGATCGAGGCAGCGTCGAGCTATGTGCGCTCGGTCAGCCCGCAGATCGGCATCAAGCCGCCGCAGTTCGACCGGCTGGATATCCACGTGCACGTGCCGGACGGCGCAACGCCGAAGGATGGCCCCAGCGCCGGCCTGGCGATGGTGACCGCCATCGTGTCGGTGCTGACCGGCATCCCGGTGCGCAAGGACATTGCGATGACCGGCGAAGTCACTCTGCGCGGCAATGCCAGCGCCATTGGCGGCCTCAAGGAGAAGCTGCTGGCGGCTCTGCGCGGCGGCATCAAGACGGTGCTGATCCCGCAGGAGAACGAAAAGGACCTGCCGGAAATCCCGGACAACGTGAAAGAGGGGCTGGAGATCATTCCGGTCAGCCACGTGTCCGAGGTTCTGGAGCACGCGCTGGTCTCCAAACCCGAACCCATTGAATGGGACGAGGAGGCGGAGGAAGCTGCAGCTGCCAAGGCGGCTCTGAAGGGCTCTGGCGAGGGGGCAGGCGCAACAGCGCACTGATCCGCGGTTCACGCAAGCAGGTAAAAGGAAAGGGCGGTCCGAGGGGGCCGCCCTTTTCAGTTTTCTCTTCCGTTCCGGCCCTTCTTTCCGGGGCGTATGGTCCTGTGTGGCTGTGAGTGCGGGCACAGGTGCTCCCGCCCGCTGATGGCAGCGCTTTCAGCGCCGCCGCGCCGGTTGGGCATGGCGCCGCACCTGCGGTGCGGCGCGCGGCCTGCCCTGGAAGGGCAGGCCGCCGGGCCCAATATCCGCATGGTGTCTGGCTCCAGGCCGGACACTTTGCGGGTGCGGGAGTGCATCCGCCGCGCCGCGGACGAGAGGGGTCAGGCGGCCTTGCTGGCCTGTTCCATCTTGGCCTGGACGGTGGCAATTGCCATTTCTGCCGGGCTGACGTCGGCCGCCTTGGCCTGGGTCAGGATTGCCGCCATGGTCTCATCCAGCGCCTGCAGCTTCTCCGCGACAAAGCCTTCGCGGTCCTTGATCTTCTGAATCTCGGTTGCAACGTTAATGATGCCGCCGCCGTTGGCCACGAAATCGGGCGCATAAAGAATGCCGCGGGCGTGCAGCGCCGCGCCGTCTTCACCCGTGGCCAGCTGGTTGTTGGCGCCGCCTGCAACGATATCCGCCTTCAGCTGCGGGATGGTCTGGGCATTCAGGATGCCGCCGATGGCGCAGGGGGCAAACACGTCGGCCTCGGCGCTGTAGATCTCTGCCAGCGGCACCGCCTTGGCACCGAAGGCCTCAATGGCTTTCTCGACACGGTCCTCGTCGATGTCGGTGACAACCAGCTTGGCGCCGGCCTCGTGGAGGAACTGGCAGAGGTACCAGCCGACGTGGCCCAGGCCCTGCACCGATACGGTGACGCCGTCCAGATCGCGGCTGCCGTGCTTGTGGGCGCGGGTGGTGCGAATCGCGTTGAAAATGCCGCGTGCGGTGATCGGGGAGGGGTCGCCGCTGGCAAACTCGCCATCAGCAAGGCCGGCCGCGAACCGGGTTTCCTCCGCCAGGATGCCCATGTCGGCGGGGCTCATGCCCATGTCCTCGGCAGTGATGTAGCGGCCGTCCAGGCCCTCAATGGCGCGGGCAAAGGCGCGCAGCAGTTCCGGCGACTTGTCCTTGGCCGGATCGCCGATGATCACCGCCTTGCCGCCGCCCAGGGTCAGGCCCGCCGCCGCGTTCTTGTAGGTCATGCCTTCGCTCAGGCGTTTGACGTCGGTCAGCGCTTCGTCTTCGCTGGCATAGGGGCGCATGCGCAAGCCGCCGGCCGCTGGTCCCAGATGGGTGGAATGCACGGCAATAAAGCCGAGGAGGCCAACAGAAGGCTCCTCGACGCGGTAAATCTCTTCGTGGGTGCTGGACGCAACGGCGGTCACTGTCATCTGGATGGCTCCTGCAAAACTTTTCCCGATGATACCAGCGCGCAAACGCCGGTTTTCACCAAAAGGGCCTCTTTTGCCTGTAACTTTTGGCGGTACACGCCATAATTGGTGGGATTACTAGAGGAAACCTCCATGGATTCGATTGACCGCAAGATTGTCGCCGCGCTTCAGCGCAACGGGCGGCTGAAGATTTCCGAATTGTCGGAGATGATCGGCCTGTCCCCGACACCCTGTGCCCGCAGGGTTGCAAATCTGGAAGCCAGCGGTGTGATCGCGGGTTATTCGGCGCGGGTGGACCAGGCCAAGCTGGGTCTGCCGGTCACGATTTTTGTGGCGGTGGAGCTGGAGCGGCAATCCACCGATGCGCTGCTGGCTTTCGAGACTGCGGTACGCAAGTTCGACCAGGTGATGGAATGCTACCTGATGACCGGCACGCGGGACATCCTCTTGCGGGTGGTGGCGGAGGACCTGCCGGATTTCGACCGTTTCCTGGAGGACCGGCTGATGCGGGTGCCCGGGATCCGCAACACAAGGTCCAGCTTCACCCTGCGGACAATGATACAACGCGACGCGCTGCCGTCCTGCTGAGCGGTTCATGGCGGCGGGAGCGGCGCGGGCTGAACCTGAGGCCCCGCGGCCAACCGCCTTTCAGCCGCAGCCGCCAGCGTGGCATCGGCAGGCTGTCCAGCTAAAGGCAGCAGCCGCGCTGGCCCTCTGCGAATGCCAAAGACAGCGCCGCGGAAGAAAATGCGCGGGAAGCGCAAAAATCTGCCAAGGACCCTCTTGCGGAGCCCGCACCGGACAGTTAAAAGCCAGCCTCACGGGTGATTAGCTCAGTGGTAGAGCGCTTCGTTCACATCGAAGATGTCAGGAGTTCAAATCTCTTATCACCCACCATTATTCAGTTCGTGTTTGCACGGATAAGGGCGCTCCCAGGTTTGGTTGAGCGCCCATTTTTGTCTGTTTGTCCGTGTGAGCTGTTGCCTGCAAGACAGGAGTTTTGAGCGGCCGCCGCTGAAAGGCGGCAGATGGCTGCGAGACTGAAGTTCTTGCAACCATCTGATTTGGAATCTTTCCTTTGGTGTCGGCGCGGATTTCTGGCGCGTATCAGACTGTTGGTGTGAGGCCGAAGTAATCCTGGTAGGGCTCGGGAACGTCCAGGAACGAGTCGTACTCTGTCGTTGTGTTTCCGTCCGGGGAGAATTCCGTGATTCTCACGTTCCAGGGGTCGCTGCCGTCTCCGTCCACTTCGATTCTCGCGTGCTGTTCCTGGTTTTGAAACAGGATGATCAATTCATCACCATTGTCATAAGTGGTTTGACGGGCGAGGAGTTCACCGTCCTCGAAAACGGACCCCCTTATCGTCCATTCAAAGGCATCTGCGTTATCCTCATGCAGGACTGCGGACAGAACACCGTTGTCGTAAGACGCCGTGGTGACGGTGCCATTGTCATTGGTGGTGACGCGTTCGGCCGGATTGCCATTCTCATCAACGGTCGTGATGATACTGTGCCAGTCTTTGACGTTCCCGAGGTCATAAAGGTGGACAGAGGTGCTGGTGCCATCCTCGAACAGTTCACCCTTTACGATGCCGTTGTCAAAATGGGTGAAACGCTTGGCCATCTCACCGGTGTGATCATAGAAGATGTGGATTTCGTCCCAGATTGCAGCGTTGTCACCGTCTTCCTTGCTGAGGCTGGCCCTGACGCCGTCCTCGAAGCTTTCAGTCATGACAACGCCGTTGTCGTAGCGGGTGAAACGCATCTCCAATTGGCCATTCTGGTCAAAGTAGGTATCGATTTCATCCCAGTCTACAGCGTTGTCGCAGTCGTTCTGACGAAGGCGGGTTCTGGTGCCTTCTTCGAACCCCTCGGTTTTGACTATGCCGTTGTCATAATGTGTGAAGCGCGTGTTCAAATCGCCGTAACGGTTGTAGAAGGCTTCAATCAGGTCCCAGTTCTCAGCGTTGTTGCCGTCGTTCTGACGGAGGCGGGTTCTGATGCCGTCCTCAAACTGTTCTGTTTTAACAATGCCGTTGTCATAGAAGGTGACGCGTTCGTCCAGTTCGCCGTTGAGGCCGTAAGCCGTGTCAATGCTTTCCCAGCTTGCTGCATTCCACGCGTCGTACTGGGTTGTTGCCAAGCGGGTGCCATGCTGGAACTGCTCTTCTTTTATGATGCCGTTGTCGTAGAAGGTAACACGCTCGGCCAATTCGCCAGTGGGGCCGAAAAAAGTTGCAATACCGTCCCAGTCTGCCGCGTTTTCCGTGTCGTTCTGGATCGTTGCTGAGCGGACACCGTACTCGAACTGTTCTTCCTTGATGATGCCGTTGTCATAGAAGGTGACGCGTCCGGCCAGTTCGCTGTTCCGGTCATAGCGGGCTTCGATTTCCTCCCAGTTCAGGGCATCGTCCAGGTCCTCTTTCAGAAGCCGGATGAGGTTGCCGTTTTCAAACCACTCGGTCTGGACGACGCCATTGTCGAATTCAGTGACGCGTGAGACCAGCACTCCGTTGGTGTCGTATTCGGTTGAGGCAGACATGATAAATCTCTTTTAGATTGCAATGCGGGACCGCTGATGCGCGCTGAATCGGGCAGAAGTATGGCTGGGGCATCGTGCTTGGCTGCTGCCTGGAGAATTTCGGAATTTATTGTTTTGCTCCCCTGCAGCGCTGCCGGGAAAAGCGCTGGTTCGGGCTTCCGGTTCACCTGTTCATCAGCTACCAATTCAGCAGGCAGAGCAGGAGGTTGACATGCAGTTCCCAAAAATCTGGCTGCTGCGGCACGGGCAAACCGAATGGAACGCCGAGCGCCGCATTCAGGGGCAGCTGGAATCGCCGCTGAGCGCGCTGGGGGTGGAACACGCCAGGCGCCAGGCTGCACTTATGGTACCGGTCCTGATGCAGGGCCCGGCCTGTTATGCATCGCCCCTCGGACGGGCGCAGCAGACCGCGGATATTGCACTGGGCGGTGCGCCGTTTGTGACCGATGCGCGGCTGGCAGAGGCTTATGCCGGGGCATTTCAGGGGATGACAATGGACGAGGTCGCGGCGGAGTACCCGGATATCCACGGCGCCAATCCGCACAATCTGGACCTGTTCTGCGAAGCGCCGGGCGGCGAGGGATACGGCAGTTTCCATGCCCGCATCCTCGACTTCATGCAGTCGCTGACCGGCCCGTCGGTGGTGGTGGCGCATGGGCTCTTGGGGCAGGTGATGCGCGGTATCGTCTGCGGGCTGAGCCGCGAGCGGATGGCGGCGCTGCCAAACGGGCAGGGCTGTGTTTATGTGCTGGAAAACGGAGCAGAAACGGTTTTGGAATAAGCGGCCTGGATGGGCAAAAAAACTGCAAAGCCCTCTTGCGCTGCCCGGCGGCATTGTCTAAATCCCCGCTC
Organism: Leisingera sp. S132; assembly: GCF_025144465.1. Lineage (NCBI taxonomy): Bacteria > Pseudomonadati > Pseudomonadota > Alphaproteobacteria > Rhodobacterales > Roseobacteraceae > Leisingera > Leisingera sp. S132. The sequence goes on from NZ_CP083553.1 coordinate 1,308,833, forward strand.
ATCGGGTCGTTAGCTCAGTTGGTAGAGCGCTTCGTTTACACCGAAGATGTCGGGAGTTCGAGCCTCTCACGACCCACCATCCCTTCTTGTTCAATCCGCGATGTTTGCCCGCACAAGTCTTTGTGGTAGCGGCGTTTTTCTTTACGTTTCAGCGCGTTGTCCGGGCCTGCGCATTTTTTTCGGGGAAAGTTCTGAAAAAGGCAAAACACCGCTTGACGGGTCAAGGGGTGGAGAATATTACAGCCCAACATTCGGCAGCGATGCCTGAATGTGCAGCGGGCGGTTGTAGCTCAGTTGGTTAGAGTACCGGCCTGTCACGCCGGGGGTCGCGGGTTCGAGCCCCGTCAACCGCGCCACTGCTGCGCCCTTTCCCAGGGCTTAACAGGGACCGCCCCGGAGGGGAACAGGGCCGGAGACGGTCCGCCGCAAGGCGAAAATGCGGTTGTAGCTCAGTTGGTTAGAGTACCGGCCTGTCACGCCGGGGGTCGCGGGTTCGAGCCCCGTCAACCGCGCCACTTTCGCCCGTTTCCCTGGCGTTTCAGGGACCGCCCCGGAGGGGATCAAAGGCCGGAAACGGCTAGCCGAAAGGCCCATGCGCGGTTGTAGCTCAGTTGGTTAGAGTACCGGCCTGTCACGCCGGGGGTCGCGGGTTCGAGCCCCGTCAACCGCGCCACTTTCTCTTGGACAGTGATGTCACACCCCTCCAGAGTCAGGTGTCATTCGTGCATTCCGCGCCCGGTTTCCGGGGTGTCCTGGCTGAAGGTGTTCAGCCACTTCCCGTCTTCCTTTTCCCAGAGTGACGAGATCAGCATTGTTTTCCAGTCCGCTGAGCCGGATGACCGGAAGGTGGCGCGGTAGGAGAGCAGCGCAGCGGCGTTGCCGATGCAGCGCAGACGGGCACTGCTCAGCCTGTACTCGGCGACTACTGGCCCGTCTTGGAGCTGCCCGCAATGATCGGCCTTGCCTGCAAAGCCGCTGGGATACACGCCCAGAAAACTGTCACAGAGCACTTTCTCGTCTGAGTGCCGGTCGCCGAGGGCCATGGCCTGCCAGACGCTGGTCTCCAGGGAGAGGATTTCGTCCAGTCGCGGGCCGTCTGTCAGAATCGATCGTATCATGACGCCAGCCTGACTGCCGCAGGCGGGTCAGGCAAGCGGCCGGTATGCCGCAGCGGACGTCAGAGGGCAGGCGGGGCCGGGGCAGCCTCCGTGTCGTGGCGCCAGCCGGTCAGTTCCGCATCCACCCATTTCTTGAGCCGGTCCAGGTCGGGGTTGGGGGTGGATTCCAGATAACGCAGCAGCACCCTTGTGCCGTGCTGATAGCCGGCACGGTAGCTTTCCTCCGGGTCTGTCTGGTTGCCCTCGAATCCTGGCGGGCGGTTGAACCTGCTTTGCGTCATTTTGATCTCCGTCTTCAGTGGGCTTGCGCGTGGTGCCAAGGGTAAGGCAAGAGCGATAAGCAAGTCTTAACCGGAGTGCGTAAAGCGAACATAAAAGCTGGGCTCATTCATCCTGCGCGTCTGCGGCTCAGGGCGGCGGCAGCGGCACAAGGAAATCCAGCAGGGCTGCAGCGGTCTCATGCGGCGCGCTGTCGATGAAGAAATGACCGCCGGGCACGCTGCGCGCTGTCAGGTGCTGCAGGCGGGGCGTCCAGGCGCCGGCCACATCATAGGCCCGGGCCATGGCGCCATCGGCGCCGTATAGCACGAGGGCCGGGCAGTGCAGCTGACGGTCCAAGTCGCGGGCGTCGTCGTGGAAGTCCACTTCTATTGCCGCCCGGTAGTCGTTGCACATGGCGTGCACGCAGGCCGGGTCCGCCCAGGCGCGCCGGTAGGCGGCCAGCGCATCAGGCGGGAAATCGGACAGCGCCGCGCCGCCCCAGCCCAGCAGGCAGCTTTCGAAATAGGCTTGCGGACCGGCGCTGATCATCCGCTCCGGCAGCGGCGCGGGCTGGGCCAGGAAGAACCAGTGGTAATAGGCGCGGGCGACCTGCTGTGTCAGCTGATCCAGCAGAAGGTGGGTCGGGATGATGTCCATCACGGTGAGGCTGGCGACGGCTTCGGGGGCGTCCAGCGCCAGCCGGTGCGCGGTGCGGCCGCCGCGGTCATGGCCCGCGAGGTGACAACGCGGATATCCCAGCGCCTGCATCAGTGACAGCTGGTCGGCAGCCATGTTGCGAAAGCTCATGGCCTCCACGCCTTCCGGTTTGGAGCTGGCGCCATAGCCGCGCAGATCGGCTGTCACTACGGTGAAATGACGGGCAAGAAGCGGGGCGGTGTCTTCCCACATCTCTTTGGTTTGGGGAAACCCGTGCAGCAGCAGAAGCGGCGGGCCATTGCCGCGGCGGGTATAGGCGATCTGCTGGCCGTTCACCTGATGAATGCCGGTCTCAATGGCAGCTGGCATATGTGTCTCCCTTGGCTGACGGACGCGCGCGTATTGGAGCCAGAGCCGCGGTCCGAAGCAAGCCTGCCGCTGCGTTTCGGTAAGGGGGAGTGCTCCCGCGGCTTGGGGCGGCATCAAAGATGCCGCGCAGCAAGCCTTGGGCCCGGCGCCGTGCGGGGCACGGCGCGCGCCGCCTGCGGCGGCGCCAGGCCCAACGGGAAGTGGGGTTCGTCAGAGCACCGGTGACGGGCGGGAGTTCGCCCCTTTCTGCAGAAGCGGGGCGGATGTTTTGACCGCCCCGCTGTTGCTTACTTCTGCGTCAGCGCATCCAGAATGCGGGCCCAGGACCGGATGCCCTTGTGGAAGCTCTTCAGGTCATACTTTTCGTTCGGGGAGTGAATGGCGTCATCATCGTTGGCAAAGCCTGCCAGCATCGATTCCATGCCCAGGATCGACTTGAAGAAACCCGCGATCGGGATCGAGCCGCCCATGCCGCAGAACACCGCTTCGCGCTGCCATTCGTCCGAGAGTGCGGCGCGGGCGGCAGTGAATTCGGGGCGGGTGATGTCCATGACAGAGGCCCTGGAACCTTCGAGATCATTGTCCCAGACCACCTTGCAGTCGGGTTTCAGCTGCGCCGCCACATGGTTGCGGATCTTCACCCGCAGCGCGTCCGGGTCCATGTCGCCGACCAGGCGGCAGGTGATCTTGCAGTGTGCCTCTGACGGGATCACGGTCTTGGAGCCGGCGCCGTTGTAGCCGCCCCAGAGGCCGTTCACTTCCAGCGTCGGGCGGGCCCATTGCTGTTCCAGCACCGAGCGGTCCTTCTCGCCATGCGCCTGAGTGTAGCCGGCATTGTCGAGGTAGTCCTTCTCGTCGAAACCGCAGCCTTCCCACTGGCGCAGCTGGTCCCCGGGCACCTCATGCACGCCTTCATAGAAGCCGTCGACAGCAACCTTGCCGGTCTCTTCGTCATAGAAGGAGGCGACGATGCGGCTGAGCTCGCGCAGGGGATTGAGGCCGGGGCCGCCGTAGTGGCCGGAATGCAGGTCGATGCGGGGGCCGATGAGGGTGAACTCATCCTTCAGCATGCCCCGCAGCTGCGAGGAGATCGACGGCACCCCGCGCGACACCATGGAGGTGTCGCAGATCAGGGCGATGTCGGCTTTCAGCTCTTCGGCGTTGGCCTCCATGAAGGGGATAAGCGAGGGGGAGCCGCTTTCCTCTTCGCCTTCGAAGAAGAAGGTGATGCGGCAGGGCAGGGAGCCGTTGACGGCCTTCCAGGCGCGGCACGCCTCAACAAAGGTCATCAGCTGGCCCTTGTCGTCCGAAGAGCCGCGGCCGCGGATCACGGTGCCGTTCGGGGTTTCCTCCAGTTGCGGTTCAAACGGCGGCGTTTGCCACAGGTTCAGAGGGTCGACCGGCTGCACATCATAATGGCCATAAAACAGCACATGCGGCGCATCCGTGTTTTCCTCGCCGACGTGTCCGACCACCATCGGGTGGCCAGGGGTCACCCGCTTTTCCGCCTTGATACCGATGGAGTTCAGGTCGGCGACCAGCCAGTCGGCGGCCTTGTCGCATTCCGCCTTGTAGGCCGGGTCGGTGGAAACCGACTGAATCCGCAGCAGCTCCATCAGCCGTTCGGTTGCGGCGTCCAGCTCTGCGTCGATCCGGTCCAGAACATCATTCAGTGCCATCTCATGCTCTCCTGTTTTCGGGGGAAGCCCCGGGAAAGGGCCAATTTGCCGCGGACCCTAGCAGCGCGTTTGAGGAGGGGCCAGAGGCCACAGCGCCGGAGATCCCTGGCATTTTCCGCTGCTGGTGTTTCCGATCCTGCGCATTATTCGGAATTCCGGGAAACAGATACGACGCAAACGGCCAAAGGTTGGCCGCAGCTGTCCTTGCCCGGCCCCTGTTTAAGTTTTATTTGACCTGCATCAATGTTGCGCACCCTTGGCGGCGCGTATTCAGTTGATCGAAGGGACTGCCTCAGGTAACCAGTCGTGAACGTGATTGTGGCCTAATCGTCAGAAGACCCGAGCCCTTTACAAAGCCCGCGTGCTCTGCAGGAGCACAATTAGCTATGGAGATGCCGGTGGACTATACCGCGAAACTGGACGCAGCGATTGCCAGCCTTCACGAAGAGGGCCGCTACCGGACCTTCATCGACATCGAGCGCAAGAAAGGCCATTTCCCGCACGCGGTGTGGAACCGGCCTGATGGCAGCAAGCAGGACATCACCGTCTGGTGCGGCAACGATTATCTGGGCATGGGCCAGAACCCGGTGGTGCTGGATGCGATGCATGACGCCATCGACGCTACTGGCGCAGGCTCCGGCGGCACCCGCAACATCTCTGGCACCACGATCTATCACAAGCAGCTGGAGGCTGAACTGGCCGACCTGCACGGCAAGGAAGCCTCGCTTCTGTTCACCTCGGCCTATATCGCAAATGACGCGACGCTGAGCACTCTGCCCAGGCTGTTCCCGGGGCTGATCATTTATTCCGACGCGCTGAACCACGCCTCGATGATCGAGGGCGTGCGCCGCAATGGCGGTGCCAAGCGCATCTTCCGCCACAACGATGTGGCCCACCTGCGCGAGCTTCTGGAAGCCGACGATCCCAAGGCGCCCAAGCTGATTGCCTTCGAATCGGTTTATTCGATGGACGGCGACTTCGGCCCGATTGCGGAAATCTGCGACCTTGCGGATGAATTCGGCGCATTGACCTATATCGACGAGGTGCACGCGGTTGGCATGTACGGCCCCCGCGGCGGCGGCGTCACGGAGCGCGACCGCCTGGCGCACCGCATTGACATCATCAACGGCACCCTGGCCAAGGCCTATGGTGTGATGGGCGGCTATATCGCCGCTTCGGCCAAGATGTGCGACGCCATCCGCTCCTATGCGCCGGGCTTTATCTTTACCACCTCGCTGGCGCCAACAGTGGCGGCAGGGGCGGCGGCCTCGGTTGCCTATCTGAAAGGCGCTCAGGACCTGCGCGACAAGCATCAGGACCAGGCCAAGGTGCTGAAGCTGCGGCTGAAAGGGCTGGGCCTGCCGATCATCGATCACGGCAGCCATATCGTGCCGGTGATCGTTGGCAATCCGGTCCATACCAAGGTACTGTCCGACCACCTGCTGGAGGACTATGGCATCTACGTGCAGCCGATCAATTTCCCCACTGTGCCGCGCGGCACCGAGCGCCTGCGGTTCACGCCCTCGCCGGTGCACGGGCCCAAGGAGATCGACGCGCTGGTCCATGCAATGGACGCATTGTGGTCGCATTGTGCGCTGAATCGTGCCGAACTTGCCGGGTAACTTACTGATCAGTGTAAATTAACACTGAGTGTGTTACGCTGTTGCTAATCAATCAACGGATCTGAGTCGCAGATGTGATTCTTTCACCGTTTAGAAACGATGGCGGCAGGCATAGTATGGGACGGCAGGCATGATCGGGCGCTTCACCCAGCGCAAGCAAGATGAGCATGGCGGAACGTCAGAGCCGAAGGGTTTTGACGATTTCGAGCTGAAGCTTGGCGACGTGATGCGCGGCGAGCGGGCGACGATGGGCAAATCGCTGCTCGACGTCCAGCGCGAGCTGCGGATCAAGGCCTCTTATATCGCTGCCATCGAAAACTCTGATCCTTCCGCCTTTGACACGCCCGGCTTCATCGCCGGTTACGTGCGGTCTTATGCGCGCTATCTGAACATGGATGCCGAACAGGCGTTTCAGGACTTCTGCAAGGAAAGCGGCTTCTCCGTGGCCCACGGCATGTCGGCAGAGGCCTCCAGCCGCAACAAGTCCGGCAATGCGCCGGTTGTTTCATCCAAGGGTCTCGGCGGTGATGCCTTTGCCTCTCCCAATACCCCGTTCGTTCCTGCGCCCAGCAGCATCCTGAGCCGGATCGAACTGCGTGCCGTTGGCTCGCTGATGGTGCTGGCCGGCCTGATCGGCGGCATCACCTATGGCGGCTGGGCTGTCCTGAAAGAGGTGCAGCAGGTGCAGTTCGCGCCGGTGGATCAGACCCCGGCAGTGCTGGCGGATCTTGACCCGCTGAATGGCGCGGTGCTGGCCGTTGCAGAGGGTGCCCAGGATCCCGCCGCGGAAGCACTGGACCGCCTTTACCGTCCGCAGGCGCTGGATGTGCCTGTGCTGGTGGCGCGTGACGCGCCGATCTCCACTCTTGACCCCTCGGCGCTGGGAAATTTTGCCGCGCCGGATGTGCCGACGATCAGCCTGGCCGAAGCCAGCCTGCCGTTTGACGGCGCCGGGCCGCTGCAGCAGGGGGAACAGGGGCCGCAAGTGCCTCAGGTCCTGGCCGCGGTTACGCCAGGTGTCGAAATGGTTGCGGTTCGCCCCTCCTGGGTGCAGGTCACCGCGGCGGATGGCAGCGTGATCCTGGAAACCATCATGGACGCGGGCCAGCGCTTCCAGGTGCCGGCGACTGAGGATGCGCCGAAATTGCGCACCGGCGAAAGCAGCGCAATTTATTTTGCCGTCAACGGCCAGCATTTCGGCCCGGTCGGCGAACGCGGTCAGGTCACCAAGAATGTCGAGCTGTCGATGGATGCGATCACTGGCCGGTTTGAACTGGCGGATCTGCAGGACGGCAGCAACAAGGCGCTGGCGACGCTGGTCGCTCAACTGCAGACAGGCGTGCAGCAGCCTTCCGAGTAATCCCGGAACAGGAATTCTTAGCGGACGCCCGGTGCTGCCATTGCAGCGCCGGGCGTCTGCACGTATCTAATCCCCAACAGGATCCAGCCGGGACACCAGCCGTAATGTCGATCAATCACATCCGCCCGTGGCGCCATATCGAACGCCGCAAAAGCCGCCAGATCCATGTAGGCAGCGTGCCTGTCGGCGGCGATGCCCCGATTGCCGTGCAGACCATGACCAACACGCTGACCACCGATGTGGCTGCCACGGTCGCGCAGGTTCAGGCCGCGGCTGAGGCGGGCGCGGATCTGGTGCGGATCTCGGTCCCGGATGAGGCCTCCTCCAAGGCGCTGAAGGAGATCGTGCGTGAAAGCCCGGTGCCGATCGTTGCCGACATCCATTTCCACTACAAGCGCGGCATCGAGGCCGCCGAGGCCGGCGCCGCCTGCCTGCGCATCAACCCGGGCAATATCGGCGACGAAAAGCGCGTGGCTGAGGTGATCCGCGCGGCGCGCGACCACAATTGCTCAATCCGCATCGGGGTTAACGCCGGCAGTCTGGAAAAGCATCTCTTGGACAAATACGGCGAACCCTGCCCGGAGGCGATGGTGGAGAGCGGTCTCGACCATATCCGCATCCTGCAGGATCATGACTTCCACGAATTCAAGATCTCTGTGAAAGCCTCCGATGTCTTCATGACCGCCGCCGCCTATCAGCAGCTGGCGGAGGCGACCGACGCACCCATTCATCTTGGCGTGACAGAAGCAGGCGGTTTTGTCTCCGGCACCATCAAATCGGCGATTGGCCTGGGCCAGCTGCTGTGGATGGGCATTGGCGACACCCTGCGCGTCAGCTTGTCTGCCGATCCGGTGGAGGAGGTGAAGGTAGGCTTCGAGATCCTCAAATCCCTTGGCCTGCGCCACCGCGGCGTCAACATCATCTCCTGCCCCAGCTGCGCGCGGCAGGGGTTTGACGTCATCAAGACGGTGGAGACGCTGGAGGAGCGGCTGGCCCATATCCACACGCCGATGAGCCTGTCGATCATTGGTTGCGTGGTGAATGGCCCCGGCGAGGCACTTATGACGGATGTGGGCTTTACCGGCGGCGGTGCGGGCTCCGGCATGGTCTACCTGGCGGGCAAGGCCAGCCACAAGATGTCCAACGAACAGATGGTTGACCACATCGTCGAGGAGGTCGAAAAAAAGGCCGCCCAAATCGAGGCGGCCCAGGAGGCGGCGGAGTAATCCTCCAGCCGTTTCATCTTTCCAGAAATACTCCGGGGCTGCCGTTGGTGCGCCATTGGTTCAAGCCCAATGGCGGCGGGCAGAGCCCCGGTTTCACCGGGTGAGATTGCAGCTCAGCTCTGCTGCTCGCGGATTTCAGCCACCATCAGCTCCATCTGATCGGCGGGCAGGTAGCCGCGCAGGAGTTCGGTGCCCAGAACAAACGTCGGGGTGCCCGAAATCGCCATCCGCTGTGCCAGCGCCCGGGTCTGGCGCAGCTCTGCGGTCACGTCCTCGCTGTCCATCTTTGCGAAAATCGCCTCTGCATCCAGCGACAGCCCTTCGGCCAGTCGGCGCAGGGCGACCTCGTTCGGCTCGCCGCCAAACTCGATCAGGGCGTCATGCACATCCTTGTAGGCGTCATCGCCGGCCACCTGCTTGGTGGCGACAGCAAAGCGCGCCGACAGCACAGAGGCGTCGCCCAGGATCGGGAATTCCTTGATCACCAGGCGGATATTACCGTCGCTTTCCAGGAGCTTGGCCACCTCGGGCGCCGCGCGCCGGCAGTAGCCGCAGCGGTAGTCCATGAACTCAACAAGGGTGATGTCGCCTTCGGGATTGCCGCCGACCCAGGAATAGCCGTCGTTGACCAGTTCCTCCAGATTGTCAGAAACAAGCGCGTCATCGCGTACAGCTTCGGCCTGCTGCTGGCGCTGCTCCAGAAGGTCAACTGCCTCCAGGATCAGTTCCGGGTTTGCCAGGATGTAGCTGCGCACTTCCTTGCCAAAGGCCTCGCGCTCAGCCTCCGACATCGCGCTGATATCAAAAGCCTGCGCCGGGGCACCCAGCAGGGCGAAGGCAGTGGCCGCGGCAGTGGCGGTGCGGGTGAAAAGGGTCATTTCCGTCTCTTTCTCTTCTGAGCTTGTTCATAGGCCACCAGCACATCGGTTGCCCGCCGGGCGGCGGGGGATCCTGCTGGCAGCTGGGCCACGGCCCGTTTGGCGTGAATGCCGGCGTCATTCAGACGCCCTTGCAACGCATAGCGTTCGGCGGTGACCAAGGCGGCCATGCCGTTTTGTCCGGTCTTGGCATAAGCCAGCGACATGTCGCGCAGCAGCACGGTATTGCGGAAGTCGATGGCACGGGCGCGCTCCATGGATTTGAGCGCCGCCTTGGGCTGGCCAGCGGCCAGCTGGGCGCGGCCGTATCCGGTCAGGATCAGCGGATCCTTGGGGGCAAGGCTGACGGCCTTGCCATAGGCGGCAAGCGCGGCTGACCACTGGCGGTTCTCGATCAGGATCTGCCCCTTCAGCTCATGATAGAACGGGTCGGAGGGCCGGGCCGCCAGCGCGCCGTTCACCGCCTTCAGCGCCTTCTGCAGGCTGTTCTGCCGGTGATAGGCCGCGGCTTCGCGCATCAGGCGGACGTCCTTGTACTGCTCCTCGCGCACCCGGCGCAGGGTCCATTTCGGGGCGCGGGTGAAGGCAGACAGCTTGCCGCGGACGCGGGCAAACCAGTATTGCGCCTCTGCGTTGCTCTGCCCCTTGTCGCCATAAGCCGCCAGATAGGCCTGCGCGGCGCGGATACGGTCGCGGCTCAAGGGATGCGAGCGGGTATAAGGGTCCTGGGTGCCGGCGCTGAGAACTTCCTGGCCGGCAAAGGCGCGATGAAGATCAACCAGACCCTGCGGGCTGATGCCTGCCCGGTTCAGATATTCGGCGGCAGAGCGGTCGGCGCTGCTTTCCTCGGCCCTTGTATGGGCCAGGAAGCTGCGGAAGGCCGAGCTTTGCGTGCCTATGGCAATGCCGGCCGCGGCATCCCCGCCGCCAGCTGCCGCCGCCAAGGCAGCTAAGGCCAGGCCAAGCCCGGCAGCACTGTTGGCAGAGCGCAGGTTCTGCATCCGCCGGGACAGGTGCCCATTGGTTATATGGGCGGCTTCATGGGCCAGCACGGCCTGCAGCATCTCCGGCGAGGTGACCTTAAGGATCAGTCCGTAATTCACGAAAATCGTTCGGGAATCCAGAACGAAAGCGTTGAAGGAACTGTCGTTGACCAGGAGGATGCGAACCCGGTTCGCATTCAATCCTGCCGCGCGCAGCACCGGCGCCGCCAGCTTGTTCAGCCCGTGTTCGACATCCGGGTCGCGCAACAGCGAGATCGACGCAGCCTGCGCCGCTGCTGCAAATTGAACAAGCGCGCAAACCAGAAGAGCCGGGATTGACGCCAGCCGGAAGAAACGGTCAAAACTCATGCGCGCACATTGGGAGATTAGCATGCGAAACTCAACCCGGTCCGAGGTCGATCCCTTCATTGTGATGGATGTGATGGAGGCTGCCCGCAAGGCTGAGGAGGCAGGCCGCCACATCATCCACATGGAGGTTGGCCAGCCCTCGACCGGGGCGCCGGCCGGTGCGCTGAAGGCGCTGGGGAATGCGCTGGAAAACAATGCCTTGGGTTATACGGTTGCCCTGGGGCTGCCAGCCCTGCGCAAGCGGATCGCGCAGCTCTATGGGGAGTGGTACAACGTCGATCTGAACCCGGAGCGGGTGATTGTGACGCCGGGCTCCTCCGGCGCCTTTCTGCTCAGCTTCACCGCATTGTTCGACAGCGGCGACCGGGTCGGCATCGGCGCGCCGGGCTATCCCTCCTACCGGCAGATCCTGAAGGCGCTGGGGCTGGTGCCGGTGGACATTCAGACCGCGCCGGAAAACCGGCTGCAGCCGGTCGCGGCGGACCTCAAAGGGCAGGATTTGGCCGGGCTGATGGTGGCGTCGCCCGCCAACCCGACCGGCACCATGCTGGACCGCGCGGCAATGGGCGCGCTGATTGATGCAGCAAAGGGTGAAGGCGCCAGCTTCATTTCTGACGAGATCTATCACGGGCTGGAATACGAGGCGAAGGCCGTCACGGCGCTGGAGCTGACCGACGAATGCTACGTCATCAACTCCTTCTCCAAGTTCTTCTCGATGACCGGCTGGCGGGTCGGCTGGATGGTGGTGCCGGAGGATCATGTGCGTGTGGTCGAACGCATCGCCCAGAACATGTTCATCTGCGCGCCGCACGCCAGCCAAGTCGCGGCGCTGGCGGCGCTAGACTGCGAAGACGAGATGCGGGAGAATCTGGCTGTTTACGCCAAGAACCGCCAGTTGATGCTGGACGGGCTGCCCAAGGCCGGGTTTACCAAAATCGCACCGCCGGACGGGGCGTTCTATGTTTATGCCGATGTATCGGACCTGACGGATGACAGCCGCAGCTTTGCCGCTGAAATCCTTGATAACGCTGGTGTTGCGGTGACCCCGGGCCTGGACTTCGATCCGGTGCGCGGCGCCACCACGCTGCGCTTTTCCTATGCGCGCTCCACCCAGGATATCGAGGAAGGCCTGGCGCGGCTGGCACTGTTCATGGCGGGTCGCGGCTGAGCGCAAAAGGCGGATTTTCAATCCCAGCGGAATTGCCTAGTCTGCCCGCCAAAAGACCAAGAGGCGTGGCATGGGCAGACTGTTCAAACTTACTGCATTGATCTGGATGCTGGCCGCGGGCGCCTGGGCGCAGGGGTTCAGCGGCCTGGCTCGTATTCACCCGGAGACCAGCGGTGCCGTGGACACCCGCTCAGGGGGCGGGGTCACGCTGAGCCTTAGCCAGGGGGTGCCGTACCGGCTGTTTACCTTGGACAATCCGCCTAGGCTGGTCCTTGATTTCCAGGAGGTTGACTGGACCGGCCTGAAACCTGACGCGTTTCTGGAGGATGGGCAGTTCACCAACGTGCAATTTGGCACCTATGTCCCTGGCTGGTCGCGGCTGGTGCTGGAGCTGCGAGAACCAATGGCAGTGGACACTGCGGCAATGCGCATTGATCAATTTACTGCGGCGACTCGGCTGCATGTGTTGCTGAAACCGGTTTCGGCGGAAGAGTTTGCTGCCAAGGTCGGCGCTCCGACAGACCCGCGCTGGGACTTGCCCGCACCGGAAGCCATGGAGGCCAAGGCTGCGCGGGATGAGAACGCGCCGCTCTTGGTGATGCTGGACCCGGGCCATGGCGGCATTGATCCGGGTGCCGAGACCGAGATCGTCATCGAAAAGCACCTGATGCTGCAATTCGCCCGCGAGCTGGGCGAGGCGCTGGTGCGGTCCGGCCAGTTCACCGTGCAGTTGACCCGCGACGATGACTATTTTGTCTCGCTGGAGCGCCGTATCGCGCTGGCGCATCAAGCAGGGGCGGATGTGTTCATTTCGCTGCATGCGGACACGATCTCCGAGGGCCGCGCGCATGGCTCAACGGTTTATACCCTGTCCAGGGAAGCCTCGGACGCGGCCTCTGCCAAGCTGGCGGAACGTCATCTGCGCGGTGATCTTTTGTCCGGCACCGACCTCAGCCAGGCAGACGACGGCGTGACGGCTGTGATGCTGGATCTGGCCCGCCAGGAAACCCAGCCGCGCAGTGACGCGCTTGCGGCGGCGCTGATTGACGGGCTTCGGGCGCAGGGGCAGCCGATCAACAACCGGCCGCTGCGCTCAGCCGGGTTTTCGGTGCTGAAGTCGGCCGATATACCCTCGGTGCTGGTGGAGATCGGCTTTCTCTCCAGCAAGCGCGACCTTAAGAATCTGGTGGACGCCCAGTGGCGGGCCAAGGCGGCGCGCGGCATTCTGAACGGGCTGATCGCCTGGCGCATCGAAGATGACGCCCGCCGGTCACTGGTGCGGCAGTAGCACCCTGCGGCGCCTTTCGGGGCAGGGCTCCTTTTGGGGTCCCGGCTATCCGGCCTTTGCCTCTGCCTTGGCCAGCGCCCTGTCGATCCCGCGTTCGAGCGCCTGCTTGTTTGGCACCAGTATGTCATCGGCGATCTTTGCCATCAGCCCCTGCTTTTCCACTTTGGCAGCGATGCAGTCCATGAGCTGCTCTTCGGCCTTGCTCTTCTCCATGCAGGAGCTGACGATTTTCTCCAAAGCGTTCATACGATTGGTCAAAGCTTTGGAAAGGGCGCGCCCGGTGAAGAATTTATGCGCCATCCGCACCACAGTCTGGATGGCGATTTCCCCGCCCGCCTTGCGCGTCAGACCCGGGTAGCGCCCGATTATCGCCCCGATCTCTTTACCGCCCCAGCGCGCTGCCGTGCTCCACAGGTGCTTGCCGATCCAGCGGTTGGTGACCATGCGGGTGGCAAGTCTTTCACCGACCCCTTTCATGATGAACTGGCCGGCCTTAGCACCGATCCAGCCGGAAAATCCGCCCGCTATCCCGGCAAAGGCGACCCGTTTGAAGGAGCCGGCCACGCCGCCTTCCTTGACCCATTGACCTCTGAGAATCCAGCCGTTGGCGATTTCCTGAACGGCGTTCTTGCTTGCGGCGACCACAGCACCAGCGGCGGCCGGGTTCACTCCGTTGGTGACCAGGATCAGCTGCACGATGTCGGCCGAAGCGTCGCGCAGGTCCACTGAGATCTCCTCGCAGATTCTGGCGCTTTGCCCCAGTTCCTTGGACAGCGTGTTCAGATCCATCGCCACCGCGTCGAGCAGGATCTTGGTCTGTTTCATCTGCTTGAAGGAGGCCAGCAGGCTCTTCTTGTTTTTGCCATAGGTCATGTTCACCAGCCTGCTCACCGCGGCGTCGGCTTTTTTCAGCGATCTTGCCGGACGCTCGATGTCGGCATCGGGGGTCACCATCTTCACGAAAAAGGTCCAGAACCCCTTTTGCATCTCACGGTATTGGCTGCGGTAATTGTTCTGCGTGCTCATGAAAGCCATGGTCTCGACATGCAGGCGGCTTTGGATCGCTTCCATGGCGGTGCTCATGTCGTCCTCGGTGAACCAGTGGGTTTTGCCCCGCCATTTCACCTCATAGACTTTGCCTTTGGCAGGCAGCGGCCTGCCGCCCTGCGCCTTGGCGAATTTCCCGGCGACCTTGACCGGGGAGCTGTCCAGCATCTTGAAGGTCTTGGAGCCGGGTTCGACCAGGCTGGTCACCTTGGTCTTCACCACCTGCTGCTGGAACTGGCCAATGGCCAGTATTGTCGGCTGGCCCACCTTGCCGTTGGTCGGCACCCGCTTGTAGCCGACGGTGTTCGCGTGTTCGTTGAGCAGCTTCTGGACTAGAAACACGTCCTTGGGGTCGTTCACGGCTGTTTTTCCGCCGCCTACCGGGGCTCCGAGTTTGGCCATAGCAGTCTCCTCCACCGTTCGGACTGCCGGGTGAAACATGTTTCGGGCATGCGCCGCGGCCGGCAGGCGGGGGCGGGAGGCAGGTCAGGACGGCGAAGGCGTGCACACGCCTTCAGCCTGCCTGCCGCATGCGCCCAAAACCGCGGCAAGCATTGGGAGTTTGGGGCAGCCGCTGTTAGTATTGCCCGGACAGGATACATCACAGGCGGCTCAAAACCAATTCTTCGGACCGCGGGATTGAAGGCAGCGCTAATTCGCCGTTGCATGCTTTGACCCCGGCAGCCGCCGCGCCTATATAGGCGGCACCCCGCGTGAAAGGCTAACATCCGTGCTCAGGTTCATATTTTCTTTCTTCGGCTCCATCTTCAGCACCATTACCCTTGGCGTGGCAATGGTGGCGCTGACCATCGGGGCGGTGTTCTGGATCTACGGGCGCGACCTGCCGAGCCATGAATCGCTGGCACAGTACCAGCCGCCGACGATCAGCCGGATCTATTCGGGCGAGGGGCATCTGATCGACGAATTCGCCAAGGAGCGCCGGCTGTTCACGCCGTCGGCGGAAATCCCGGATCTGGTGAAACAGGCCTTCATCTCGGCCGAAGACAAGAATTTCTACAGCCACGCAGGCTATGACGCCCGCGGCATTGCCGCGGCAGCGGTTGAGGCGGTGCGCTCGCGCGGGCAGAACGTGCGCGGCGCCTCCACCATCACCCAGCAGGTGATGAAGAACTTCCTCTTGTCCGGCGACCGCCGGGCGGAGCGTAAGATCAAGGAGATCATCCTCGCCACACGGCTGGAGGAAACGCTCGACAAGGAACGCATTCTGGAACTGTACCTGAACGAGATCTTCCTCGGCCAGAACTCCTATGGCGTGACCGCCGCCGCGCAGACCTATTTCAACAAGACCCTGGGCGAGCTGGAACCGCATGAGGCGGCGACCTTGGCCTCGATGCCCAAGGCACCGTCGGATTATCACCCCGTCCGCCAGAAGGAGCGCCTGCTGGCGCGGCGCAACTATGTGCTGCGCGAGATGCGCGAGAACGGCTATATCTCCAAGGATGTCTTTGACGTGGAAGTGGCGCAGCCGCTGCGCTCGGTACAGAATGGCGATTTCGAGGGCTTCCGCACCACGCTGCCGCCGCGCGACTACTTTACCGATGAAATCCGCCGCCAGCTGACAGAGGATTTTGGCGAGGGCGAGTTCTTCACCGGCGGCTTTACGGTGCGCGCGACCATTGACCACGACATGCAGGCCGAGGCGGCGCTGGCGATGCGCGGCGGGCTGGAAAAATACGACCGCTCCCGCGGGATCTGGCGCGGCACCGGCATCAAGCTGGAAGAGGAACAGCTGAAGGACGAGGCCACCTGGCGTGCGGCGCTGGAAAACACCGAAGTGTCGCGCGACATCGTGCTCGGCGGCCGCTGGTATCCGGCGGTGGTGCTGGAGGTTGGCGGCGAGCGCCTGACCATCGGGGTGGAGCAGAGCGAGGGCACCGGGACCGTGCCGCGTTCTGACATCAAGTGGATGAAGGGCAGCTTTGCCGACAACTTTGCACGCGGCGACGTGGTGCTGGTCCGGGCCGAGAAGAAGGACGATGCCTTCAGCCACTGGTCGCTGCGGCAGGTGCCGGAGGTGCAGGGCGGCTTTGTTGCGATGGACGTGAACTCGGGCCGGGTTCTGGCGATGCAGGGCGGATTCTCCTACCAGCATTCGGTGTTCAACCGCGCGACCCAGGCGATGCGGCAGCCGGGTTCCAGCTTCAAACCCTTTGTCTATGCGGCTGCGCTGGACAGCGGCTACAGCCCGGCGACCATCGTGGTTGACGCCCCGATCGAGATCAATACGCCGCAGGGCCTGTGGCGGCCCAAGAACTCCACCAACAAGTTCTACGGTCCGACGCCCTTGCGCACCGGCATCGAGATGAGCCGGAACCTGATGACCATCCGCCTGGCGCAGGAGGTCGGGATGCCGGTGGTCGCGGGCTACGCTGAACGATTCGGCGTCTACGACAACATGGGCCCGTTCCTTGCCAACTCGCTGGGGGCAGAGGAAACCACGCTTTATAAGATGGTGGCGGCCTATGCGATGTTCGCCAACGGCGGCGAGCGGGTGCAGCCGACGCTGGTGGACCGGGTGCAGGACCGTTTCGGCAAGACTATCTACCGTCACGATGACCGTGACTGCGTCGACTGCTCCGATCCCACGCTGGCACCCGGTCAGGCGCCGCGCATTGTCACCGACCGCGAACAGGTGATGGACCCGATCACCGCCTATCAGCTGACCTCGATGATGAAGGGCGTGGTTGACCGCGGCACCGCGTCAAGCGTGATCAACCTGCCGGTGCCCACCGCGGGCAAGACCGGCACCACCAACGATTCCCGCGATGTCTGGTTTGTAGGGTTCACCTCCAACATCGTGGCCGGCTGCTATATGGGCTTTGACCAGCCTCGCCCGATGGGCCGCGGCGCCTATGGCGGCACCATGTGTGGCCCGGTGTTCCAGCAGTTCATGAAGAAGGCGACCGAGAAGTTCGGCGGCGGTCCGTTCGAAGTGCCGGAAGGCGGCCATTTCATCAAGATCGACCGCTACACCGGCGCGCGGCTGCCGGATGGTGCGTCGGGCGCTTATGTGGTGGCGGAGTATTTCCGCGACGGCGCTGAGCCGATCTTCGGCCTGACCTATGACGGCGGTTTTGCGATGGGGTCGAACCTGCCGCTGATCGAGGAAGTGCAGCAGTCCGGCCGTCAGGTGACCACCTCCAGCGGCGGCACGGCTGTGCTGGGGCCAAAGGCGACCTTTGGCACCGTCAGTTCCGGCGGGCTTTACTGATCCTGCGAGGGGCGCGGCAGCAGCAGCGCGGCCTCGTGGCGCGAGGCGCAGAGGCGGGCGGTGCGCCCGCCTTCGCCGTTGTGCCATCGCAGGTCCGGCATGATGCGGAACAGCTCTTCGCGCACCGGCTCCTCCAGCGCTGAGACCGCTTGAACCCCCGGGTGGAAGCTCTCGGAGGCGGCGCCTTCGGCATAGATGATCTCATGCTGGCCAAACAGCACATGCACATATGTGACGCTGCCGCCCGGTTCGCGCCGGATGGAGCGGTCGTTCAGCATATGGACGGCGGAGACCAGCACCTCGCTTTCGCCAAACAGCAGGCTTGCCTGGGAGCCGGAGAACAGCATCCGGTGCTGCGGTGAGACCAAGAGGTCGCGTTCCGCCCCGAACTGGCCCGCCTTGATGCGGATCGGGGCCAGGTTGCCCGTCGCCGGGACCGTTGACTGGCTGATCCAGCGCACCGGCTGCAGGCCGTTGTCGCGGGTCATCACCAGATCGCCCGTGCGCAGGGTTTCGATGCAGCGCAGGCCCGCGGAAGTGGCGATGCGGGTGCCTGCAGTAAAGCAGATGATGTTTTCGATGCCGGAGAAATGGACCGTGCTGCCGTCCAGCAAGGTGGCTGTCCCTGTCAGGCTGCCGCCGGTGTTGTCGGTGATGTTGACCGATCCCAGCACGAGCTGGCCGTTGAAATCCAGCGTGTCACCGGTGGTTTGACCTGTATCGCCGCCGGTCACATAAATGTCGTTGCTGCCGGTATCTCCAGTGTCTTCCACCGTGAAGTAGTCGTCGCCATCGCCGCCCGTGGCGGTATCGCCTTCGCCGATGATCAGGCTGTCATCACCGGACCCGCCGTCCAGCGAGTCCGCCCCGGCATTGCCGCGCAGGGTATCGCTGCCTCCCCCTCCGAGCAGCGTGTCATTGCCGCTGCCGCCGGTGAAGACATTGTTGCCGCCCAAGCCCTGGACCCAGATGTCCGAGGTGCCGATGGACGCATCCAGCGTGTCATCGCCGGAATGCAAGTAATAGCGTTCAAACTCCGAAAAGGTGACGGTATCGGCACCGACCGTAAAGGTGCCGGCTTCGTCGCTGGTGAAGGTGATGTTGATGCTGGAGCCGTCGCCGTAAAGCTCCAGCATGTCCCCCAGTGTTTCATCGGTTTCGCCGCCGACCAGCGTTTCGCCGTCGGGGTTGGACCAGACCGCAACCCAATCGTCGCCGCCTTCGCCATAGAAGGTGTCATTGCCTTCATCGGTATCATAAAGGTCATCCCCGTCGCCGCCGTAGACCAGATCGTCGCCGGTTCCAGCCCACAGCGTATCATCGCCGGTGCCGCCATAAAGCGTGTCATTGCCGCTTTGACCGGAGATGGTGTCATTGCCGCCCTGGCCGTAGATGAGGTCGTTCCCGGTTCCGCCGTCGATGCTGTCATTACCGTCCGCGGGTACCTCCGCCGGCACCGTGAAGGTGATGTCGGTGACCATGTAGTCGGAACCGTCGGTGCCATCGGTCTGAAGATTGGCGGACAGCACCAGCTGGTCGAAATCGCCGTAGCCGCTGATGTTGATTGTTCCGGTGCCGGAACCGGCGACGTCCTCCGTAAAATCCCCCTCGGCAATCAGGACGCCGTCCTTGTAGATGGCCCAGTGGCCCTCTTCGCCGAAGGAATCGGTATAGAGGTGCTTGAAGGAAAAACTGACATCGTCAGTGTCCTGATCGAAGTCGACGATGATCTCTTCGGATATTCCCGAAGCCTTGTCGTAGCCGACCTGCGCATCCACCGAACTGTCGGAATCGGAGATCGCGCCGGCGACACCAAAGCCGCCGTCGTAATAGTCGATATTGGCGGCGCTTGCGGTGCCCGACAAATCCCGGGCGGTGACGGTGAAGCCGCTGCTGGTGTCGGTGACGTTGGCGTTTGTGATGCTTTGATCGGAGTCCGTCAGGCCCGCTTCGCTGCTGCTGTCGCCATAGATCGTGTCATCGCCGCTGCCGCCTGCCAGGCTGTCGCCGCCGCTGCCGCCGAACACCATGTCGTTGTCGGCGCCCGCGTTGACCGTGTCGTCGCCTGCACCGGCCTCCACCGTGTCCTGGTTGCCGGACGCGCCGCCGCCGCTGCCGTTGTCGATCTGGTCGCCGTCGGCGTCGGTATAGCTGCTGTCGATGTTGTCGGCGCCGCTGGTGCCCTCCACCGGACCGTCACTGTCTGTATAGGCTGGCGGGCTGTCGGCGGTTGCTGAACTGAAAGTGTCGGGCGGCCCAAAATCCGGCACAAAGTAGACGTTGCCGTCGGTGGCCAGATAGTAGACGCCCGGTTCCACCTCGTTGGTGTATGGGGTGCCGCCGTGCGAGCCGGTCCAGCTCCAGTTGCCCGCGCCCAGGTTCTGGTCGGTGGTAAAGGAGGAATAGGTAGACGTGATCGTATCGCCGTGATCAAGCGATCCGTCTCCAAGCTGGACAAGATATCCGCTGGGCATAGTCCCAATTCCCCAAATACACGGCAGCGCAGGCTGCCCGCGCGTTTCAGTTGTCAGGTTTTGGCAGGCCGCGTTAATTCCGCGTATTTCCCGGATCAGATAGCGCACAGCATTTAAGGTGCATTTTCTGTATCACCCGGCGCCCGCCGGGCAATGCTGGCCGCTTGCCCGCGGCGCAAGGGTGGTTTATCACGCAGGCCTGATCTCAGATTGCAAGGACCTCCCATGCGTGCGGAAACCCAGAATATCGTCGCAGACATCGAGAAATCGCTGGAACTGCTGGCCCAGCGGTTGAACTGGGAAACCGCCGAATACCGGCTGGAAGAGTTTAACGCGCGCGTCGAAGACCCCAATCTTTGGGACGATCCGGAGGCGGCACAAAAACTGATGCGCGAGCGCCAGGCGCTGGTGGATTCCATTGATACCTACAAGGGCATCAAGCAGGATCTGTCGGATAACATCGAACTGATAGAGCTGGGTGAAATGGAAGACGACGCCGAGGTGGTCAAGGACGCCGAGGCGGCGCTGGCGGCGCTCAAGGAGAAGGCGGCCGAAAAAGAGCTGGAGGCGCTGCTGGATGGCGAGGCGGATGCCAATGACACCTTTCTGGAAATCAACGCAGGTGCCGGCGGCACCGAGAGCTGCGACTGGGCCTCGATGCTGGCGCGGATGTATGTGCGCTGGGCTGAAAAGAAGGGCTACAAGGTCGAGCTGCAGTCCGAAAGCGCGGGCGATGAAGCGGGTATTAAATCCGCCGCCTACAAGATTTCCGGACACAACGCCTATGGCTGGCTGAAATCCGAAAGCGGCGTGCACCGGCTGGTGCGCATTTCGCCCTATGACTCGGCGGCAAAGCGGCACACCTCGTTCAGCTCCGTCTGGGTCTATCCGGTGGTGGACGACAATATCGAGATCGAGGTGAACCCTTCCGATATCCGCGTTGACACCTACCGTTCCTCGGGCGCGGGCGGCCAGCACGTGAACACCACCGACTCGGCGGTGCGGATCACCCACATCCCGACCGGCATCGTGGTGACCTCGTCGGAGAAATCCCAGCACCAGAACCGCGACATCGCCATGAAGGCGCTGAAATCGCGACTCTACCAGCAGGAACTGGACCGCCGCAACGCCGCCATCAACGAGGCGCATGAGGCCAAGGGCGATGCCGGCTGGGGCAACCAGATCCGCTCTTATGTTCTGCAGCCCTACCAGATGGTGAAGGACCTGCGCACCCAGCATGAGACCTCTGACACCAAAGGCGTGCTGGACGGAGATCTGGATGGCTTCATGGCCGCAACTCTTGCGCTGAACGTGTCCGGCAAGAGCCGCGCTGACGCGCAGGCTGAGGGCTGATCTATTTTTGACGCCGCTTTGGGTGTCTTTCAGAACCGGAAGGGGGGCGGCCTGCGCGGGCTGCCCCTTTGTTTTTTGGGCTGGCCTGCCAGGGCCGGGACCGCAGCATGAATCATGCATCCGCAAAGCATTTTATTCTGCGGGTTTCGCGGCTAGGTTCAAATGAAGCATTTCTGATGCTTCATTCAAAAAGACGCAGGCCATCCGCAACAGGACAGAAGACAGGGCCTGCCTGAGGGGAGGAGTAGCGTCATGACACCTGAAAAGCCCTTTGGCGTGCCGCCGCTGCAGCCGGTCACGACGCAGATGCTGTTCGAGGCACTGCGCCGGGGCTGGGCGGATTACCGCAGGATGCCGCTTTACGGGCTGTTCTTTGCTGCCGTCTATGTGCTGGCAGGCTGGGTGATGGCCTGGATCACCGTGCGCACCGGCACCACCTACTGGCTGGTGCTGGCGGCCATCGGTTTCCCGCTGATCGGTCCCTTTGCCGCGGTTGGCCTTTATGAGGTGTCGCACCGGCTGGAACAGGGCAGGGGGATTGCGGTCGGACGGATCCTGGGCGTGGTTCTGCAGCAAAGCCGCCGACAGCTGCCGTCGATCTGCGCCATCATCGTGGTGGTGTTCCTGTTCTGGTTCTTCCTCGGCCACATGATCTTTGCCCTCTTCCTAGGGCATGCGACGATGACCAATATTTCCACCTCGGCAGAGGTGTTCCTGACCGCAAACGGGCTGACCATGCTGGCAGTCGGCACCGTGGCGGGGGCACTGTTTGCCTTGCTTCTCTACATGATCACGGTGATTGCCTTGCCGCTGCTCCTGGACCGGGAGGTGGACTTTGTCACCGCCATGATCACCAGCTTCCAGTATGTGCAGCAAAACTTCGTGGTGATGATGATCTGGGCCGGAATGATTGCGGTCCTGACCTTTGCGGCGCTGCTGCCATGGTTCCTGGGGCTGTTCCTGGTGCTGCCCCTCTTGGGCCACGCCACTTGGCACATCTACAGGCTGGCTGACGCGAGTTAGCGTCAGTGGAAGGGCTGGGCCGTGTCCAAAAGACGCCGGTGGAAGGGCAACAGGGCGTCCTCGTCGGCAAAGCCCGCGCTTCGGGCGGCCGCCAGAACCTGGGACGTGTCGCGGCCAAGATGTTCATAGACCATTCGTGTAACCCGCTCCCCGGTACCGCTTTCCCGGACGGTGCGGGCGACATATCCCGACCAGAAGTTGTTCTGCAGGGATGCCACCCGCGCCAGGTAGTTGAACGAGTAGGTCATCGCCTTGCGCCGGGCGATAACAAAGGCCACGCCGTCCTCGTGGCCACTGATATAGCCGCGGAACTCCCGGACGTCCGGGCTGGATGGGAGGCCTTGGCTCAGCATCGCCTCTTTGGCCTCGAACCCCTTGATATAGGTGACGCCAGCCTCGCGGAACACATAGACAAGGCCAATTACGAATTTATCTTCATTGATAAAACTGCGGCGTGTGAACCGGTAAAACCCAGAAGGGAAAAACTCCTCGGTCAGCTGTTGAACGCCATGGCCAAGGAAATCAGCCAGAAATGCGCCGTTTACAACCTGACCCGCCTTTGAAAGCGTCTCAACCGGGTCCAGCAGGATACGCGCATCCACGTCAAAGAAACGGCAAATACGGTCCAGAATATCCGGGCGCGGAAAGCTCTCGCCGGAGAGGTAGCGGTTGAATTGCGTGCGGTTGATGCCCAGCTGGCGCGACAGCTCTGAAATCGACCGGTACTGCCGCGCCAATTGACGCAAGTTCGCGCCAAACATGTTCCTCAGGTCAGCTGGAGAGCGGTTCTGGCTGTTCATTCGGGGTCCTGACGGTTCGGCATTTACGTAGAATTTTCCCTTTTTGCCGGTAGGTTATGCCAGTAGTGGGCATCGGCACGTCAGCCTGTGAGACCAATTGGCGTCAGGGGTGTCTCTACTTCACGTCAGGAGGCTAGCCGAACTGACACAAAATGCAATAGCAGGACTCGTTTTTTGTCATGTTGGCGTCAGCTCAATTGCTTCAGAATTGATGGGCGGCAATATGAGGACTGGTATGATTGGAGTCATTTTATGGAGTGACGCTCCCCTGACCAAAGCCGTGATCTGGTGCGATGACCAGGGGGACCTTGCTTTTTACACAAATAAGCATGGGGCGGAGTGTGCTGAACTTAATCCGGGGGACTGGGTTGAGTTTGATGTAACCCTGAGTGGCAATGTCAGGGTTGCCGAAAATCTCGCGATTGTTCTGGAGCAGGGCAGCCCGGATCTCGCGGACCGGCTGAGTGCAACGGCGGAGTGCAAGGCGGCGGATGCCGGCAGCCAGGAGCAGAAGGTTATTCCTTTCCCGCTGCAGGCAGCAGAAAAGCGGCGCGTTGCCGCACCGCTTCAAACCGTTCAGCGATAGCACGGCCCGCTCAGGGCCGGGCCAGGGTCAGTTGCCGCGCAGCAGGGCGGCGACACCGGTGCGGGCAATCTCAGCCAGACCCAGCGGGCGCATCAGATCGGCAAAGGCATCGATCTTGTCCGGTGCGCCAGTGATTTCAAACACAAAGCTGTTCAGGGTGCTGTCAACCACATTGGCGCGGAAGATATCCGCCAGCCGCAGCGCTTCGACGCGCTTGTCGCCTTCGCCGGCCACCTTCAGGATTGCCAGTTCCCGCTCCACCGCGGCGCCTTCAACCGTCAGGTCATGCACGTCACGGACTGACACGATCCGGCCCAGCTGTGCCTTGATCTGCTCGATCACCTGCGGGGTGCCGGTGGTGACGATGGTGATGCGCGACAGATGGCCGGTATGGTCCACCTCCGCCACGGTAAGGCTTTCGATGTTGTAGCCGCGGCCCGAAAACAGGCCGATCACCCGGGCTAGAACGCCGGGTTCGTTTTCCACCAGAACCGCAATGGTATGGCGTTCCTGCACGTCCGAAAACGTCGGGCGCAGGTTGTAGGCAGAATGGCGGTTGGAGCCTTTTTTGATATGCAGGGCAGACATCAGTCGCCGTCCTTTCGTTTGTCGCTGCCAAAAGTTTTCAGAAAACTTTTGGCAAAATTCTTCACAAGAATTTTGCGGCGCGGCCGCGGTTACACCAGCACTGCGCCGCCGGCCTGGATAACGCCCTGCGTCTCCGCCTCGCCCAGCAGCATCTCGTTATGCGCCTTGCCCGACGGGATCATCGGGAAGCAGTTCTCGTGCTTCTCGACCAAGCAGTCGAAGATCACCGGACCGTCATATTCGATCATCTCCATGATCGCATCATCCAGGTCCTTGGGATCGCTGACGCAGATGCCCTTGCAGCCGAAGGCCTCGGCAAGTTTCACAAAATCGGGCAGCGCCTCGGACCAGCTGTGGCTGTAACGCTCGCCGTGCAGCAGCTCCTGCCACTGGCGCACCATGCCCAGGCGCTCATTGTTGAGGATGAATTGCTTTACCGGCAGGCGGAACTGCACCGCAGTTCCCATTTCCTGCATGTTCATCAGCCAGGATGCTTCGCCCGCGACGTTGATCACCAGCGCGTCCGGGTGCGCCATCTGGGCACCGATCGAGGCCGGGAAACCATAGCCCATGGTGCCGAGGCCGCCAGAGGTCATCCAGCGGTTCGGATCCTCAAAACCCAGGTACTGCGCCGCCCACATCTGGTGCTGGCCGACCTCGGTGGTGACATAGCGGTCGCGGCCCTTGGTCAGCGCCTCCAGACGCTGCAGCGCATACTGCGGCTTGATGGTCTTTTCCGAGTTCTTGAAGGACAGGCAGTTCACGGCACGCCATTCGTTGATCTGCTTGTGCCACTTGTCCAGCGCCTCTCGGTTCACCTTGCGGCCGCGCGATTTCCAGATCTTCAGCAGGTCCTCCAGCACATGGGCGACGTCACCGACAATCGGGATATCGACCCGGATCACCTTGTTGATCGAGGAGGGGTCGATGTCGATGTGGGCCTTCTTCGATTTCGGGCTGAAGGCGTCGATACGGCCGGTGATCCGGTCATCGAAGCGGGCGCCGATGTTGATCATCAGGTCGCAGCCGTGCATCGCCATGTTGGCCTCGTAAAGCCCGTGCATCCCCAGCATCCCCAGCCAGTTATTGCCGGAGGCCGGATAGGCGCCAAGCCCCATCAGGGTCGAGGTGACCGGAATGCCGGTGGCATCCACCAGTTCGCGCAGCAGCTGGCTGGCTGCGGTGCCGGAGTTGATGACGCCGCCGCCGGTATAGAACACCGGGCGCTTGGCCTTCTCGATGGCCTCGACCAGCTCGGTGATCTCCTCCATATCACCTTTGACTTGCGGCTGGTAATGCGAGGCCGATGGTTTCGGCCCCTGATACTTGCCGTTGGCGAACTGCACGTCCTTGGGAATGTCGACGAGAACCGGGCCGGGACGGCCGGACTTGGCGACGTGGAACGCCTCGTGCAGAGTACCGGCCAAAGCATCAGTATCCTTGACCAGCCAGTTGTGCTTGGTGCAGGGGCGGGTGATGCCGACGGTATCGGCCTCCTGGAAGGCGTCGGAGCCGATCATGAAGGTCGGAACCTGTCCGGTCAGAACCACGATCGGGATCGAGTCCAAGAGCGCATCTGTGAGGCCGGTCACCGCATTGGTGGCACCGGGACCGGAGGTCACCAGCACGACACCGGGCTTGCCGGTGGAGCGGGCATAGCCCTCAGCGGCGTGCACCGCGCCTTGCTCATGGCGGACCAGCACGTGACGGATATCATTCTGCAGAAAGATCTCGTCATAGATCGGCAGCACGGCGCCGCCTGGGTATCCGAAGACTACGTCCACACCCTGGTCCTTCAGGGCTTGGACAACCATCTTTGCGCCGGTCATTTCACGTGTCATCTGCTTTTTGCTCCAATTGGCGGCATCGTCCGTTACGCATAAAAAAAGCCCCCGATTTCTGATCGGAGGCGCATGGGTTCGATTATGGTCTACCGTTACCGGCCCATGCGCTTGGTTCCTACGATTACGACTAGGGTGGTCACTGCCACAGGCTCCTCTTTGCGTTGCGGGCGACATTATGTCTGCCGGGCAGGGGCGTCAACCGCGAAAGCTGTCAAAAAACACCTGTTCAGGGACATTTTCTTGCTCACACCCTGGGGTGCGGCGAAATTTCCGCGAAAATGACGGGGTGTGCCGGTGCGGATTCGTTCAAAACCGGCACTCTCATGTCCCGTTTGTGCCAGATCAGCCAATCCGCAGCGGGCAAGCTCACCCTTAGAGAGGCGACAGGGAAGGACATAAACATGGCTGAACTTGCGGAACTGGTGGACCTGGGGCGCTATCCGATCGACAGGCCTGGCTCGCCCGCCTATGCGCGGATGATGGCGGACGTGCAAAGCGAACTGGAAGCTGACGGCTGCGCAGTGCTGCCGGGCTTTGTGCATCCGGACGGCATCGCAAGGCTGGCAGCCGAAGCTGATACCGTTGCGGATCAGGGGCACAAGTCGTTCAGCCGCACCAACGCATACTTCTCCAAGGACGATCCGTCGCTGCCGGAAGACCACCCGGTGCGCCAGTTCTATGACCGTTCCAACGCCTTTATTCCCGCCGACAATTTCAGCGCCGCCAGCCCGCTGCGGACAATCTACGAATTTCGCGGCTTCATGCCCTTCATCCGCGAGGCGCTGGGAGAGCCGGAGAACCGTTTCTTCCGTTATGATGACCCTTTGGCGGATGTGATCATCAACATGGTTGAGGAGGGCGACGGCTTCCCCTGGCATTTTGATACCAACAACTACACGGTGACGCTGGCGATCCAGAACGGCGAGGCAGGCGGCGATTTCGAATACGCTCCGATGCTGCGCACGCCCACGGATGAAAACTACGACGGCGTTGCGCGGGTGCTGGCGGGCGGCTCGCCCCTGGTGCGCAGGCTGGTGCTGCAGCCGGGCGATCTGCAGATCTTCCGCGGCCGCTATTCATTGCACAGGGTAGCCCCGGTCGAAGGCCCGAGCAGGCGGTATGTCGGTATCTTCTCCTTTGTCGAGACTGAGGGCATGTGCGGCGGGGTGGAGCGCACCCGGCAGCTTTATGGCCGCGTCCTGCCGCACCACTACGAACGTGAAGGCCTGCGCGCGGACGCGCTGCGCGACTGAAAAAAACTGGCGCCCCGGGGGGAGGGCGCCCGGACGGGCACAACAATGTCGCGGCAATGCCGGGGATTACTCCGTCAGCGCGTTATGCCCGAAATAGAGGAACTCCTTGTCCATTCCCTGCACATCCGCCGCCGCCAGCGACAGGGAGGCCCTATCCAGCATCTTGAAGCTTTTCTGGTCCTTCACCCAGGTGTCGGCGGGCTGCAGTGTCGACAGCGTATAGGTGGTGGTTTCCGACAGGTAGTGGGTGGGGATCACCACCTTGGGCTGGATCCGTTCCACCAGCGCGTTGGCCTGCTCATAGGACAGGATGTGCTCAGAGCCGTCCACCGGCAGGGTCAGCACGTCGATGCGCCCGATGGCGTCCCAGAACCCGTCTGCCGGGTCGGGCCGGTTGTCTCCCCAGATCAGAGTGCGGATGCCGCCGGTCTCCACCACATATGTCACCATATCCATGTGGCCCGGGTTGTTGGGCGGGCAGGCCTCGACCCCGAACTCGGCCAGGGCGTTGGTCCAGGGGTACCAGCCCGGCGCGACGCAGGCGTGCTTGTCGGCATAACCAGTAATTTTTAAGTCCGCGAACTCGAACGTGCCCACCATCCGGTCCAGCACCATTGTCGATTGCGGGCGGTCGATGGCGTCATGGTCGAAATGGGTGTGGGTGGACATGGTGATATCCACCAGCGTTTCCGGGAATTTCTGCTTGAACCACAAGCCCCAGGCGCCGGAGGGATCGTCCCGCCACGGATCAAAAAGGATCGAGGCACCGCCGGGCGAGGTGATCTTGAGGGCGCAATGGCCGTAGAAATCGATCTTCACTTCGCCATCCGCAAAGGCCGACATGTTCTGCAGATCGATCACATGGTTGTTGTTGCCGGGCTGCAGCCAGTCGGTTGATTGCGCCTGTGCGCTGGTGCTGCCCAGCAGGCTGGCGGCTGTTCCGACGCCTGCCGCGCCTGCGGCTGCAAAGAAGCTGCGCCGGGACAGGCCGGGCGCCAGTTCATCCTTGCGGCCGTCGAGCCTGGCCGGTTTCAGGTCCTTCTTTTGCTCATCCATTGGTTCCGTCTCCCTGTTGTTGTCCAGCCGCCGCCTTGGCGCAGCGATGCAAACAGGCTAGGCGCCGGCAGCCCCCAGGGGTGCCCCGAAAGATTATGGGGGAAATATGGGGGCAATCCCCATAGTGGCGACGCACGCGCCAGCGGCGGGTCCTTGCTGTGCAGGAAATCCGGGCCTTGGCGCTCCTCCCGGTTTCTGGCAGCCTGTTCTGAAAGGATCCGGACGGAGCCGGGCAGCAAAACACCTCTTGGAGCGGGCAGAGAGCATGAACATCACACGGCGTCATTTCGGATTTGGCCTTGCAGCCTTGGGGCTGAGCGCCTGCAGCAGCACGGTACCCGCAGGCAGTGGCCCCAGCGGCACATCCGGCCTGCCAGCAGACCTGCGGCCCGTGCCGAATGCGGGCTATGACGCTTGGGTTGCCGCCTTCCGCACTCGGGCAGAGGCCCGCGGCATTTCCCAGTCCACCTTGCGCGCCGCCTTCCGCGGGGCAGGGTATCTGCCCGGCGTGGTCAAACGCGACCGCAATCAGACCGAATTCAAGCGCTCGCTGGAGGATTACCTCTCCATCGCCGTCTCGGACGAGCGTCTGACCAAAGGCCGCGCCGCCTTTGCCCGCCACCAGTCCACCCTGCGCACATTGGAGCGCAGCTATGGCGTTGATGCGGAGATCATCTGCGCGATCTGGGGGCTGGAGAGCTTCTTTGGCGAGCGCCGCGGCAACGTGCCGGTGATTTCCGCCACCTCGACGCTGGCCTATGACGGGCGGCGCGGAGCGTTCTTTGAAAAACAGCTGCTGGCGGCGCTGAAGATCCTGCAGAACGGCGACATCACGCCCGCCCGCATGACCGGCAGCTGGGCCGGCGCCATGGGGCATACCCAGTTCATCCCGACCTCTTATCAGGCCTTTGCGGTGGATTTCACCGGCGATGGCCGCCGCGACATCTGGTCGGAGGACCCGACCGACGCGCTTGCCTCCACTGCCGCGTATCTGCAACGGAACGGCTGGACCCGCGGCCTGAAGTGGGGCGGTGAGGCCGGTGCGCCGGGCACGCCATCGGGGCGCAGCCTGCAGCCGCAGCCGGGCGGGCCGGTGTTCACCGTCACCAGCAACTTCAACGTGATCAAGCGCTACAACAATTCAGATGCTTATGCGATCGGCGTGGGCCATCTGGCCGACCGCATCGCCGGCGGCGCCCCTTTGCGCGCCAGCTTTCCGCCGGACAAATACGGGCTGACCAAAGATGACCGCATTCTGCTGCAGAAACGCCTGACCGCGCGCGGCTTTGACACCGGCGGCGCCGACGGGGTGCTGGGACCGAAAAGCCGCGCGGCGATCAGCGCCTACCAGTCGAGCCGCGGCCTGCCGGCAACCGGCGACCCGTCTCAGGCACTGCTCAGCAGTCTGAACTAGCGGCTACTCCGCCGAACTCAGCGCAATCAGATGCTGGCGCAGGTTTTCGCGCCGGCTGAGGCCCAGTTTCTGGCGGATGTTGTTGCGGTGGAAATCGATGGTGCTGGTCTCGCGCCCCAGGGTGGCGGCGATCTCTTTGGTGGTGCGGCCCATCATGATCAGCTGCATGATCTCTGTTTCCGCTGGCGTCAGCTGCTCCAGCGTCTGTGCCAGCTTGGACGAGAGCGCTGAGGTGATGTTCTTCAGATTGTCCTCGATCATCATCAGATAGGCGCTCTGCAGCTCGCGCCCGGCATCCAAATGCCTGAGTTTGGCCACATAGGGCAGCACCATGCCCTTGATCTGCTGCACGATCTGCTGTTCGCTTTCGTGGCGCGATGCCTCCACGTTGTCGATCAGCACCCGCAGTGCGGTGTTGGCCTCTTCCAGCGCCTTGGTGCGGCGCTTGATGGTGTCCTCCCGCGCCCGCACCGTCTCGCGCAGTTCCGCTTGCGCCTGCTTGCGCTGGGCCACCTCCAGCAGCAGTGCCAGATCGCCCTCGACCACCCGGCAGAACTCCTGCAGTCCCTTGCGGAACATCAGCGCGCGCTTGTTGCGCCGGGTGTCGAGCACGCAGATGGTGCCGTAAACCTCGCCATCCGGCCATTTGATCGGATAGCCGATATAAAAGGACATGGCGTGCTCCATATCCTCGTTGTCCTGCCAGCGCGGTTCGCACTGCGCGTCCTCGACCATCAGTTCGCCGTCGTTTTCAAAGACACCGAAGCAATAGAGCTTTTCGTTCAGATGGTACTTGCGGCCCGGGTAATAGGGATTGTTCTCTGAAGTGTTGGAAACCTTGACCCGGTGGTCCAGATCGACCGTTGCCATGATCAGCGCCGCGGGAACATCGGTCAGCTCGGCCACCAGATCCACCACCCGCTGCCATTTGGCCTGGGTCTGCGGGGGGATCGCGGGCTTGTCTGTGGTCATGGCGCAGCTCCTTGACGCGCAAGGCTAGGGCAGGGGCTGCGGATCACAAAGAAAAATCTGGAAGCGGTCAGAAACCGGCGCCGGTTCCCTGCAGCACCCCATGCTCCAGCGCATAGCGGGTGAGGCCAGCGGTGGAGGAAATGCCCAGTTTGCGCTTGATGTTCTTACGATGGGTCTCGACTGTTCTGACAGAAATATCAAGCGTTTGCGCGACTTCCTTGTTGGATTTTCCTTGCGCTAGTTCCAAGAGGATTGTCTGCTCGCGCCCCGTGAGCGCCTCGCGGATATCGCCGTCCTTGGGCTTTAGCGAGCCTGCGGCGCCGGTGCAGAGATAGGTCTTGCCCTGCATCACCGCATCGATGGCCTGTTTGATCTCGTCTGTCGGCACATCCTTCAGCACATAACCCATGGCCCCGTGGCTGAGCGCGGTGGAGATATATTCGGCGCTGTCATGCATCGACAGGATCAGGATCCGGGTGCCGGGGTGCTGTTCCAGGATGATCTCGGTGGCGCTGAGGCCGCCGAGCTTGGGCATGTTAAGGTCCATCAGCACCACGTCAGGCGCCAAAAGGCCCATCTGGTCCACCGCAACCTGACCATCTGTCAGGGAGCCGACAACTTCGATGTCATCATAGCTTTCCAGGATCGACTGGATGCCTTCAGCGACCATCGGGTGGTCATCCACGATCAGAACTTTCACCGGATCCGCCATCATCCCCCCAACGGCAGTTGTCGAACTATGCAAAGGCCGCGCAGGGCACCGTATCCTCCCCAGGCTACGGTAATTGCGCTGGTGTGCCTTCCTCGCCCGGCGGCAGCAGGTGGCTCAGGGGCAGGCTTGCCTCGATCACGGTGCCTCTCTGGGTGCCCCGTGATGACAGAATGCGCAAGGTGCCGTCAAGCTGCTCAATCCGTTCCTGCATGTTGCGCAGGCCGATCCCAGGCCCGGTGCGGGCGTCGCGCGGCGGCAGCCCGCGGCCGTTGTCGGAGATCCGCATGGTGGCGCCGCGGGTGTGGCCGCGCAGGTCGATGCTGACCTTGGTGGCCTCTGCATGGCGCTCGATATTGGTCAGCGCCTCTTGGGCAATGCGGTAGAGAGCGATCTTGGAGTCCTGGTCCAGGCGGTTGCGGAACACCACGGTGGAAAACTCTGTCTCGATGCCGGTGCGTGCGGCGAAATCGTCTGTCAGCGCCTTCAGCGCCGGCCCCAGACCCAGATCGTCCAGCACGCCTGGGCGCAGGTCGCGGCTGATCCGGCGCACCTCCGTGATGGCGGTCAGCAGGTTTTCTGCGCCTTTCTCCAGCGGCGCCGCCGCGCCCTCTCCATCGCCGCGCGACAAGCGGCGGCGGGTGTTGTCCAGGGCATAGCGCACCCCGACCAAGAGCTGGCTGATGCCGTCATGCAGCTCCCGCGCAACCCGTCCGCGTTCCTCTTCCTGGGCGTCGAACACCCGCTGGGTCAGTTCCTTCA
Organism: Leisingera sp. S132; assembly: GCF_025144465.1. Taxonomy (NCBI): domain Bacteria; kingdom Pseudomonadati; phylum Pseudomonadota; class Alphaproteobacteria; order Rhodobacterales; family Roseobacteraceae; genus Leisingera; species Leisingera sp. S132. The sequence continues at coordinate 1,340,924 of NZ_CP083553.1, forward strand.
GCTTGGCATCCGCCAGCCTCCGCTCGCGGATGTTCAGGAACATGCCGGAGGCAAAGACCAGCGCCAGCGAAATCAGCGTGATCGCACCGATGTACAAGAACGTGCGCCGCACCCGCGCCTCCACCTCTGCCCGCGAGGCGGCGACCGTGGCCAGCACATCGTCGATGAAGACGCCGGTGCCGATTGCCCATTGCCAGTCCTGCAGGCCCAACACATAGGCGATCATCTGCGCCTCTTCGCCGGTGGAGGGCTTCTCCCAGGTGAAACTGTGCCAGCCGGCGCCGTCGCGGGCGAGGCGGATGAACTCATCCACCACCGGCACGCCTGCGCTGTCCCGCAGCCCGGCCCAATTGCGGTTGATGTACTCGGTCTGCCGCGGGCTCACCAGGTTGGTGCCGTCATAGTCGTAGACAAAGAAGAACCCGTCTTTGCCGTAGATCATCGCGCTGAGGATTTGGGTGACCCGCTCCTTTGCGGCCGCATCATCGGGTGCCGCCAAGCCATAGATATGCGCAAAGCCGTTGCGCGCCTGGGTCACGTAATTACGCAGCTCCGCCTTCTTGGCTTCCAGCAGCTGCATTTCCAGCGCCTGGATCTCGCGTTCGGCCAGAGCGCGGGACTGATAGCCCACCACCAGCGCAATCGCAGTGCCCGCCACGATCAGCGGCAGGGTCATCAGCAGCGACAGTTTCTGCGCGTAATCGGGGCGCAGCAGGGAACGGAACAGGCGCATGAGCACTCCGCGGGAATGGGTCAGAATCGTGTACCGAATCATTGCGCAGCCGCCCAGCGGAATCAAAGGGGCAGGGGCGGTTTGCACTTAATGCGGGAGATTTCGGTTTTCTCATCGCGTGTGAAATGCATGCGATGTGCTGCAATTACCGGCAAAAACGTTCCGTTCTACGCAGTACTAGGTATTCACATAAAATTCATCGCCGCTAGGCTGACCGCACTCGAACCGATCCGCCTTGGGGGGACCTGGGGCAATCCGAATTGATAATGGGAGGAATAATTAATGGATCGCCGTTCTTTCTTGAAAACATCCGCGCTGGGCGGGTCCGCAGCAGCAGCCAGCACCCTGGCGGCACCGGCCTATGCCCAGGGCAACCGCACCCTGACCATGGTCACCACCTGGGGCCGCGGTCTGGCAGGCGTGCATGACTCGGCGCAGTTTGTGGCCGACACCATCACCGCCATGTCCGACGGCACCCTGACCGTTGACGTCAAAGCCGCAGGCGAGCTGGTTGGCGCGTTCGAAGTGTTCGACGCCGTGACCGCAGGCCAGGCCGACATGTACCACGCCGCTGACTATTACTTCGTCAGCCAGCATCCGGGCTATGCTTACTTCACCGCCGTGCCCTTCGGCATGACCCCGCAGGAACTGGTCAACTGGTACTACCACGGCGACGGCCATGCGCTGCATGACGAGCTGGGCCAGATCTTCGGCCTGAAGTCCTTCATCGGCGGCAACACCGGCCCGCAGGCCGGCGGCTGGTTCAACAAGGAAATCAACGGCCCCGAGGACTTCAACGGCCTCAAGTTCCGGATGCCGGGCCTGGGCGGCAAGGCGCTTGGCAAGCTTGGCGCCTCCGTGCAGAACATCCCGGGCTCCGAAGTGTATCAGGCCCTGTCCTCCGGCGCCATCGACGGCACCGAGTGGATCGGCCCCTGGGCGGACGAAAAGGCGGGTTTCCAGGAAATCACCAAGACCTACTACACCGCCGGCTTCCACGAGCCGGGCGCGGCGCTGTCGGTTGCCACCAACCGCGACGTGTTCGAAGGCCTGTCGCCTGCCCATCAGAAGATCATCGAGATGGCATCGGCTGCCGGCCACCAGTGGAGCCTGGCGCAGTTCATGAACAACAACGGTGCAGCGCTTCAGCGCCTGCAGTCCGGCGGCGTGAAAACCCTGGAATTCCCCGACAGCGTCTGGGATGCCTTCGGTGCAGCGACCAAGGAAACCTTGGACGAGTTCATGGGCGACGAGCTGTTTGCGAAAATCCGCGGCAGCGTCGAAGCGTCGATGAAGGCCTCCTCCGGCTGGATCACCAAATCCGAAGGCGCCTACCGCGTTCAGCGCGACCGCGTCCTCGGCTGATCTGCCTGACCGGCATCAACCGGATCCTCCGCGCACGCCGCGGGGGATCCCTTTCCAGTTGCGTGACGCGGGGCCAAAAGGCCGGCCGACTGGCCGCGCGCCTGACCCGCCGCAGCAAAGACCCCCGGGGGAAACATGCAGGAAGAGAGTGGCCTCACCTTCTTCGGCGCCATAGCGGGCGGATTGCTCTGGCTGGTCCAGAACATCGCCGGCGCCTTTTACAATTTCGGCTATGCCATCACCCATCCGCAGCTCTGGCTCGACTGGTCCGACAAGGCCTCGATCATGCGCTTCGTCTACTACGGCGGCTCTGTCGAGTTTTTCTTTGTCGTCTTCACCGCCTTCCTGGTGCTGACCGCCATCGGAATTTACTTCCGCGGCTTCATGTGGGGCATGGTCCGCGGGCTGGAGGGGATGGCCAACACCGTGGGCCGCTTCTTTGCCTGGGCGGGCCTACTGATGGTTTTGCAGCAAATCATCATCGTCTTCATGCAGCGGGTGTTCGCACGGCCTGACATCAGCTTTGGCTTTGGCATTCCATTCAGCCAGGACATCAGCTGGTTTGCCGAAGAGTTGAAGTTTTACAACGCCTTGGTGGTCTGTCTTTGTGTGACCTACACCTTCGTGCAGGGCGGGCATGTGCGGGTGGATCTGATCTATTCAGGCATCAGCTTCCGCGCCAAAAAGGTCGTCGACATGCTCGGCTCATTGCTGTTCATGATGCCCGCCGCGGTGCTCACATGGATGTACGGATGGTTCTTCCTCTGGCGCCACCTGATCGTGCCGAAACCTTCGGCCTCTGACACGCTGGACAGGCTGGTGATGAAATCCCGCGCCCTGCGCTGGAACGTGGAGACCATCGGCTTCAGCCCCAACGGGTTCAACGCCTACTTCCTGTTCAAAATCCTGCTGATCGCCTTTGCAGGCCTGGTGTTCCTGCACGCCATCGCCTTCTTCTACCGCTCCTTCCTGGAGTTCGTCGAAGGCCAGGGCAGTGAAAACAAATACCTCGACAAGGACAGCCTTGGAGAGGGTGAAGAAGCCTACGAAGGCACGCATTAAGGGACGTCGGAAACATGCTATTTGGACTTGATGGCGTCGAAATCGGCCTGCTCATCGTATTCTTCTGCCTCTTCGGGGGCATTCTCTCCGGCTTTCCGGTGGCCTTTGCCATCGGCGGCGCCGGGATCATCTCCTTCGGGATCATCGCCGCGCTGGACAGCGCCGGCATCCTGATCCACCAGGCCATCGACACCTCGTCGCAGGCCTACCGCGATCTGGTGGGATCGGGCATCAGGCCCGACAAGATATCCGTCTTCCGCTACCCGGACCTGCCGCGCATGGCGGAGCCGGTGTTTGCTCAGGGCTGGGAAGTGGCGCTGGACCGCAACGTGTCCTTCATCGTCAACCGGATGAACGAGCGGGTGCTGGCGGGCGCGTCGATTGAAACCCTGCTGGCGGTTCTAATGTTCGTTCTGATGGGTATCACCCTGGAACGCTCCAAGATCGCCAACGACCTGCTGACCACCATGGCGCGCGTCTTTGGCCCGCTGCCTGGCGGTCTGGCGGTGTCGATTGTGGTTGTGGGCGCGTTCCTCGCAGCCTCCACCGGCATCGTTGGCGCCACCGTGGTGACCATGGGCCTCTTGGCCCTGCCCACCATGCTGCGCAACAACTACTCGCCGGAGCTGGCGACCGGCGTGATCGCCGCCTCCGGCACCCTTGGCCAGATCATTCCGCCGTCCATCGTGATCGTTCTTCTTGGCACGCTGGCGGGCGACCTCTACTCCACCGCGCAGGAAACCCGCGCGATGGAGGCAGGCTGTTCCGACGCGCTCACCTATCTGGGGGAGCCGGCGGTGGTTTCGGTCGGCACGTTGTTCCAGGCGGCGCTGCTGCCGGGTATCATGCTGGCGATCCTCTATGCCACCTACGCCTTCGGCTACGCGCTGCTGAACCCGCATAAGGCGCCGGCTGTCAATATCGAAGGCGGCACTGGCGAGGTGATCACCCGCAACGAAGGGCTGATCTGGTTCCTGGGCGTGCCTGCGGCGCTGATCGGCGGTGCGGTCCTGCTCTCCAGCTTCAACGTGATCGGCAGCCAGAACATCACTGTCTCCACCTTCTCGGATGCTGGTGAGACCGCGTCCCTGCGCACCAGCGTCGGCGCGGAATGCAAGGCGTCCATGATTGAGCTGCACGGGCAGGACGCCTGGGATGCCGCGGTGGAAGAGCAGAAGGTGATCAACGAGGCGGGCGGTGTGACCCTCGCCGAGCGGCTGAGCGAAGAGGAAATCGCCGCTGCCCGCGAAGCCAAGATCGGCGGCGCTGCACCCATCGGCACCGGTATCACTGTGATCATGGTCCTTCTGGGTTTGGTGCTGGCCTTTGGCCGCGGTGTTGCGCCGTCGCGCGATGCCAAGCCGCTGATCCTGGGGTCTATCGGCATCCTGCTGATTGCGCTGGTGGATCTGGTGGCAATTGCGCCGACGACCTCTGCCGGGGTGACAGTGCTGTGGATCGCGCTGCCGCTGCTGCTGGCGCTTTATGGCTGCCGCGAGGCGGCTGCCCGCTGTGCCAAAAACGATCTGATCCGGGTGGTGTTCCCGCCGCTGGTGCTGATCGTCGCGGTGCTGGGTTCGATCCTGGGCGGCATCACCAACCCGACGCCGGCTGCGGCGCTGGGGGCAGGTGGTGCCATCATGCTGGCGGCCTACCGCAAGCTGCAGGATGAGGGCAAATCGGGCAAGATCATCATCTGGTCCACCTTTGCCGTCATGCTCTGCATCCTGATCGGCATGAACTTCGACCTGCGGGTGAACCAGGGCGGCGTCAGCGTCGAAAGCTGGATCGCCTTCATTGCGGCCTATGCGATGTACCTCTATGCGCTGTTCGGGCTGCTTTATGGCTGCTGGGTGCTGTTCAAGTCCGGCGTGCTGACCCCAGTGGTGCGGGAAACCGCCAAGGTGACCTCGATGGTCTTCACCATCCTGATCGGCTCTCAGCTGCTCAATCTCGTGGTGATCTCCTTTGGCGGTGAGCACTACATCCAGCAGTTCCTCAAGAGCTTTGACAACGAGATGACGGTCTTCCTGATCGTGATGCTGGTCTTGTTCTTCCTGGGCTTCGTGCTCGACTTCCTGGAGATCATCTACATCGTGATCCCCATCGTCGGCCCGGTGATCTATGGCGGCTCGTTCGACCCGAAATGGGTGACCATCATGGTGGCGGTGAACCTGCAAACGTCGTTCCTCACCCCGCCCTTCGGCTTTGCGCTGTTCTACCTGCGCGGGGTGGCACCCAAGGAGGTCACGACGGCCCATATCTACCGCGGGATCGTGCCGTTTGTGCTGATCCAGGTCGTCGGCATCGGCATTCTGTGGATGTTCCCGTCGATCGTCACCATCGTTCCGGCGCTGATCCCGAACTGATCTGGGCGGCAGGCAAGAAACGGAGAAGGGGCCCCATGCGGGCCCCTTTGCATGCCTGGAACCGGCAGGGGCGCTGCCCCTCTGCGCCGCTGGCGCATTCACCCCGGAGTATTTGCGGAAAGATGAAAGGAGGCGGCGCGGGCCTCAGGTGAACTGGATCAGGTCCCAGCGGTTGCCAAAGGGGTCGCGCCAGACCGCAACGGTGCCATAGGGTTCATGCCGCGGCTCTTCCTCAAAGACCACGTCCTTGGCCAGCATTGCCGCATGGTCGCGGGCAAAATCATCGGTGGCCAGGAACAGCCCGACGCGGCCGCCGAACTGGTTGCCAATGGCGGCCTCCTGCACGGGTCCTTCGGCGCGGGCCAGGATCAGGCTGCCCTGTTCGGCCCCGGGCGGCAGGATCCGCACCCAGCGCTTGCGGCCCTGATCGATATCCTCCGCCAGCTGCCAGCCCAGATGGCCGCAGTAAAAGGCAATCGCAGCGTCGTAGTCCGGCACTACCAGCGAAACGGCATGGAGAAATTGCATCAGCGTTCGCGGTGAATCGGCTGCTCGGGCAGCTGGATATTGGCGACCTGTTCGGCAATCGGGTCGGTCGACAGCGGGTGGCTGGCGGTCTCGAACTGGGCCGGATCCGCCATCTTCTTCCATTCGCTTTGGTGATAGATTTCCAGTCCGGAAAACTTGGCCTTATATCCCATCTTCTGGCTGCCGGGCACCCAGTAGCCGAGGTAGACATAGGGCAGCCCCGCCTCCTGCGCGATCTTGATGTGATCCAGGATCATGAAGGTGCCGAGGGAGTCCTGAGGCCGGTCCGGGGCATAGAAGGAATAAACCATGCTGAGGCCATCCTCCAGCACATCGGTCAGCGACACCGCGGTCAGTTCGCGGCTGCCCGGTGCCGCATATTCCACCACCCGGCTGCGCACCGGGGTTTCCTCGATCATTGCGGCGTATTCGAAGACGTCCATATCGGCCATGCCGCCATCGGCGTGGCGGCTGTCCAGGTAATTGCGGAACAGGGAAAACTGATCCTCCGTCGCCCAGGGCGAGGTCGCCCGCCGCTCCAGATGCGCGTTGCGTTTCAGGGTGCGCTTCTGGCTGCGGGTGGGGCTGAAGGCCGCCACGTCGATCCGTGCCGACAGGCAGGCGGAACATTCCGAGCAGGACGGGCGGTACAGCACATTCTGCGAGCGGCGGAACCCCTGCTGGCTGAGGCTGTTGTTCAGCTGGTCCACCCCGTCGCCTTGCAGCGCGGTGAACAGCTTGCGCTCCATCCGTCCCTCCAGATAGGGGCAGGGCTGCGGAGCCGTCACATAGAATTGCGGCGCAATGGGAAGAGTATGGCGCATCGGATCCCGTCGGCAGTTTCGCGGAACAGGCGGAACAGATCGCCTGCGGTCCCAAAGATGATAGCAACGCGGTTCCAGTGCGCCAAGCGCTGTTATGGAAAATGGTTTAACGCTGTCTTGCCGGTTTCATTCAAACACGCCGGTTCAGCATCACGGTACCGAGGAAATGGTCCGTCAGCCCCTGGCTGCGCGATGAGGTGAGCATCAGGATCACCGAGATCACCTGCAAAACCGGCAGCGCCAGCGACAGGCTGTAGCCTGCCGTATGCAGCGCAGCCATGCCGCTGTCCATCCGGCGGCCTTCGCCGTCGCGCAGCTCAATACCCGCAAAGCGCATGCCCCATGTGGCAGACCCGTTGGCGATGGTCACGGTCCGGTAGGCAAAGCCGACCGCCAGGTACAGGAGCGGCCAGATGAACAGGCCGGTAAAGGCGGTTAGAACCACCGCTCCGGCGCTGAGTCCAAAGATCAGGATGCTGTCGACGATCCAGGCGATCAGCCGCTTGGCGGGCACAGACGCATAGAATTCTGCCTGGTAGTCGGGATCGGGCAGGGCGGTCATGAAACAATGTCCTTTTCAGCAGGTGCAACGGGAAAACCCCGCCCGGACGGATGGGCGGGGCAGCCGGAGGGGCAGGATCAGTGGCGCTTGGGTTCGCCCTGGTCTTCGCCGTCGTCCTCCAGGTCTTCGCTGGACGCGGTGCGGGCGCGCTCGTCCATGAACTCATCGAACTCCGCCTTGTCCTTGGCTTCGCGCAGGCGCTGCAGGAAGGCCTCAAAGTCATGCTGTTCCTGTTCCAGACGGTGCAGCGTGTCGGCCTTGTAGGCGTCAAAGGCGCTGTTGCCCGAGGGTTTCATCGCCGAGTAGCCATGGCGGGCCCAGGACTTGCGGTGGCGGCAGGAGGATTTGCTGAACATGCGTTTGCTCCAGATCATGTAGAAGAGAAGGGCCAGGCCAACCGGCCAGAAAAACACGAAACCCAGCACCATGGCGGCGATCCATGCGCCTTTGCCCTTGCTGTCCAGCCAGGCTTCGCTGCGGGAAAACCAGCCCTGTACCGGGGCGGCAGGGGCGGTCGGGGTGAAACTCGTCATCGGGGTCCTCCAGGTTGCGGGTGAATGTAAATCCCTTTCACATGACTGCATATCGGAAGCCGCCAGCAGGCTTTCAAGGCCTGATGTAAATCTTTTTCACATTTTGATGCTGAACAGCGCTGCAACGGCGGTCTGGCGCGAAAACCACGCATACAGGAAGCTGCGGAAAGGCAGGGAGAAGAGGGTGCGCGGTTATGCTCCGGTTACAAGGCCGGATGCGGGGAAACACTGCAAAACAGCTGCGAGAACCAGTCAGAAATCACGGACAGATCCAAGCGCCCCCTGAAAACAAAACACTCTTTACTTCGAAAAGGCTCCGTAACGGGAGCATAACCGTAACGTTAACATTACCTTAAAATTCAATCTTAACCTATTCGGGTATTCCAGACCTCTGCGTAAACCTATGCGGCAGCGCGGCAATTCACCCATTGACGCCATCCTGCCTGCGGAACAGTGTCGTTTCCATGACGACTGAGCTGACAATTTCCCGCATTCCCCGCCCGTTTGACCCGGATCTCGGCGCAGAGGCGCGGGCACTGGTGCCAGAGCTGTCGGGCGGTCTGGCAGACCTGGTGGCGGGGGCCTGCGGGTCCAGCCCGTATCTGAAGGAGCTGACGGACCGGGAGGCAGGCTGGCTGCCTCAGGCGCTGCACGATCCGGAAGCCGCGGTACAGCAGGTCTTTGCGGACTGCCGCGCGCTGGAAGCGGCGCAGCTGAAACCGGGCCTGCGCCAGGCCAAGCGGCGGCTGGCGCTGCTGACTGCGCTTTGCGACCTCTCGGGCGGCTGGTGCCTGGAGCAGGTGACCGGGGCGCTCACCGGTTTCGGGGCGCTGTGTGCAGACGTTGCGATCAAGGCGGAGATCGCCAATCTGATCCGCCGCAAGAAACTGCCCGGCCTGACAGAAGACGACGTGGAAACCGCGGGCGGCCTCACTATCCTGGCGATGGGCAAGATGGGCGCGCATGAGCTGAACTACAGTTCCGACATCGACTTGATCTGCCTGTTCGACGAAACCCGGTTTGACCCGGATGATTTCTACGAGGCGCGCCAGGGCATGGTGCGCGCGACCAAGAACATGTGCGCGGCACTCAGCGACCGCACCGGCGACGGCTATGTGTTCCGCACCGACCTGCGGCTGCGCCCGGACCCGGCCGTCACCCCTGTCTGCCTGGCGATGGAAGCGGCGGAGCGCTATTATGAAAGCCTCGGCCGCACCTGGGAACGCGCCGCCTATATCAAGGCGCGCCCCTGCGCCGGCGACATCGCGGCGGGGGAGCGGTTCCTGAACACCTTGCGCCCCTTCGTCTGGCGGCGGCATCTGGACTTTGCCGCAATCCAGGACGCCCATGACATCCGCCTGCGCATCCGAGAGAACAAGGGCACCGGCGGCGCACTCCACGTGCCGGGCCACGACATGAAGCTGGGCCGCGGCGGCATCCGCGAAATCGAGTTTTTCACCCAGACCCGCCAGCTGATCGCCGGCGGGCGTGACGAGTCCCTGCGCCTGCGCGGCACGGTGGAGGGGCTGGCAGCGCTGGCCGGCAAGGGCTGGGTGCCGCCGGAGGTGGCAGAGACCCTGACAGCCCACTACCGTGCCCACCGCGAGGTCGAGCACCGTATCCAGATGGTGCATGACGCCCAGACCCACCGGATGCCGAAATCCGAGGACGGCATTGCCCGCATTGCCTGCCTGATGGACCGCGACCCGGCAGAGCTGCAGGCCGAAATCAAGATCCGCCTGGAAGAGGTGCATGAGCTGACCGAGGGGTTCTTTTCTCCCGGTGCAGCTCCGGCGCCTGCGCCTTTGGCAGCGGAGTCGGCGGAACTGGACGGCGCCATCATTGCCCGATGGCCCACCTATCCGGCGCTGCGCTCATCACGCGGCGCGCGGATCTTTGAAGGGTTGAAGCCAGAGCTTCTGGCCCGCGTGGCCAAGACCGCAAAGCCGGCTGAAACCCTGCTGGCGCTCGACGGCTTCCTGGCCGGGCTGCCCGCCGGCGTGCAGCTGTTCTCGCTCCTGGGCGCCAATCCGCAGCTCATCGACCTGCTGGTCGATATCGCGGGCACCTCACGCGATCTGGCCGCCTTCCTGTCGCGCAACTCCGCCGTTTTCGATGCGGTGATCGGGGGCTCTTTCTTCGACCCCTGGCCGGGGGCGGACAGGCTGCGGGCGGAGCTGAAAACGCGTCTGGAGCAGGAAGAGGATTATGAAACCCGCCTCGACGCCACCCGGCGCTGGTGCAAGGAATGGCATTTCCGGATCGGCGTGCATCACCTGCGCGGGCTGATCGATGGCCATCAGGCGGGCACCCAGTATGCCGAGCTGGCCGAAGTGGTGATTGCAGGCATCGCGCCGGAAGTGGTTGCGCAGTTTTCGAAAAAACACGGACCCCCGCCGGGCCGCGGCGCCGCGGTGCTGGCAATGGGCTCGATGGGGGCAGGGCAGATCAATGCGCAGTCCGACCTCGATCTGATCGTGATCTACGACCCGGCGGGAGTGGAAATGTCCGATGGCAAGCGCCCGCTGGCCACGCGCCCCTATTTCGCGCGCCTGACCCAGGCCTTTGTCACAGCTTTGTCAGCGCCGATGGCGCAGGGCCGGCTGTATGAGGTCGACATGCGCCTGCGCCCGTCTGGCACACAAGGTCCCGTCGCCGTCAGCTTTGCAGGTTTCACCCTGTATCAGCAGAACGAGGCCTGGGTGTGGGAGCATCTGGCCCTCACCCGCGCCCGAACCATCGCGGGCGACCGCAGCCTGACCGGCGAAATCGAGGACTTCCGCACTGGCTTCCTGTCAGAGCCTCGTGACAGCGGCAAGGTGCTGCGCGAAGTGGCGCAGATGCGGGAACGCCTCGCTGCCGCCAAGACACCGGCAGGCGTCTGGGACGCCAAGAACGGCCCCGGGCGGATGATGGACATCGAGCTGCTGTCGCAGGCAGGCACGCTCACCTCTGCCTCTGCCGCCCGCGATGTGGCCTCCGGTCTTCGCGGCGCTGTCGCTGCCGGATGGCTGAATGACGCGGATGCGGAATACCTGACGGCCGGATACCGTCTATTCTGGTCCGTGCAATGCGCAGCGCGGCTGCTCTCTGGCAAGGCGCTCGACGCCGAAAAGATGGGAGAGGGCGGGGCGCAGTTCCTCGGCCGCACCACCGGGTTCGACCGGCTGGAAATGCTGGAGCAGGAACTGCAGGACCGCTACGGACGCTGTGCTGCGCTGATTGGCGAAACCTTGGAAAGGGAAGCAGCGGATGAAGACGGGCAGCACTGAACAGGACCCGCGCGGGCTGATCTACGAATCCTACCGGATCGAGGGCATCACCGATGCCCAGTGCCGCAGCATCTTCTTTGACTGGGCGCTGGGCATGGACGCCGCGCGCGACAGCCGCGCCGACATTCAGGCGCTGCTGGACATCTATGGCGATGGCCAGCCGGAACATCCGATGACGGCGGTGCTGCGCGACGGGCTGCAAGGCGCCGAAAAACCGCGCCGCCGCGGCGGCTGGCGCTCACGCGAACGCTAGATCCCTGAAACCACAAGCTTAACTTCTTTCGCCGCCTTGCGTCGCCAGCGTCGCGTGGCGGCCCTGTACGGCAGCTGGACGGCGCGCGCAGAATCCATTGTGTTCGGGATCTTGATAATACCCCTAGTTAGGGATATATACGGCTGCATGACACAGAAAAACCGCAACCGGGAAAACCAGGCACTTGTGCTGGCGCTGCTGCGCAGCCACCAGCTGTTTATGCGCTCGATGGGGCCGGTGTTCCGCTCGGCAGGCTTGACTGCGCCGCAATGGGACGTGCTGGAAACACTCAGCACAAAAGGTGCGCTTTCGGTCAATCAGCTGATGCAGCTCACACTGGCGACTTCGGGCAATCTGGATGTGGTGGTCAAGAACCTGATCCAGGCCGGATTTGCCGAGAAGACGATTGATGACAAGGACAGGCGGGCGCGGGTGCTGCGCCTGACCCGGGCGGGACGCGCCAAGGTGGCGGAGTTCATGCCGGTGCACAACCTGGCGCTGGAGCAGATGTTCGCAGGCATCAGCCCGCAACAGCAGCGAGAGGCAATCACAACACTCAACCAGCTTCGCAGGAAGCTGCCCCAGTCGCAGAAAGACCGAACATGACCAGCAGGACCTTCCTTACCGCCCATGGTGCGATCTACATGTTTTTTGCCCTCGCGCTTTTCCTTGTGCCGCAGGTCCTCTGGCCGCAGTACGGGATGCAAGTGAATGACCGCTATGCGGTGTTTCTCTCCCAGCACAATTCGATCTTTCTGGGCGGGATCGGGATCATCAGCTTCCTGTTCCGCACCGCGGAACCGGGAAGCGCTGCCGCCCGTAATATCCTGACGGGCCTTCTGTGGACAAATGTTCTGGGCGCCGCTGTCACGCTGTACGCCTGCATCGTGGGCCTCTTTACCGGCTTTGGCTGGTCCGACCCGGCCTTCTTTGCGCTGCTTGCGGGTCTATGCGCTGCGCAACTTCGCAAAGACATTTGAAACCCTCTCGCCTTCCCGCAGGAGAACGAACATGAGCACACAGAAAATCTGGGACCTGCATATGACCTATGACGGCCCCGTTACCGAAGAGTTCCTGGAAGGGACCAAGGAACTCGCCCGGAGCATCGCGGGAGAACCTGGGATCCTCTGGAAAATCTGGACCATTGAAGAGGGCACCTCCCGCTTTGGCTCCACCTATCTGTTCCGCAGCCGGGAGGATCTCGACACCTACCGGGAGATGCACCTGAAACGCCTGGCGTCCATTGGCATAACGGTGGCGTCGGACCACATCTTCGACATCATGGAGGAGGTGAGCGCGATCACCCGCGCTCCGCTGTCGGCTTAAGGTTCCGGCCCTGGCAGTACAGCACCGGGCAGCCGCGCCGCCGCGTGGCTGCCTCTTCCCCTGCGCAGCACTTGCGGCTAAGAGGGCCTCATGACAGCCTCCCCTGATGCGCTCCAGCGCCCCCGCGTGAAAATGAAGCCCAAGTCCAACGCCCGCGCCATCCGGCACGGGTTTCCCTGGGTTTATGCGAATGAACTGGTGACCGACCGCCGCACCCGCAAGCTGACGCCCGGCACCCTGGCAGTGCTGGAGGATGAGACGCAGCGCCCGCTGGGGCTGGTCTCGGTCAATCCCGAAAGCAAAATCATCGCCCGGATGCTGGACCGCGATCCGGAGGCGGTGATTGATCAGGCGTGGTTCGCGGCCCGCCTGTCGCGTGCGCTGGAAATGCGCGAGCGCCTGTATGATGCGCCGTTCTACCGGCTGGTCCACGCGGAATCCGACGGGCTGCCCGGCGTGGTGATCGACCGTTTCGGCGCAGCTTGCGTGGTGCAGCCCAACGCCGCCTGGGCCGAGGCGCATCTGGATATGCTGTCTGCCGCTCTGGCCGAGGTAACCGGCGCAGAGGTGATCCTGAAAAACGCGTCGGGCCGCACCCGCGGGCTGGAAGGCCTGGATGACGTGAACCAGACCCTGCTGGGCGAGGCCCCCGCCGCGCCGCTTCCGGTGCAGATGAACGGTGCCACCTATATGGCCGACCTCACCGGCGGCCAGAAAACCGGGCTGTTCTTTGATCAGCGCGAAAACCACGCCTTTGCCGCGCGCCTCACTGCGCCGGGTGCCAAGGTGCTGGATGTGTTCTCCCACGTCGGCGGCTTTGGCCTGGCGATGCTGGCAGGCGGGGCAGGGCAGGCCACTTGCGTCGACGGCTCCGCCGCCGCGCTGGAGCTGGCCGCGCAAGGCGCCGAGGCCGCTGGTTTCAAAGACAAATTCACCGCCCGCCAGGGTGACGCCTTCGATGTGCTGACTGCGCTGGGGGAGGAGGGCGAGACCTTCGACGTGGTGATCTGCGACCCGCCCGCATTCGCCCCCTCGAAACAGGCGCTGGAGGCCGGGCTGCGCGCCTATGAGCGCGTGGCAAAACTGGCAGCCCCGCTGGTGAAGCCAGGCGGCTACCTTGGGCTCTGCTCCTGCTCCCACGCCGCTGACCTCACCCGCTTCCGCAATTCATCGGCCCGCGGCATCGGCAAGGGCGGGCGCCGGGCGGCGCTCATTCATACCGGATACGCAGGCCCCGACCACCCGCAACTGCCGCAACTGGCCGAAAGCGGTTATCTGAAGGCCGTGTTCTTCCGGCTGGGCTGACGGGGTGAAGCTGCTCCTCGACACTTGCGTCCTCTACCCGACGGTGATGCGGGAGATGCTGCTGGGCGCGGCGCGCCTTGGCCATTTCACCCCGCTTTGGTCCGCTCGGATCCTGGGCGAATGGGAACGGGCGGCGGTGAAACTCGGCCCCGCGGGCGCGGCGCAGGCCAAGGCGGAGATTGCCCTGATCCGCGCGGGCTGGCCCAAGGCTGAGATCGCCCCGGCGCCGGGCATCGAATCCCGCCTCTGGCTGCCTGACAGCGCCGACACCCATGTGCTGGCCGCCGCCATTGCTGGCCACGCCGACGCCATCGTCACCGTTAACAACAAGGACTTTCCGCGCCACACGCTGGCTGAGGAAGGACTGGAGCGCCTCGGTCCGGATGAGCTGCTCTATGGCATCTGGCTGCAGGACAATGCTGGCATGGAGGCGCTGGGGGCAGAGGTTCTGGCCGAGGCCAACCGCCTCTCCGGCGGCAGCTGGGAGATCCGCCCGCTGCTCAAGAAAGCCCGGCTGCCGCGGCTGGCCAAGGCTCTCTCGTCTTCTTTGTAGCAATACTCCGGGAAGTTTGAGGGGCCGGCCCCTCAACTCTGCTGCTGGCTCAGCCCTTGGCCCATTTGTCTTCCAGCCGTTCCAGTGCGGCGATGCGCTCTTCGGTCTTGGGATGGCTCATCAGCCAGGCCGGTGCCATGCCCGCCCGCTGCTGGGTCAGCGCTTCCAGCTTGGTGAACAGGCTTTTCTGCGGTGCCAGGCCGATGCCTGCCTTGGTCAGCAGCGCGGCGGCGTATTCATCGGCCTCATATTCATCGCCGCGCGACAGCCGCGCTGCCAGCAGCGATGTCAGCACCCCGGCGATCCACGGCCCGACAAAGGGGATGTAGCGTCCCAGGATTATCATCAGCGCGGTGCGCAGCGCGTTTTGGCCGGAGAAGTCGATCATCCGCTTGCGCGCATGCCCCAGCGCCACATGGCCCAGCTCATGCGCGATCACCGTGGCCATCTCCTCGGCGCTCACCTCGCCGTTCTGGTACTTGCGGTAGAAACCGCGGGTGATGAAGATCCGCCCGTCCGGCGCCGCCAGCCCGTTGACCGGGTCAACCTCGTAAATATGGACCGGGATGCGGGCCACGTTCAGCGCTGCCGCCAGCCGGTCCGTCAGCTGCTTCAGCCTTGGGTCCGCCAGTTCGGTTGAGCGCTGGTCCAGCTCGCGGTGGGTGCGCCAGACGGAAATCCGGTACATCACGAGGCCATAGGCAACGGCCAGCAGAATGGGCAGAAGGCGCAGCATGGCACAGATATGGGCGGAAACCCCGGCGGCAGCAAGGGCCCGCAACCGGGAAGCCTTGCATTCTGCGCAGGCCGCCATGCAAAATCCGCACTCGCCGCGGCACATCGCATCCTGTAAGGGGGGGCTTCCCAAAGGCTCCAGTTAACAACGGTTTCCGGCTCATGGCACCGCTTTCACAGCTCCGCAACATCGCCGACACCGGCGAAACCCTGCACCGCAGCGGCTGTGCGCCCTACAAGATCGAGAAATACCTGCAGTTCTATGCCCGCAAGCAGGGCATCAATGTGATCGTGCAGGCCACGCCCACCTCGATCTCCTGCCAGTTCCCGGATGAGGACAACCAGTTCATCATCCGCCGGCTGGAGCCTGCGCAGATCAATCTCAGCCTGCTGGCGCGCACCATCATCCGCATCAACGCAGTGGAGGATCCGGGGATCGAGGAGCCGGGGCGCTATCCCGGCTGGCTGATCATGCTGGCAAATATCGCCATCCCGCCCGCCTTCCTGACCCTGATCGGCAGCGCGCTCACCACCATTGCGCTCTCGGCAGTGCTGGGCTTCCTGGTCTGGCTCTGCCAGCTGTTCTGCCGCGGCGACCGGGTGATCCTGGTCGAATTCCTGTCTGCGCTGGTCGCGGGGCTGACTGTATCGCTGGTCAGCAGCATGGGGGTGGAGGTGCCGGTCTGGGGCACCTGCATCGCTGCTATCGTGCTGTTTGTGCCGGGACTGTCGATTGCCAACTCCTTGGAATGCCTTGCCTTCAATGACGTGATTTCCGGCTCCAGCCTTTTTGCCCAGTCGATCTTTGTGCTGATGAAACTGTTCATCGGAATCTACATCGGCGTCAGCATCGGTGCGGCACTGTGGGGGGCAACGCCGCATGTGGAGAATGTGAACGGCGTCCTGTGGTGGATGCCCTACCTGGCACTGCCGGCGCTGTCGTTCTCGATCGGGGTGATCTTCAACGCACGGCTGGCCGACATCCTGCGGGCGCTGCCGGTCACCGTGCTGGGCATGTGGGGGCCGCTGTACCTGGGCTTTGGCGGCGGCTGGATCGTCGGCACCTGGGTCACCGCGATGTGCATCACGCTTTACGGCACCTGGCTCGCCAAGACGCTGAACCTGACCGGCGCCATCTATATCGTGCAGGGCATTCTGATCCTGGTCCCCGGCAGCCGGGTGCTGATGAGCGCAACCCAGTCGCTGTTCAACGAGACCCTGATGGCGGATGCCAGCATCGGCCTGTCGGCGCTCTTGATGTTCTCGGCCATCGTGGCGGGGCAGGTGACGGCGCTGGCGCTTTATGCGCAGAAGAACCGCAACCTCGCCAGTTAGGCGCTGCGTTCTGCGGCGGGCAGGTCCCAATCCCCGCCGGTCAGGGCCGCGTCCGAGGCGGCGGGCCAGCCGCTGGCCGTCACCGCATCCTGCAGCGCGGCATAACACGCGGGATCAATGCCGGAACCAGCCAGATCATCCATGATGGCATAGGTCTTCTCCAGCGGCAGCGCCGCGCGGTAGGGGCGTTCGGCGGTCAGCGCGTCAAAAATATCCGCCACCGCCATCACCCGCATCTCCTGGGTCAGCTGGCTGGCATCCATCCCGTAGGGATAGCCCTTGCCGTCCAGCCGCTCATGATGCGCGGCGCTGACATCCGCCAGGTCCCGGAAGGCGTGGATCCGGCTCAGCACCTCATGGCCCAGTATTGGGTGCTGTTTCATCAGGGCAAACTCCTCCTCTGTCAGCTTGCCGGGCTTGTCCAGGATGGTGTTTGAGATCCCCAGCTTGCCAATGTCATGCAACAGCGCCCCGCGCACCATCCAGCGGCGGCGCCCGGGGGCGTAGCCCAGCTGGTCGCAGATCAGCCCGGTATAGCGCGCCACCCGCTGCGAATGGCCGTGGGTAAACGGGCTCTTGGCGTCGATCACCAGCGAGAACGCCCGGGCGATCTCATCCAGATATTCCTCGTCGACGGCATGGATATGCTGTGCCTGCGGAGTGGCAAAGACCTCTGCTTCCAGCCCGGGATCCTGCAGATCCGCCAGAAACCGCGGCCGCCGGATGACCGCGGTGAAGACCGGCACCAGATTCGGATCGAACCAGGTTCCTGCGCGCCGCTCCAGCTCCTCCGCCGCGGCCTCAGCGCCCAGGTCGGTGGCAAAGACATCCGTCACCTGCGCCATCAGAGCGATGCGTGCAAACAGCGGGATCGCATCGCCCGTCAGCCCCAGCGGCTGGCCGCCGCCGTCCCAATGCTCATCCAGGCAGGCAATGCCCTCTGCCACATCGTCCGAAAACCGCATCTGCCGGGCAATCGCCGCACCGCGGTTGCAGCGGGTTTCGATCAGCTCACCGGAGATTTTGCCGTTTCTGGCCAGCACGTGCCTCAGCGTCTTCAGCCGGGTCCAAGGTGCAGCCGCGGCGGCGGTGTTGCGCCACAGGAAGCCAAGCCCCTGGCGCAGGCCGCTGACGGTCTTGAAGCTGCGTTTAAAGGCCAGGTCATCGGTCATGTACAGCTGGCAGATCCGCGCCGCGTTGGAACTGCAGCCCAGATCTTTCATCAGCAGCGTGAAATAGAGGTCCGAGCGCGCCTGCGGCGCCAGTCCAAGTTCGGCTGCCACCTGCATGCCGATCCAGCAGCAGCGGACACAATGGCCTTCGGGCTGGCCTTCGGTCAGATCCAGCGCATGGCTGAGCGCACCCAGCAGCTCGCCAAGGCGCAAGGTATCCTGCGGCGCGGCATCCGCGGCCTGACCGGGACTGAATGGGGATACGTAATGTGTCATGGGCCTTCGGCAGGGAAAATGCGGAAGGCCCATGACAGCACGGACAGGATTAACCTGCCCTTACCCGGCGCAGGATAGGGGTGGGGACTCTGCGCCGGATTTTCTTAAAATGTCCGGGGCCGCCGGATGGCAGCCCCTTGCTCAGCAGTGGGGGCCGCCTGCAGGCCGCCCCGGGGCACCCCGGCCCTAATTCACACCCAGCTTGCCTGGGAATTCGATATTGATCTCCAGGCTCGACAGCTCGTCGCCGCGCTCCATGCGGATGTCGATCGCCTCGTCGCCGATCTGCATGTGGCGGCGGATCACGTCCAGGATCTCGCGCTGCAGCTGCGGCAGGCAGTCCGGGCGGGCACCGCCGCTGCCGCTGCGCTCATGCGCCAGCAGGATCTGCAGCCGTTCCTTGGCGGTGCTGGCCGAGGCCTTGCGGGGGCGGAGGGAAAATCCGAACATCGCTTACACCGCCCGCCGGAACAGCCGCTGCAGCAAGCCGCGGCGCGGGTCGGCGGCAATCCGCATTTCGATCTGCTCACCGATCAAACGGCCCACCGCGTCCTCATAGGCGGCAGCAGCTGCGGACGGGTCATCCAGCACCACCGGCACGCCGAGATTGGAGGCGCGCAGTACCGCCTTGCTCTCAGGGATGATCCCCAAGAGCGGCACCGCCAGCACCTCCAGCACGTCCTCCACCGTCATCATTTCGCCACTGTCGACGCGGGCCTTGTCATGGCGGGTGATCAGCACCTGCGCCTTCACCGGCTCTGCGCCGGTCTTGCCGGCCCGGTCGGTGATGCTGTTCAAGAGCCCCAGCACCCGGTCGCTGTCGCGCACCGAGGACACCTCGGGGTTGGTGACCACGATGGCCTCATCGGCGAAATGCATCGCCATCTGGGCGCCGCGCTCGATCCCTGCCGGGCTGTCGCAGATGATGTAGTCGAACTCTTTGCGCAGTTCATCCAGCACCTTTTCGACCCCCGCCTTGGTCAGTGCGTCCTTGTCGCGGGTCTGCGAGGTCGGCAGCACCGCCAGGTTCTCCAGCCGCCGGTCGCGGATCAGCGCCTGCTTCAGCTTGGCATCGCCCTGAATCACGTTGATGAAGTCAAAGACCACCCGGCGCTCGCATCCCATGATCATGTCCAGGTTGCGCAATCCGACGTCGAAATCGATCACCACCGTCTTGTGCCCGCGCCGCGCCAGCTCAGCGCCCACCGCCGCCGAAGTTGTGGTCTTGCCCACGCCGCCCTTGCCCGAGGTGACAACGATCACCCGGCCCATCGGTTCTTCCAAAGTCAGGTCCTTGCTCATTAAAGTGCCTCCACACACAGCCGGCCGTCGCGCAGGAATACCTGTGCTGCGCGGTTCAAAAGCTCCGGCTCCAAATTCTCGTTTGTCCGGTATAAGCCCGCCACCGCCAGCAGCTCCGCATCCAGCCGCTGGCAGAAGATGCGGGCGCTCTCGTCGCCCTCGGCGCCGGCCATGGCACGGCCGCGCAGCAGGCCGTAGACATGGATGTTGCCGCGCGCGATCAGCTCCGCGCCGGAGCTGACAGGCCCGACCACCACCAGGTCGCCGCCCTCCGCCACCACGGTCTGGCCGGAGCGCACCGGCCGGGTGATCACAACGTTCTGGGGCGGGCGCAATTTCTTGGGGATTTCCCGGCGGGTACCGGGGCCGGTGTTCAGCGGCGCGTCCTTGCCGCTCGCCAGCGTGATCAGCCCGGCGTCCTCTGCTGCCGCGGCCTGCGCGGGGGTGGCGTTCTGCACCCCGAAGACCGCCAGATCGCGGCTGCGCAGGCTGTCGGCCAGCGCCCGGATCTCGGCAGGGCGGCTCAGCCCCGGGGCCTGCGCCAGGTCCAGGATCAGCGGCGCGCCGTCAAAGAAATGCGGGCTCCAGCGCAGCTGCGCGTCCAGCGCGGCATAGAACGCCTGGTCCAGCGGCCCGTCTTCGGGGCGCAAGGCGACAGCGGTGAAATACCGCCCGCGGATCTGGAACGGCTTCACGCTTGCGGCAGGCGCTCTGCCACGCGGTTTGATGTCTTGATGCGGCACGCTCACGCGATGCTCCTGCTCGGAAATGGCGGCCTTGTTTTGCCGCGGCTTTTTCTCTTGGGTAGCGTCAGGCGGGCAGGCCGTTCAACCGCAGCCGGTCAGGGTCGGCGGACATGCGCCTGCCGCCGTGCCTGGTGGCGGATTTCCGCAGATGATCTGCCGGGGGTTGCGCAGAAAACGGTTGCCGTCCTGGCGGTGGCGCGGCGCCTAGAGCGCCAGGGGCGCAGACCGGCCGGAGGTTTCCAGCTCCCAGGCGGCTGACCAGCTTTCACCGTTGCGCTCCAGAACCAGATAGTTCCGCTCGGCGGCATAGCGCCCGGTCTGGCCGGGGATCCTGCGGATGCGGATGGGGTGGCCGGGCAGAGGCGCGTCGCCCAGCCGCGACAGCATCCCCAGCACCCTGGCCCAGGCCCGCGGCGGCGCCCGGTGGGAAATGCCCGAGGCCACCAGCTGGTGCAGCAGCTTGCCGCCGCCAAGCGTCATCTCGCCGCGCGTGGCCAGGTGGATCTCGCCGGAAAGGGCTGTCACCTGCTGGCCGTCCTGCGCCGCCATGTCCCGTACCAGCCGCAGCATCCGCCGCCAGGAGGCCCGGTGCGCCCGGCTCTGCCATTGATCGCGCAGGTCGTCCTCGTATTTCTGCATCCGGGGGGTCAGCACCATCAGCAGCTCCAGCAGCGACAGCCGCGGCCCCAGCAGCGGCACGCTCGACAGGATCAGGCTGCGCCCGGCAAAGCTCTGTTTTGCCGCTGCCTTCATCATCCGCCAGCCGCCCCGCGCCATCACCCGGCGCCGGCTGCGTTCAGAGCGCAGGTCGGGGGCCAGCAGCCGCAGACCCGGCGCTTCGATGCGCCAGCCCAGGTGGCTGCCTGCGGGATCGGCAAAACGGCCAGGCAGGTCCCCATCGCAGCAGCCGTGCTGAAACAGCAGCGCCGCCTCCCGCGCAGCGGCAAACAGTGTCTGTCCGACCAGGGAATAGGTGCGCGAACGGCGCAGGGATCCCCAGCCGTCGCAGATGTCGTGGTCGTCCCATTGCATCAGCGACGGCACCCGGGCGGCGATCCAGGCAAATTCCGGCGCGGCATAAACCGCCAGATAACGCTGCAGGAACCCCTCCCGCAGGTGGCGGCGCAGATCGTCCAGCTCTTCGGGTGCAGGATCGCGGGGGAGGCGGTCCGGCCAGTCTTCGCTCAGGGGGTGGCCGTGTGTCACCTCATCCGCATAGACCTGATCACCGCCATGCAGCAGCAGCGAGAAGGGCTGTTCCGCGTGTTCCGCACCCATCCGCGCCCACATCGCGTTGCGTTCGGCACCGTCGCGGTCCAGGTCGCCATGCTCCTCTCCGTTGCAGGAGGCATAGGCGATCCGCAGGCCGCCGCCAAAACCGCCTGCCAGCGCATAGCGCATGCCGTTCCACTGATAGGCAGAGGGCTGGTCGGCAGGCAGGCTGAACCGCGCCCTGAGCACCGTGCACGCGCTGTAGTCCGCCAGCGGCTCGGGCTGCGCCGCGCCATCGTCCAGCAGCAGCGGCGGCAGGGTGGCGCCTTTCGGGGCAATGAACAGGGCCGCCAGAAACATCCGGCCATCACGCAGATCATCGAGGATCAGGATGGGGCCGGTGATTGCGTTTACGGCGGGTCCGCCGGCGGGGCCTGTTGTCCGGGTTCTGCTGCTCATACCGTCCCAGCACCTAGGTGCGCCTTGCACAGCATTCAACCGCCGGGCGCATTGAGCCGGGTCATGGCCCGCGACTGCGGCAGAATTGCCAGTGGCCCTTCCGCGGCCGCCGTGGTCTGAGTGGCCGCGCGTGATTTCCCTGCCGCCTTCGGTCCGGCCGCGGCGGCTGAATTTTTTAAGGAGTTTCGATATGCAATGGAGCCTTCTTGCCGCTGCGGTGCTGGCCGCCCTATGGATGCTGGTGCATGCATTTGCGGGCGGGCGCGAATGCGCCCGGCCGCTGGCGCAGGACCGGCAGCTGCCCGACGCAGCGCGCGAAACAATGCTGCTCTGCTGGCACATGGTCACCGGCTTTCTTGGCCTGATGGCCCTGTTCCTGTTCCTCGGCGCCCGCGGGGCAGCCGGGATGGCGCTGGCGGGGACGGCCATGGCGGCGGTGGCAGCGCTGGTGGGCCTGCTGCTGCCGCTGCTGCGCCGGGCAGGTTACCGCCTGCTGCCCCAGGGCTGGCTGTTCGTGCCGGTTGCCGGCTTGGGTGCCTGGGGTCTTTGGGGCGGCTGAGGACAGCAAAGGCGCCCTCCCGCCCGTCCGGCCAGCATTGTAAATGCCAGCCTGCCGGTTGGGCCCGGCGCCGGAGCAAGAGCTCCGGCGCGCATCCTGCCCGGCGGGCAGGATGCCAGGCCCAAGGCTGCCAAGGGGGGCGGCGCCAGCCGCTGCACCTGCAGGCGCGGGAGGGATGCTGTGCCACCGGCAAACCATCCCTTGACCGCGGTTAGAGGCTGTCGGGGCGGTCCGCCGGGTACGTTAAGGTGCCGGCTTCCGCCGCGTGGCCGGAAACCCGGACCACTAGGCTGCTGCCGGTCTGATCCAGCGTCACAAAGACTGTGCCCGGCCGCCCGATGGCGCGGCCCTGATGCCCGGCGTAGGTCTGCAGCGGCACATCCGGCAGCAGCCCTTGGGCCAGCAGATAGGCGTCGGCCGGGCCGTTGGCGTTACCCGTCACCGGGTCCTCTGCGATGCCAATGGCCGGAGCGAACATGCGGTCGTGGGTTTCCAGGCGTCCCTCCATCTGCACCGCGGCAAATAGAAAATAGCCGTTGCAGCCGATCCGCGTGCTCAAGGCTGCCAGCCAGGGCAAGTCGGGTTCCAGCCTGTCCACGCTCTCGCGGGGCTGTAGCGGCACCATCACCTTGGAGTGGCCGGTGGAGACCACCTGAACCGGCAGCCCCTGAGCCAGTTCCGCCTCACTGATCCCCAGCGCCGCCAGCAGCTCCCCGCGATCAGCGGCATCCAGAACGGGTTCGTCAACAACCGCGCCCTGGGTCATCTCCACCTGCAGGTCTGCGCCCCTGCCGGCAGCACCCCGGCCCCCGTCAGCACCCGCACGCGGTAGTCCGGCTGCCCCAGCATCCGTGCCCGCAGGAAATGAGCGGCAACGGTGGCGTGGCCGCAGATGGGCACCTCGGCGCTGGGGGTGAAATAGCGGACCTGCAAATCGTGGTCCTGGCCTGGCGCAGGCAGCACAAAGGCCGTCTCGGAAAGCCCGGCAAAACCCGCAATCGCCTGCATTTCGCTGCTGCTGAGACCCGCGGCCTCCAGCACAACCCCGGCCCGGTTGCCCTAACCAGGCGTCCGGGTGAAGGCGTCGATCACATGGATCACTGTCATGACGTCTTCCCGTGTTAACGGCCGCCTAGCGGCTCAGCTCCCGCATGCCGCGTTCCAGCCCGTCCAGCGTCATCGGCACCATCCGGTTCTCGAAGATCTCGCGGATCATGCCGATCGAATGCGTGTAGTCCCAGTATTTCTCCGGCACCGGGTTGATCCACAGGTTCGAAGCCCAGGCCTCGCGCGCCCGCTGCAGCCAGACCTGGCCTGCTTCCTCGTTCCAGTGCTCATTGGCGCCGCCGGGATAGGCGATCTCATAGGGCGACATCGAAGCATCGCCCACGAAGATGCATTTGTAGTCCGGCCCGTAGGTGCGCAGCACCTCGTGCGTCGGGGTCTTCTCGTTCCAGCGCCGCCGGTTGTCGCGCCACACGCCTTCATACAGGCAATTGTGGAAGTAGTAGTATTCCAGGTGCTTGAATTCGGCGCGGGCAGCCGAGAACAGCTCCTCCACCACCTGAATATGCGGATCCATCGAGCCGCCGACGTCCAGAAACAGCAGCACCTTCACCGCATTGTGCCGCTCCGGCCGGGTCTTCACATCCAGATAGCCGTGCTCGGCGGTGGAGCGGATTGTGCCATCCAGATCCAGCTCTTCCTGCGCGCCTTCGCGGACCCAGCGGCGCAGGCGCTTGAGGGCCACCTTGATGTTGCGGGTGCCCAGTTCGACATCGCCGTCCAGGTTCTTGAACTCGCGCTTGTCCCAGACCTTGACCGCGCGCTGGTGCCGGCTCTGGTCCTGGCCGATCCGCACGCCCTCCGGGTTATAGCCATAGGCGCCAAAGGGCGAGGTTCCGGCGGTGCCAATCCACTTGTTGCCGCCCTGGTGGCGGCCCTGCTGCTCCTTGAGGCGCTCCTTCAGCGTCTCCATCAGCTTGTCGAACCCGCCAAGCGCATCGATCTCTGCCTTTTCCTCCGCGCTCAGATGTTTCTCCGCCATCTTGCGCAGCCACTCCTCGGGAATGTCCACGGCCTCCATCACCGCCTCGGACGGGATTGTCTCGAGCCCTTCGAATGTGGCGGCAAAGGCGCGGTCGAACTTGTCGATGTTGCGCTCATCCTTCACCATCGCCGCGCGGGCGAGGAAGTAGAACGCCTCGATGTCATAGGTGGCCAGCCCTGCCTTCATGCCCTCCAGAAAGGTGAGATACTCGCGCAAGCTGACAGGAATGGACGCCTTGCGCAGGTTTTCAAAGAAGGGCTGGAACATCGCGGATCTGTCTCCGGCAGGGGTGAACTGGCGCGGTCGGGCGAGGGCGGGTGCTAGGCCAGCACCCGGTGGGTCAGGATGGTGGCCAGCAGGCCGAGCACGCCAAAGATGATGGCATAAACAGCGCCGTATTGCAGCATGTCCAGGGTGTTGCCGCCCCGTTTCTTTGCCTTCAGGGCGCCGATCAGGCCGCCCAGCAGAACGCCGAGGATTACGATCATGGTTCTTTCCGTCCGTTGTCTTTCAGGATCTGTTTTTCAAGGCCTTATCAGGAGCCGGCGGGCCGCAGCGCTGCAACCTCCTCAAGCCGGGCCTCCACCACCCAGTCCGGGCCAAAGCCGTAGCGCGCCCATCCCAGGCTGTCCAGTCTGACCCGGCGTGCCTCAACCGTCTTGCCCTGCAGGTCCAGGGCTTCTGCCTGCAGCATCAGCAGCGTGGACAGTAGCGCGGCATTTTCATGCGCCGCCGCCGTTGCTGCGGCGGGTTTCAGCCGGTTCAGGGCTGCCGCGCCATCTCCGGTGGCCACGTCATGGGCGGCCAGCTGCACCGCCAGCTTGGCCTGATGGATGGCAGTGCCGCGCTGCGCCTGCAGATAGGTCTGAGCGGTCAGGAAATGCTGCAGGGCCAGCTCCGGCTCCCGGATATGCAGCATCCGTCCCAGCGTATAGTGGCTCATGGCGCGGCGGTGATCGCTCCAGCCCAGGTCGCGGGCGATTTCCGCGGCCCTGTTGGCGGCGCGCAGCCGCTCCCGCAGGGCGGCCTGCGGCCCCAGTGCCTGTTCATAGGCGGCAGACCAGGCCCGCGGCGTTGCCGGCAGCGGCCAGGCCGCAACGCCATTCCCGCGCGGGTTCAGCCGGGACAGGATCGCGGGCAGCCGGGCGGCCACCTGCGCGCGGGTCATGCCGGTCTGCAGCTCCGGCGCATAGGTGGCGCGCAGGATCAGCATATCGAACCCGGTGAGAACCGCGTGCATGTTGTCGTCGTTGAAGATCGAATCCGGCAGCCGGTACAGGTCATTCAGCGGGCCGATGGCCTGGGCCAGCTCTTCATGCAGGCAGTCGCGCACCTCCTGCGGGCTGGTGTCATTGGGAATGAACACCGCCAGCCGGCTGCGCTCGCGCAGCAGCGCCCAGTTGGTGCGCGGGCTGCGCCGGTTGCGGCGGTACTCCGCCAGGGACGAGACATTGGGCACCACGAAACAGGCTGCCTTGGGAAGGGCGCGGCGGATCTCGGCGCGGGAGACGGCCTGGATGGTAATGCTGGCGTCGCCGGATGCGACCCGGCGGATGCTAATCCCGGCCTCGCCTTGCAAGCGGCTGAGCAGCGCCGACAGGTCGCGGTTAAACCCCGGTGGCGGTGCGCCGGTGACGCGCAGGGTGATCGGGTTTTCGAAGCGGGTGAAATGGGGCAGGGTGCTGCCGCCTTCCAGCTGGAAGTGCAGATCCAGGAAGTCGCGGGCAATCTCCGCATTGGCGCGCTGCGGGGCTTGCGGGCGCGGCGCGGAAAAGACCTTGACCGGCGGCAGCGCCAGTGGCTCGGCGGCCGCGCGGGTTGGCGCCTCGACCCGGGCTGTTGGGGCAGTGCAGGCGGCCAGCGCCAGTGCCGCCAGAATGCCGGCAGCGGCCTGCATCAGGCGGGGTCCGCCGCGGCGGAGGGTCTTGACCGGTTCAATTGCTGCGTCCGCGGGCACTCAAGTGTCTCCCTAGCGGCCCGGCTAACGCAGCCTGGCCCTGCTACCTCTGATAGGGGAATGCGGCAGCGATTTGAAGCGAAACAGGCAGGCGCCGGTAAATGCGCCCGCCCCGGGTGCCGGCGGCCTCTGCCGCAGGCCCGTGCGCTCAGCGCCGACCGCGCGCCATGAAGGCCAGGCGTTCAAACAGATGCACGTCCTGCTCGTTCTTCAGCAGCGCCCCGTGCAGCTTCGGCAGCGCATCGGCGCCGTTGCGCGCAATGTCCTCCGGGCTCAGATCTTCGGCCAGCAACAGCTTCAGCCAGTCGATCACCTCCGAGGTGGAGGGCTTCTTCTTCAAGCCTTGCGTCTCGCGGATCTCGTAGAACTGGGTCAGCGCGGCGGTCAGCAGTGCCTCTTTGATGCCGGGGTGATGCACCGCGACGATCTTCTTCATCGTCTCCGCATCCGGAAAGCGGATGTAGTGGAAGAAACAGCGGCGCAGGAAGGCGTCCGGCAGCTCTTTTTCGTTGTTGGAGGTAATGATCATGATCGGGCGGTGTCTCGCCTTGATTGTCTCGCCGGTCTCGTAGACGTGGAATTCCATCTTATCGAGCTCCTGCAGGAGGTCGTTGGGGAACTCGATGTCGGCCTTGTCGATCTCGTCGATCAGCAACACGACTTTCTCGTCCGCCTCAAAAGCCTCCCACAGCTTGCCCTTGCGGATGTAGTTCTTCACGTCGTGCACGCGCTCTTCGCCCAGCTGGCTGTCGCGCAGGCGGCTGACGGCATCGTATTCATAAAGCCCCTGCTGGGCGCGGGTGGTGGATTTCACGTTCCACTCGATCATCCGCAGCCCCAGCGCCTCTGCAACCTGCTTGGCCAGCTCGGTTTTGCCGGTTCCGGGCTCGCCCTTGACCAGCAGCGGCCGCTCCAGCGTCACCGCCGCATTCACTGCAACCTTAAGGTCTTCGGTTGCAACATATTCCTTAGTGCCCTGAAATCGCATATCTTTCCCGTGTCAGCCGTGGTTGCCGTCTTGTTATCACGGTTTTAACCAAACGGCGCCACTATTGTGTAGTGACATTCCTGTCCGATAGGGATAAACGCTGCGGCAGAGGGGGATCCAAAGTGTTGAGGTGTAGTTTATGACCAGCATGATGGGCCAGACCGAAGGAGCCGAAATGAAGCAAGAAGTGTTTCTGCCGGACGACTACCGACCGGCTGAAGATGAGCCGTTCATGAATGAACGGCAGACCGAATATTTCCGACGTAAGCTATTGGAATGGAAGCAGGACCTGCTGGCCGATACCCGCGACACGATTGAGGGGCTGCAGGACAGCACCCGCAATATCCCCGATGTCGCCGACCGTGCCAGCGAGGAGACCGACCGCGCGCTGGAGCTGCGCACCCGCGACCGTCAGCGCAAGCTGGTCGCCAAGATCGACTCGGCGCTGCGCCGCATCGACGAGGGCGAATACGGCTATTGCGAAGTGACTGGCGACCCGATCTCGCTGAAACGCCTGGATGCGCGTCCGATCGCCACCATGAGCCTGGAAGCGCAGGAGCGCCACGAGCGCCGCGAAAAGGTCCACCGCGACGATTAACCGCTGATTTTGGCGGCAAAATCGCAGGAAACAGTGACGCCGGGGCCTTTTGCTCCGGCGTTTTTTGTTCCATGTGGGGCAGGCGGAGAATCTGCGGGAACCCCATGGACCTCAAAGGCCTGAAAACAACCGTCATCGGCGCCGGCATCGGCGGCCTTGCCGCAGCGCTGGCGCTGCGCCGCTTCGGGGCATCCGTCACCGTGCTGGAGCAGGCCGAGAAGATCTCAGAGGTCGGCGCGGGGCTGCAGATCTCTCCCAACGGCGTGCAGGTGCTGAAGGCGCTGGGGCTGGCCGACGACCTGGCCTGGTGCTCGCAGCGGGCGCGCGCCGTGGTGCTGCGCGGACATCGCCGCGGCAACCAGGTGCTGCGGCTGGACCTGGATGAATACGCCGCCGGGCTGCCGTATTACTTCGTGCACCGTTCCGACCTCATTGGCATCCTGGCCGGTGCCGCCCGCCGCGAGGGCGTGCAGGTGCGGCTGTTGCAAAAGGCGGAGCGCATTGAACCCGGCCCGCAGCCTGTGGTGCACCTCGGCAATGGCGCCCAATGCGGCGGTGATCTGCTGGTGGGCGCCGACGGGTTGCATTCGAAAACCCGGGTGGCTCTGAACGGAGAGCGCAAGCCTTTCTTCACCGGCCAGGTCGCCTGGCGCGCCACGGTGCCGAACCATCTGAACCTGCCGCCGGAGGCGCAGGTCTTCATGGGGCCGGGGCGGCACCTGGTGGCCTACCCCTTGCGCGATGGCAGCCTGATGAACCTGGTCGCAGTGCAGGAGCGCCGCGCCTGGGCCGAGGAGGGCTGGAACCTCAAGGATGACCCGGCCAACCTGCGCGCGGCCTTCCGCGGTTTCGGCGGCAGCGCCGCGGCACTGCTGGATGCGGTGGAAGAGGTGCTGCTGTGGGGGCTGTTCCGCCATCCGGTGGCGGACCGCTGGCATGGCGAAAACACAGCCATCCTGGGCGACGCTGCGCATCCGACCCTGCCCTTCATGGCGCAGGGCGCCAATCTGGCGCTGGAGGATGCCTGGGTGCTGGCGCGCTCCTTGCAGGAGGCCGCTGGGATGGCTTCCGGCCTGGCCATGTACCAGGCGCGCCGCCGCGAACGGGCCGAAAAGGTAGTGCAGGCGGCCAGCAGCAACGCCTGGAAATACCATCTGCGCGCGCCGCTCAGCTGGCCTGCGCATCAGGTGCTGAAACTGGGCGGCCGCTTTGCCCCCGGCCGTATGGTCAGCCAGTTTGACTGGATCTACCGCCACGACGTCACCGCCTGAGGCGGGCAGGCGCGGCTCCCGCCCGTCGCAGTTTCATTGAAAATGAACCGCTCCCGTTGGGCGGAGCGCCGCGCGGCTGCGCGGCGCGGGCAGCGTTCAGATGTCGAGGTCGACCCAGACCGGAACGTGGTCGGAGGGTTTCTCGCGGCCGCGCACATCCTTGTCGATCTGGCAGTCCCGCAGCAGGTCGGCGGCCTGCGGTGTCAGCAGGAAATGGTCGATGCGGATGCCGTCGTCGCGGTTCCAGGCGCCGGCCTGGTAGTCCCAGAAAGAATAGTGCCCCGGCCCCTGGTGGCGGGCGCGGAAGGCTTCGGTAAAGCCCAGGTTGACGATCCGCTGAAACGCCGCGCGGCTTTCCGGCCGGTGCAGCGCGTCCTCGCGCCAGGCCTCCGGGCGCTTGGCGTCCTCGGC
This sequence comes from Leisingera sp. S132, assembly GCF_025144465.1. NCBI lineage: Bacteria > Pseudomonadati > Pseudomonadota > Alphaproteobacteria > Rhodobacterales > Roseobacteraceae > Leisingera > Leisingera sp. S132. The sequence continues at coordinate 1,370,680 of NZ_CP083553.1, forward strand.
CTGCGGGATGATGTTGTAATCCCCGGCCATCAGCGCAGGCATCTCCGCGGCCATCAGCGCCTCAGCGCGGGTCTTCAGCCGGTCCATCCAGGCCAGCTTGTAGGCGTATTTGCCGCCCGCCACCGGGCTGCCGTCGGCCTCCAGCTCCACCGGGTTGCCGTTGGGCAGATAGAGGCCGCAGATCCGGATCGCCTGTTTGCCCACAACCGTGGCCTCGATCCATCGCGCCTGTTCGTCGCTGTCGTCGCCGGGCAGCCCGCGGGTCACATCCTCCAGCGGCAGTTTCGACAGGATCGCCACCCCGTTAAAGCTTTTCTGCCCATGGGTTTCGACATTATAGCCGCGCTCCTCGAAGATCTCGCGCGGGAAGGCCTCATCCACCGACTTGATCTCCTGCAGCACCACCACGTCGGGCTGCGCTTCGTCCAGCCAGTCCGGCAGCGCCTGCGCCCGGGCCTTGATGCCATTGATATTAAATGTGGCGATTTTCATGGCTTGTCTCCGGCACAGAAATCTTTATTCGGAGCCGATCTATCGCTGAATCAGCGCCCCGGGGCAAGTCCGATGCGCGAATCGCGAATCACCTTTGGCGCCGCCGGGCGGCGGCGTTTTGCACAGGTGAAAAATACCCCTCAGGTTGAGTTTCGTTATTTTGCAATAATATGCGTGTGAATAACGCGGTGCATATCCTGTGGATGAATTGAAATAATTGAAATTGCGCAAAAAATAGCGGCTTGAAGTTAAAGTAATTGAAACTACAAAATACAATGTGAAATTGCATTTTTTGTTTGCGCTGCGCGGCGCCCGTGCCAGCGTCAAGGAGCCTTTTGTCCTTAACGAATGGGGTTCCAACATGACTGCTCAGCGTAAAATCCAGACCATCCACGCCACCCGCCCGGCCGCAGGCGCCAGCCTGTTCGAGGGCGGCGCAACAGAGATGTTCTCTTCCGGCTCCGCGCCCGAACTCAGTGCGGATCTGTCAGCAGGGGAAGGCGTTTCGCTGTTCTCCTCGGGTTCCATGCCGCAGATGGCGGAGAGCTGGGCAGGCGGTGAAACCGGGCTGTTCTCCAGCGGTTCGGCGCCGTCGGCCTGCAGCGAAGCCGCGGCTGGCGACCTGGTGGAATTGTTCTCCTCCGGCTCCGCGCCTGCATCCCGGGCAGACACCTGTGCTGGCGACCTGGTGCAGATGTTTTCTTCCGGCTCTGCACCTTCCGCACAATCAGAAGTTGCTGGCGGTGATTTGACGGAGATGTTTTCTTCCGGTTCCGCTCCGGCGGCGGAAAGTGAAACGGCCTCCGGTGACCTGACGGAAATGTTCTCCTCAGGCTCGGCTCCGGCCGCTGCGGCTGAGCGCGGGGCAGGTGAGGGGACGCATCTGTTTTCCTCCGGCTCTGCACCGGCGGCAGAAGCCCGCACCAGCGATGGCGATGCAACCCGGCTGTTTTCCTCGGGCAGCTGATCCGGTGGGGGCCGGCCTGCCTCCCGGCCCCTGACCTTTGGCGGCTCCGGATGCGGGGCCGCCCTGGCCGCGCCGCACACTTTTGCAGGAGGTCTTCATGGCCCAGATCATCCCGTTCTTCTCTCCTTCCGCCCGCCAGTCCCGGGCGGCTGCGCAGGCCGCGCTGATTGGCAGCTTTGCCACGCAGCGGCGCCCGCAGGAGGACGTGTTCTGGCTCAAGGAAAACGCCGAGCTGCTGAACATCCTGGAATGCACCGGGGCCGACGTTGCCGCCGAGGCCCTGGTGCCGTTGCAGGGGTTCTATGACGGTGCGGCGCGGCATATCAGTTTCTTCCGCCAGTACTACCGCTTCATCCTGTCGATCTGTCTGGACCTGGAGGATCTGGGCCTGCCGGGCGAAACCGGCGCGCAGCTGGCCGCGTGGGTTCAGGGGGAGGGGCTGGCGCAGGCTGAGCTGTCCGATCTGCAGCGGGCAGAGGCCCGGCGCCTGCTGGCGCGCCGCGGTGTCTCCTTGCCCGGCGATGGGCTGGACGACCGGCTGCGCGACTTCATCTCGCGCCCGGAAACCTTTGCCATTCCCAACAAGAAAGCCGCCTATGAGCTGACCCATATTGTCTTCTATCTGTCGGAATACGGCCGCCGCGACCCGCAATTGCCTGCGGCTGCGCTGACCAGCCTGGAATATGCGGGTCTGGTGGCCTTCCTGGACCAGAACGCCGATCTGCTGGCCGAGATTTGCATTGCGCTGCGTTATGCGGGCCAGCAGCCGCCTGCCGCCTGGGAAGGCTGGCTTGACAGGCAGGTTTCCGCCTTTACTCTATCAGAGAGAGAATTTTCTGGACTTCAGGATTCTTATCACGAGTATTTTGTTGTTAACTGGCTCATGATCCTGTCCGGGCGCCCGGCGTTCCGGCAGGCAGTCCCCGCAACGGGGGTGCATGTGTCAGCGGTGCGGGGAGGAAGTATTTTGAGAAGCCTTTCAGAAGCCGTTTTTGAGGCCGGAACCGGCCGGCCGGGCTGGGGCGCGGTCAAGGCGCGGACCGAAGCCATGCTGAATGAAGAAGAGCACGGGCTGCTGAGCGCTGCAGAGCGCAGCTGCACAGGCTTTGCAAGTTTCTTTGAAGGATTTGCCCGGGCGGGCAGCGCTGGGGCCGCGTGATGACCTGTTCCCGCAACCAGGCCCTGGGCGGGGCCCTGCTGGTGGTGGCCTATACCGGGCTGATTGCCTCTGCTGACGGGATCACGAAACTGCTGGCGGGCCAGTATGCGGCGGCTCAGCTTTATGCGCTGTCCGGTGCCATGGTCGCGGGCTTCTGCCTGCTGGCCGACAGGATACCAGCGCAGCGCGGCGGCTTCCGGACCCGCTGCCCGCGGGCGATGGCGCTGCGCTCGGTGGCGACCCTGATTGCCGCGGTCTGTTTTTTCTATGCCTTCCGGCTGCTGCCCTTTGCCGAGGTCTTTGTTTTCATCGGCCTGATGCCGCTGCTGGCGGGGGCGATGTCCGGACTAGTGCTGAAGGAACCTGTGCGCCCGGCGGCCTGGATTGCACTGCTGGCGGGCTTTGCCGGGGTGCTGTTTCTGCTGCCCCACGGCGGTGACGGCAGTCACTCTGCAACGGGCCATCTGGTGGCCTTTGCGGCGGTGGTGTCCGGCACATTTTCCATGACAATGGCACGGTTTATCGGCCGGTATGAAAGCAACGCGCTGGCGCAGGTGTTCTATCCGAACCTCACGCTGTGCGGTGCGATGCTGCTGGCGCTGCCCTTTGTCTGGGTGCCGATGCCACTGGCGGATGTTGCCTGGGCGGCGGCCTATGCGTTCCTGCTGTTCGGGGCGCGCTGGCTCCTGGTGGTGGCGCTGCGCCTGCTGGCGTCCTATGCGGTGACGCCGTTGATGAACCTGCAGTTCATCTGGATGGCCGTGATTGGCGCGGTGTTCTTCGGGGAGTTCCCGCCTGCCTCCACTTACTTGGGCGGAGCCATCGTGATTGCCTCCGGCCTCTATCTGGTCTGGGACCAGTTCGCCCCGGCGATGCCGCGGTTGCGTCGCGCCGGGCGCCTTCAGACGGATCCGTAACATCTGACCGGGAAACCGTTGCGCCCCGCGAGGGGCGCCGGAATTATGCGATAATTCCGGCCCGGAAAACGGCGGGATTACATGGAAAACGAGGTGCCGCAGCCGCAGCTGGAGGTGGCGTTGGGGTTTTCGATGGTGAAGCGTGCGCCGATCAGCTCCTCGGTGAAATCAATCACCGCGTTTTCCAGAAACGGCAGGGACACACTGTCGACCACGACTTTCTCGCCCTGGCCCTCAAGCACCAGATCATCCTCCTTGGCCTCATCCAGCGCAATCTCGTACTGGAAGCCGGAGCAGCCGCCGCCTTCCACCGCAACCCGCAGCGCCTGGCCCTGGTCCGCGGCGCCGATCTCGGCCAGCCGGGCAAAGGCGCGGTCGGTGACTTTGGGGGGCAGGTTCATCAGCTTTCTCCACGGGCGTAGGTTGCAGCGCAAAGCTTTATATAGAAAGGTGCAATTCACGCGGCAAGATGTGGAGCCCCAGCTTTGGTTAAAAGATTTGAATTGCACGCACCTTATGCCACGATGCCGGACCGCAGCCGCGGGCGGCAGGTGCCGGAGGAGGAAAGCTCCTTCCGTTCCCCCTACCAGCGCGACCGCGACCGGATCATCCATGCCAGCGCGTTCCGGCGGCTGAAGCACAAGACACAGGTTTTTGTGGAGCATGAGGGCGACAACTACCGCACCCGCCTCACCCATTCGATCGAGGTCGGGCAGGTGGGCCGCACCATTGCCGGCGCGCTGGGGCTGAACCAGGAGCTGACCGAGGCGGTGGCGCTGGCGCATGACCTCGGCCACACGCCGTTCGGGCACACCGGCGAGGATGCGCTGCATGCGCTGATGGCGCCCTACGGCGGCTTTGACCACAATGCCCAGGCAATCCGCATCGTGACTTGCCTGGAGCGCCACTATGCCGAGTTCGACGGACTGAACCTGACTTGGGAAACCCTTGAAGCCATTGCCAAACACAACGGCCCGGTGGTGGGGGAGCTGCCCTGGGCTTTGGCGGAATGCAATGCCGCCATCGACCTGGAACTGCACACCCACGCCAGCGCCGAGGCGCAGGTGGCGGCACTGTCCGATGACATCGCCTATAATAACCACGACCTGCACGACGCGCTGCGGGCCGGGTTGTTCACTGACGATGACTTGGCGCGGCTGCCGCTCTTGGACAGGGCCTATGGCGCGGTGGACCGGAAATACCCCGGCCTTGATCCCAACCGCCGCCGGCATGAGGCGCTGAGGCGGTTCTTCGGCTTCATGGTGGAGGATGTGATCGCCACTGCGCAGCACCTTCTGGCGGAAACCGGGGTGCAGAGCGTCGAGGAGGTGCGCGGCCTGGGGCATCCGGTGGTGAAGTTCTCTGATCCCCTGTGGCGCGACCTGAAGGAAATCCGCGCCTTCCTGTTCACCCGCATGTACCGGGCGCCCTCGGTGATGGAGAAGCGCGCCAAGGTTGCCAAGGTGGTGGAGGCTCTGTTTCCCTATTTCCTGGATAATCCGCAGGACATGCCGGAACGCTGGCACGCCGAGATTGCGGCCGCACTGGACCGCACCGCGCTGGCGCGGATCGTGTCGGATTATATCGCCGGTATGACCGACCGCTTTGCCCTGCAACTGCATGAGCGGCTGATCGGGGTGAAGGTCGAGGTGTAAGGGCTCTGTCTGCTGCCGTTTTGCTGTTCTTCTGTCTGCGTCTGTCCTGTCTGCGTGCCTTTGAAGGGCCGGTTAAAGATGGCGGCGCCGCCAACGGGGGCGGAGGGTAGGGCCGGAACGCCAGCGCGCCCCGGGTCCGGTCAAAAGCTTTAACCATGTGACGCCCCTGCACCTTTTGCGGAGGTGGTCTTGGGGGTCCTGGTCTCCTGTTCGCGCGGGGTGCCAGACCCGCGCCTTGTGCTGCAGCGGAAGTGACTGTCGCAGAAACGGGTTAAGGCCGCGCAAGCGGGGCGGGCGCTGCGGCGGGGCTTTGCGCAACGCCTTTCGGCGGCTTGTTTGGCGGTCAATGTTCCTGTAATGTTCTTGCTAAATTTAATTGAACAGAAGGATTGCCGGAATGATTGAGGGAAGCTGCTGCTGTGGCGCGGTCAGGTTTGAATTGCTGGCGCAACCCGGCCTGATGGGCACGTGCCATTGCTCCCGCTGCCGCAAGGCCGGGGCCAGCACCATCGTTTTTGTGAAGAAGGACGATCTGCGCTGGATTGCGGGCAAGGAGGAAGTGATGCTGTACCAGCCTGCGCCGCCCTATAAATACGGCCGCTGCTTCTGCCGGATCTGCGGCAGCTCGCTGGGGGAGATCCTGTCGGAGGAGGAGAGCTTCCCGATTGCGGCAAATGCGCTGGACGGGGCGCTGGAGGTGCGCAACAGCTTTCACGAGTTCGTGGGCGAAAAGCCCGGATGGTACGACATCTGCGACGGGGCAAAGCAGTCGCAGGGGCATCCGGCCTAGCCCATGAGGCGGGGCCGTCAGGGGGCAGCCTCTGGCCCGGCCTCGCCCCGCGGTGCAAATTGGCCGTAAGCCGTGTTATGATCTGGCCCTATGATGCCGCGGGGCATCGGCGTTATCCGCGAGGGGAGGCATAACGAGGGGAAAGCCATGGCACGCTGGACCGTCACATTCACGGACAAGCCCGAAATGGACCGGGTGCGCAGCGACAGGAAGCGGCGCGAGGCGCATATAGCCTTTGTGCGCGCGCGTCCGGAGCTGCAGATCGGCGGTGCGCTGGCGATGCGGCCGATGCAGGACTTCCCCGGCGCGATCTGGAACGTGGAGGCCGAAACCCGCCAGGATGTGGAGCGGCTGATCCTGCAGGACCCGTACTACGTGGCCTCCTTGCGTACGTATAAAATCACCGAATGGGGCACCGCCTCCGCCATCCAGGGGATGTTTTCATGACCGCCGCCAGTGAAGCCCGCAAATCCGCACCCGCATTGACCCGCTGGGCGGTGCTGTTTCGCGATGCGCCTGCGATGATGGATATCCGCGCCGACAAGGCCCGGCGCGATGCCCATGTGGCCTATGTCGAGGACCACCCGGAACTGCGCATCGGCGGCGGGCTGAAGCCGGACACGGATGGCGATTTCTGCGGCGCCTTGTGGATCGTCGAGGCCGAGGACCGGATCGAGGTGGAGCATCTGATCCATGGCGACCCGTTTTATGTGCCCGCCTTCCGCTCCTACGAGATTTTCACCTGGGGCAAAATTCTGGAAGACCGCACTGCTGTATTGTGAGACCGGCGCTGCACCCGCGGCGCAAATTTCTTGAGGAAGAAATTTGGCCGGAAAATTCGAATTTTCCGGTGCCGCCCGTCTGAGGGTCCGGGCAGCCTTTGCAATGCTGTTGACCCTGCCTCTGGCCCCCGGTATCCGCAGTGCTGAACAGTTGGGACGCCAGACATGAACCTCTTTACCGATATCCGCACGCTTGTGATTGACAGCCTGACCGCCATGACCGGCGAAGGCGCGCTGCCCGAGGGGCTCGATTTTGCCAATGTGGCGGTGGAGCCGCCGCGCGATGCCGCCCATGGCGACATGGCAACCAATGCGGCGATGGTGCTGGCCAAGCCCGCCAAGATGAAGCCGCGCGACATTGCCGAGGCGCTGGCAGCCAAGCTGGCCGCGGACGGGCGGATCACCAGCGCTGAGGTGGCAGGCCCCGGCTTCCTCAACCTGCGGCTGGCGCCGGGCGTCTGGCAGGGTGTTCTGAAATCGGTCCTGGACGCAGGCACGGATTTCGGCCGCTCGGACATGGGCGCAGGCAAGCGCGTGAACGTCGAATATGTCTCCGCCAACCCGACCGGTCCCCTGCACGTGGGCCATACCCGCGGTGCGGTGTTCGGCGATGCGCTGGCGGCGCTCTTGGCCTATGCCGGCTATGACGTCACCCGCGAGTATTACATCAACGACGGCGGCGGCCAGGTCGATGTGCTGGCGCGCTCTGTCTACCTGCGCTACCTGGAGGCGCACGGGCAGGAAGTGGCCTTTGCCGACGGCACCTATCCGGGCGACTATCTGGTCCCGGTCGGGCAGGCGCTGAAAGACAAGGTTGGCGATGCCTATGTCGGCAAGGGCGAGGACGTCTGGCTGGCCGAGGTGCGTGAATTCTCCACCGATGCGATGATGGGGCTGATCCGCGAGGACCTGGCCCAGCTCGGCATCAAGATGGACAAGTTCTATTCCGAGAAATCGCTCTATGGCACCGGCAAGATCGAGGCGGCGCTGGCCAGCCTGGAAGCCAAGGGGCTGATCTATCAGGGCGTGCTGGAGCCGCCGAAAGGCAAGAAGCCCGACGACTGGGAGCCGCGCGAGCAGACGCTGTTCAAATCCACCGATCACGGCGACGACGTGGACCGGGCGGTGAAGAAATCCGATGGCTCCTGGACCTATTTCGCGCCGGATATCGCCTATCACTACGACAAGGTGGAGCGCGGCTTTGACGAGCTGATCGACATTTTCGGCGCTGACCACGGCGGCTATGTCAAGCGGATGAAAGCGGCGGTTTCGGCGCTGTCCGACGGCAGGGTGCCGCTGGACATCAAGCTGTGCCAGCTGGTGAAGCTGTTCAAGGACGGCCAGGAATTCAAGATGTCCAAGCGGGCAGGGACCTTTGTCACCCTGCGCGATGTGGTGGATGCGGTGGGCGCGGATGTCACCCGCTTCATGCTGCTGACGCGCAAGAACGACCAGGGCTTCGACTTCGACCTCGACAAGGCGCTGGAGCAGTCCAAGGACAACCCGGTGTTCTACGTGCAATATGCGAATGCGCGGATCTGCTCGACCCTGCGCAAGGCAGAGGAACAGGGGATTGCCGCGGATGACGCCGCCTTGAACGCTGCCGACCTGACCCTGATCGCCGACCCGGCGCAGCTGGCGGTAGCTAGGAAGCTGGCCGAATGGCCGCGCCAGGTGGAAATCGCCGCCCGCACCCACGAGCCGCACCGGGTGGCCTTCTATCTCTACGACCTCGCCTCCGAGCTGCACGGCCTCTACCATCTGGGTAAGTCGAATGAAGGTTTACGCTTCGTTAACGAGAGCAGCCAATCGGCAACACATGCGAATTTGGCGCTGGCGCGGGCCGTTTCCGTTGTCATTTCCGCAGGTCTTGGTATTCTTGGCGTCAAACCGGCAGAAGAGATGCGATAACCAAAGGGGCGCAGGCCCCTGCGGACGTAAATCGCGCATTGCGCCGGAACGAGGCAGTTCAAGAGATCTGGGAATGCGGTGCCACAGACAGCGCCGCCACCCGGGCAGTGAGGCGGACAATGGCGTATTTTGCGCAGGCGGGCCACGGCCACGCCTATTCACAGGGCAGTGGCCAGCAGCAGGACACCGCAGCTGGCAGCTCCTCCGGGCAGCAGTACTCCGACCAGCCCTACGCGGGGCAGCATTACGGCAGCCAGCAGTATACCGGGCCCGGTGCCGAGCCGGCCTATGGCTATGAGGATACGGCCTATGGCTATCAGCCGGAAGGGCACGGCTATGGCGCCGATGACTATGCGGCCTATGCCGCGGCACCTGCGGGCCTGCGGGCACGGTTCTCCAAGAGCCTGAGCATCCTGGGCGCGGTGGCCTCCATTGCGCTGGTCGCAGGCGTCGGTTTCTGGGGCTACAAGCTGGTGATGCGCGACGTGAGCGGGGTGCCGGTGGTGCGCGCCGCTGAAGGCCCGATGCGCGAGCAGCCCGCAAATCCGGGCGGCAGCCAGGCAGACCATCAGGGGCTGGCGGTGAATGCGGTGGCGGCCAGCGGCAGCGCCGAGGCGCCCGCGGACCGGCTCACCCTGGCGCCCGCCGCCATTGAACTGACAGAAGATGACAAGCCGCTGCCGGAACTGGCAGCCGAAGCCGCGCCGGCAGCGGAATTGCCTGCTGTCCCGGCGGAACCGGAACTTCCCGCTGCCCCGGGTGTCTCAGCCAGTGTCAGCGATGAAGCGGTGGCCTCGTTCCAGAATGGCGATATCGATGCGCTGGTGGCGGAGCTCGCACGCGAAGCAGAAGACGTCTCTGCTGCGGTTCCCGCCTCGGCAGCAGCCCCGGCGATTGTGCAGCCGGAACCCCTGCAGCCAACACTGGCCGCTACTACCGCGTCTCCGGCACTGCTGAATGCGCCCGGCGTCAAGGTCTCGCTGCGGCCCTCGGCCCGTCCCGCACGGTTCAGCCCCGCTCCGGCCGCAGCCGCACCGGCAGCGCGTGCCGGAACCGTAGATGTGGACCCGGCAACCCTGGCCGCCGGCACCCGCCTGGCGCAACTGGGCGCCTATGAAAGCCCGGAGGTCGCGCGCGCGGAATGGAACCGCATCAGCGCCCGTTTCCCGGAGTATCTGGACACCAAGCAGCGGGTGATCCAGCGCGCCGAAAGCGGCGGGCGGACCTTCTACCGCTTGCGGGCGATGGGGTTCGACGGCCTGTCGGATGCGCGCCGGTTCTGCTCGGCGCTGGTGGCGGGCAATGCCGATTGCATTCCGGTAACCACCCGGTAACAGTACCGAGGCAGACTTATGTTCCGCCCGGCCGAAAGGCCGGGCAGCGCCCGTCCCGCCCCCCACGGGGCGGGCGCTTTGCACCCTCCCCGCCGGGCCGGGCGCAGCCCTTTTTGTCACTGACCGGGGGAGCGCGACCACCAGGGGGCACTCATGACCTACGGAGCCACGATCCTTGATGCCGAAGGCCTGCGGCTGACAGCGGATGAAAAGGCGTTCTTCCGTGATGCCGACCCGTTCGGCTTCATCCTGTTTGCCCGAAACCTGGAAGATGTCGAACAGATCCAGGCCCTTTGCGGGGACTTCCGCGAGGCGGTGGGCCGCAACTGCCCGATCACCATCGATCAGGAGGGCGGACGGGTCCAGCGGCTGCGCAAACCGCTTGCGCGCAACTGGCGCCCCCCGCTGGAGCATGTGCAGCTGGCCGGCGAGGATGCCGTGCGGGCGATGTACCTGCGCTACCGTCTGATCGCGCATGAGCTGCACGGGCTGGGCATCGACAGCAACTGCGCTCCGATTGCTGATATCGCTTTTGCCGAAACCCATGAGTTCCTGCGCAACCGCTGCTATGGCACCAGCGCCGCAACTGTGGCGCGGATTGCCCGCGCAGTGGCAACCGCGCATCTGGACGGCGGCGTGCTGCCGGTGCTGAAACATATCCCGGGCCATGGCCGCGCCACCGCGGACAGCCACCTGGACCTGCCGCATGTGGCCAGCCACCCGGAGACGCTGGAGGACAGCGATTTTGCCGCCTTTACAGCGCTCAACGACCTGCCGCTGGGGATGACCGCGCATTTGGTCTATGACGCCTATGACGACCAGCCCGCCACCACCTCGCCGGTGATGATGCGGCTGATCCGGGAACGCATCGGCTTTGACGGGCTGATCATGACCGACGATATCTCGATGAAGGCGCTGCAGGGATCGCTGGCAGACAACGCCCGCGCCTCGCTGGCGGCGGGCTGTGATGTTGTCCTGCTGTGCAATGCCTCGCTGGAGGAACGGAAGGCAGTGGCTGAGGCTGCCGGCACCATGAGTGAAGCGGCACAGACCCGCGCAGAGCGCGCGCTGGAGGCCCGCCGCGCACCTGTTGCCCTTGACATTATGAGCGCTGAAAGAGAACTTGCCGCCCTCATGGGCGGGCAGGTGTATGGCTGAGCAGACACTTTTTTCAGAAGCGGACACGAGCGTAGAGGAACGGCTGGCGGCCGAGGCCCTGATCGTGGATGTGGACGGGTTCGAAGGCCCGCTCGACCTGCTGCTGACGCTGTCGCGCACGCAGAAAGTCGACCTGCGCAAGATCTCCGTTCTGGAGCTGGCCAAGCAGTACCTGGCCTTTGTCGAGAAGGCCAAGGAACTGCGCATTGAGCTGGCGGCCGATTATCTGGTGATGGCGGCCTGGCTGGCGTTTCTGAAGTCCCGCCTGCTGCTGCCCCCCGACCCGGAAGAAGAGGGGCCGTCGGGCGAAGAACTGGCCGCCCACCTGGCGTTCCAGCTGGAACGCCTCCAGGCGATGCGCGACGCCGCCGCACGGCTGATGGGGCGCGACCGGCTGGGCCGCGACTTCTTTGCCCGCGGCGAGGAAGAGAGCGTCGCCCGCATCAAGACCGTGACCTATACCGCCAACCTTCTGGACCTGATGCAGGCCTATGCCCGCATCCGCACCAAGGAGGACTTCCGCCCCTTCGTGATGGACCGCGACTCGGTCTTCACCATGGAGGAGGCGCTGGACCGGATGCGGCATCTGCTGGGCTTTACCGGCGACTGGACCGACCTGATCAGTTATCTGCCGGACGGCTGGCACAGCGATCCGGTCAAGCGCCGTTCAGCGACCGCGGCGACCTTTGCCGCCTCGCTGCAGCTGGTCAAGGAAGGCAAGGCAGAGCTGCGCCAGAGCGAAACATTTGCGCCCATTCAGCTGCGCAGCCTCGACGAGGATACCTGATGGAAGATCAGATCATGGACGCGGCCGGCAGCTCTGGCCGGACCGAAAACGACACCTTGTTTGACGCGCCGCCGATGGCAGAGCAGGAGCGGATGGTCGAGGCGGTGCTGTTCGCCAGCGCCGAGCCTGTTACCCTGCGCGACCTTGAGGGCCGCATGCCGCCCGGCTGCAACCCGCGCGAGGCGCTGGAGCATCTGCGCAAGCGCTATGAGGGGCGCGGCGTGCGTGTCGTGCGCCTGGGCGATGCCTGGGCGATCCGAACCGCGCCGGATCTCGGCTTTCTGATGCAGAAGGAAACCACCGAGCTGCGCAAGCTGAGCCGCGCCGCCATCGAAACCCTGGCCATTGTTGCCTATCACCAGCCGGTGACCCGGGCGGAGATCGAGGAAATCCGCGGTGTTTCAGTGTCGCGCGGCACCATCGACCAGTTGATGGAGATGGACTGGATCCGCCTGGGCCGCCGCCGGATGACGCCGGGCCGCCCGGTGACATTTGTGGTGACCCCGGATTTCCTGGACCATTTCGGCCTCGAAAGCGCCCGCGACCTGCCAGGCCTCAAGGAACTGCGCGCCGCGGGCCTTTTGGAGAACCGGCCGCCGCCGGGCAGCCTGCCGCTGGGTCAGGGCGGCGACGAGGACGACGAGGCGGAAGAACAGGCCGAACTGTTCGAGGAGTGATGCCCCGGCGCTTCGGAACGCCCGGAAATTGCCGCATTGGTTTTCTAAGATGCCCGCAAGGCTAGGCAGAGGACTGAGGCCATGAATGCGAACTGGATCATCCGCATGGTGCTGCGCCGCCTGATCGGGCGTGCGGTCAATGCCGGGCTGCGCCGCGCCGCACAGCACGGTGCGCAGCGCCTGGGCAAGAGCAAGGGGCCGGCGCCTGGATTCGGACCTGGCCCCAGCCCGCAACGCAAATTCCGCAATGCAAGGTCGCGCATTCCCAAGGTCAAGTAGCGGAACCGGCAGCCAGCGCGCCGGGCTTGTGCCGGAGGCCAAGCGCCTCAGCCGCGCCGCTGAGCGCCAGCAGCGCGGACAGCATCAGGCAGCCCGCCAAACCCCAGGCTGCGAACAGCAGCCCGCCCGCAAAGGGTGCTGCAAACACACAGAGGTAAGTGACGGTGCTGTAAAGGCCCATGATCGCGCCGCGCTGCGCAGGTTCCAGCGCCGTGAGTCGCGCCACCAGCAGGTTGAGGGCAAGATGCTGGAACACGCCCCAGATCAGGGCAGCCCCCAGCAACAGCAGGTATTCCGGCGCAACGGTCATCATCAGCAGGTAGCTGGCTGCGACCGCCAGCAGCACCGGCGCGGTGGCGCGGGCCAGCCCCAGGCGGTCCAAGAGCGGATCCAGCAGCACCGCAAGGCCAAAGCCGATACCGTAGAACAGCGGCAACAGACCCGCCTGCGTGGTGCTGAGGCCAAGCGCTTGGGTGATATGGGCGCCGGTGAAGAAATAGCTGCTGTAAAACCCCATCATCAGCAGCGCGGTTGCGAGCAGGCCGCGGAAAATCCCCGGCACTCGCAGCGCCGTCAGCGGCGAGGTCGCCTGGCCGCTGGGGCTGCCCGCGGCGCGCAGCGAAGCGGAAGCGGCCCACAGCAGCAGCGCCACGCCCGCCAGCGCGCCATAGACCACGCGCCAGCCCGCGAGGTCGGTGGCCCAGGCGCTGACGCTGACACCCAGCACCATCGACACCGTCCAGCCCGCCAGCACGTAGCCCAGCACCCGCGCTTCGCGTCCCTTGGGGGCAATCACCATTGCCAGCGTGTAGATCGAGGGCAGGGCGGCTCCGGCCGCCAGCCCGCAGAGCGCCTGCGCGGCCATCAGTGTCCAGACATCCGGCGCTGCGGCACTGGCGCCCAGCCCGGCCCCCAGCAGCAGGAGTGCCGCGCGCATCAGCCGCCCGGCGCCGATCCGGTCCCCTAGCGGCGCCAGCAGCAAGGCTGCGGCGGCGACCCCCAGCCCATAAGCACTGGCGGCCCGCATCACCTCTGCCGTGGTGGCATTCAGGGTTTCGCTGACAGCCGTCACCACCGGCGACAGCAGCAGGGAGTTGGCACCAATCACGCCAATGGCGCTCATCAGGATCAGAATCGGGGTTCGCATGGGTTTACCTTGAAGAATGTTCAGGTATATTTGCTAAATGCTGAAAAAAGTTCTGTGAAGGTGGGGCGGATATGGTCAGAGGAAAAACAGATGAGGTTCGGAGGAACGGCGGGCCTGCCCGCGTTCCGGACGCGTTGGACCGAAAAATATTAGGCGCGCTGAGCGTCGATGCGACCCTGTCCTATGCTGCCATCGGGCACGTGGCGGGCCTCTCGGCACCGGCGGTGCATGAGCGGGTGAAGCGGCTCAGGGCCTCCGGTGCGATCCGGGCAACGGTGGCGCAGCTGGACGGGCCTGCGGTGGGCAAGCCGATGCTGGCCTTCATCCATGTGGACACGGTCGGCTGGGGCAAAACGGCGGAACTCATGTCGCTGGAAGCCTGGCCGGAGGTGGAGGAGATCCACACCGCCACCGGCGACACCTGCCTGATCCTCAAGGTGCGGGTGGCCTCGCCGCATGCGCTGGAGGGGCTGCTGGCCCGGATCTATGACGTCGAAGGGGTGCGCGGCACCCGCACCTATATGACGCTTTCCACCCATCTGGAGCGCACCGTGCAGGCTGGCGTCAGCGCAGAGCTGGAGGAGGATCTGTATATCAAGCGTTGAGGGCGCGGACGGGCGCCGCCCGGCGGTGCCGCCGGGCGAAAGGGTCAAGCAGGCGTCTTGAAATGCTTGGACAGCTTCAGCCCCTGGCCCTGGTAGTTGGAGGCAATGCCCGCGCCGTAAAGCTGTTCCGGCACCTCGGCCATCTTCTCATAGACCAGGCGGCCCACGACCTGCCCGTGCTCCAGCACAAAGGGCGCCTCGTGGCAGCGCACCTCCAGCACCCCGCGCGAGCCGGTGCCGCCAGCCGCGTCATGGCCGAAGCCGGGGTCGAAAAAGCCCGCATAATGCACCCGGAATTCGCCGACCATCGCCAGATAGGGCGCCATCTCCGCCGCATAGGCGGGCGGGATATGCACCGCCTCGCGGCTGACCAGAATATAGAATGCGCCGGGGTCCAGGATGATGCGGCCATCCTTGGTGCGGACCTCTTCCCAGTACTCCTGCGGGTCGTATTCGCCGATCCGGTCCAGGTCGATGACGCCGGTGTGCGGTTTGGCGCGGTAGCCGACCAGATCGGTGCCGGGCAGTTTCAGATCGACGGAAAAGCCCAGCCCGTCCTCGATCACCGCCTCGCCATTCACCAGCGGGGTGCCGGCGTGCAGCATCTTGAGCTCTGCGTCCGACAGAACCGCCTGGCCGGTGCGGAAGCGGATCTGGTTGAGCCGCATGCCCGGGCGCACCAGCACCGAGAAGGAGCGCGGGCAGATCTCGGCAAAAAGCGGGCCGGTGTAACCGGGCTTGATGCGGTCAAACTCCTCGCCGCCGTCGGTGATGGTGCGGGTCAGGAGGTCCAGCCGCCCGGTGGAGCTTTTGGCGTTGGCGACGGCGGATACATCGCCGGGCAGCGCCAGCCCTTCCATCAGCGGCACCACGTAGACGCAGCCCTTCTCCAGCACTGCGCCATTGCTCAGGTCGATCCGGTGCATCTCGAATTCGGTCAGCCGGTCGGAAACGCTGCGGCCCTGGCCGGCCAGAAACGACGCCCGCACCCGGTAGGCGATGCTGCCGAGGCGCAGGTCGAGGCTGGCGGGCTGCACCTGGCCCTCCACCAGCGGCGTGCTGACGGTGATCTCCCCGCGTTCCAGCATCATTTCAATGGTTTGGCTGGGCAAAACGCCTGTCATTTCCTGTCCCCCTCCGCGCGCCGGCTTTGCGGCGATGCTGTCCCATCCGGGCGCCATGCGCAATCGGCAAAGCTGGTTCCGGATGTGAAAACGCCCGGGTGCGTGAACACCCGGGCGTTTTTCATATGGTCGGGCTAGCAGGACTCGAACCTGCGACCTTCCGTCCCCCAGACGGACGCGCTACCAGGCTGCGCCATAGCCCGTTGCAAAGCCTTCTAACCGTTTTCGCGGCAGGGGCAAGAGGGGGCGGCAAGATTTTTTGCGGCCCCGCAAAGAAATTCAGCAGTCAGAAGCAGTTGACGGGTCAGGCACAGATGGCAGCCGTTTCCCGGGCCGGAATTCGCGCCGAATTCCGGTTTGGCGGCCTCAGGGCCTGTTCTGAACAAGGGCGCGCAGTTCCTCGGTGCAGGCGGCAATTGCGGTCAGCGACTGCGGCGGCAGGCTGCGGGTTTCCGCCAGCAGCGCCAGAATGCCGGGCTGGACCGGGACAGGCGCAGCCGGAGCAGCTTCGGCCAGCGGTTCTGCCGGCTCTTCGGCGGCCTCTTCCAGCGCAGGTTCCGGTGCCGGTCCGGTCAGCTCCGCGGCCATTTCCCCGGCCTCGAAGTCCGGCAGGGCGGAGGGCTCCCCGATGGCGGCCGTTTGCGCGTCCGGCTCTGCTTCAACCTCTGCGTCCGGCTGAGCTGGCTCTTCGGCGCCGTCATCACCGCTGCCGTCGAAACCGGCTGCGAACTCCAGCGCATCCGCCTGGCGGGCGGCTTCGTCCAGATCATGCGGCGGGAAGGCTGCGGCGGGACTGGAAATATGATCGTCCTCCGGCTCGGGTGCCGGTTGCGCCGGTTCTTCCGCGGAAACGGCGAACTCCAGCGGCTCTTCCGGCTGCATCCCTGCGGCGGCAACAAGCGTGTCTTCTGCCGGGACCGGGTCTGCCGGCGTCTCCTCCTCAGCAAGCTCTGCTGCAAGCGGCGCCTGCTCCTCTGCCTCGGGAACTGCGGCCTCAGCGGGGTCCTCTTCCTCGAGGTCCACTGCTGCAACGGGATCCGGCTCAGGGCCGGGATGCGGGGCCGTGTCCTGCATGTCCTCTGCCGGAGGCAGCCCGGCAGCAAAAGACGGCTCTGCAGCGCTGAGTTCCGGTTCCGGACCCGCGGCGGGCTCCGCTTCCGGCTCTGGCAGGTGTTCCTGGCCGGTCAGCGGCGCGATCTCTTCCAGCGGCGCGGTCGGTGTTTCAAGGGCTGGCTCTGCTGCCGCCTCCGGGGCGGCTTCGACGCTGTCCTCGGCCAGCGCCGGCGCGGCTGCAGGCGGCAGTCCCGCGGCAGCCTCAACAGGTTCGTCGGCAACGGCGGCGTCTTCTGCGGCCTCAGGTTCCGGCAAATGCTCCTGGCCGGTCAGCGGAGCGATATCCTCCATCGGGGAGGGGGGCGCAACAGTGGCGGGCGCCGCTGCCGGTTCCGGCGCGGTTTCCAAAATGTCTGCAACAGGCGCTGCTGGTTCGGCTGCTGCCGGCGCTGCGTCCTGTGCAGCAGCGGGCGCATCTTCAAAGCCGGCCAGGGACGCCTCTGTTCCGTCAGCCGTTTCAGGCGCGGATACAGGTTCCGGAACCTCTTCCGTCAGCGGTGCGGCGGTTTCCGGTTCTGTGACGCCGTCATCCGCGAAAAGCTCTTGCGCCGCCCCGGCCGCTGGTCCGGCTGCTTGTTCCTGCGCCTCAGCCGCGGCGCGCAGCGGACTTGTTTCATCTGCTTCCGCTTCCTGATCCTGCACGGCTGGTTCAGCGGCGGTCAGTTCTGCGCCCTCTGGTTCGGGCTGCGCCACCGGTTCGGGGGCAGAGAACGGCTGCGCTGCTTCCATCCGGGGTTCAGCCGGCTGTTCCTCAAACGGTGCGGCCCCTTCGGACCGGTCTTCCGTGTGGTCTTCTGCCTGTCCGGCTGCCTCGCTTGCTGAGGCGGCGGACTCTGCTGCAGGAGCGGGGGAGGCCGAGGCAGGGGCGGCGGGGGCGTTGCCGGACGGGGCAGCGCTGCCGCTTGCGGCAGGCGGTGCCAGGTCCATCTGCATTTGCGGCGCAGCGGCGGCTTCGGGCCGTGGGACGACGGGGGTGGCAGCCGCGGGCGCCGGCGGTGCGGTGTCTGCGCCAGCCTGCGGGAAGCCGACGACATTGCTGTCTTCGCTGTCTTCGGCGCCGCCACCGGACTGAGCCTCTGTGCTCATCTCCAGAGACTGCTGCCAGTCGTCGCCCAGCTTGTCCGCGGGCGCTGGTGCCTCGACGGCGGGCTCTTCCTCGCCGTCCAGCGGATGCGACAGGCTGGCGACATGGGCCACGCCCTGTTCACGCAGCAGCGCTTGCACTTCCTTGATCGACAACCCGTCGACGTGCAGCAGTTTCCTGATCCCGCCCAGCAGCTGCATGTCCGCAGGCCGGTAATAGCGCCGCCCGCCGGCGCGCTTTACAGGTTTGACCTGGGTGAACTTGCTCTCCCAGAAGCGCAGAACATGCGCCTGCACGTCCAGCCAATCCGCAACTTCGCTGATGGTGCGGAAGGCGTCCGGTGATTTCGACATGGCCTAATTGGTCCCGTTACTTACGGTTGCCGTCTGCCACGCGGTCCTTCATCAGATGGGAGGGCCGGAAGGTCAGCACGCGGCGCGGCTGGATCGGCACTTCTTCGCCCGTCTTCGGGTTGCGCCCGACGCGGGCCGATTTGTCCCTTACGCTGAAGGTGCCGAACGAGGAAATCTTAACCTGTTCACCGCGCACCAGGGCATCCGACATATGCTGCAGCATGCTTTCCACCAGCTGTGCGCTTTCGTTTCGCGACAGGCCGACTTCCCGGAAAACGGCTTCACTCAAATCCATTCGTGTCAGTGTTTTTTCGCCCATACCAATCCCCGTTGTTTGCCAGAGCATAGGGCGGAGGGAATTTCCCTGTCAATATCAATGAATTGCGCGGGGGAATTCGGGCGGAGAATCTGACTGCGCCGTTACCAGCGCAGCACAACAGCTCCCCAGGCCAAGCCGCCGCCGATAGCCTCAGTCACGATCAGATCGCCTTCCTTGATCTGGCCGCGTTCCTTGCCAACCGACAAAGCCAGCGGAATGGAGGCGGCGGAGGTGTTTCCGTGATCCTGCACGGTTACCACCACGTTGTCCATGCTGAGGCCCATTTTCTTGGCAGTGCCCTGGATGATGCGGATATTGGCCTGATGCGGAACGATCCAGTCGACATCCGCCGCTGACAGGCCCGCGCGGTCCAGCGCCGTATTGGCGGTGGAGGCGAGTTTTTCCACCGCGTGGCGGAACACCTGGTTGCCCTGCATCCGCAGGTGGCCGGTCGTATGGGTGGAGACGCCGCCGTCGACATACAGCAGGTCCTTGTAGCGGCCATCGGAATTGAGGTCGGTTGCCAGGATGCCGCGGTCTGTATTGGTGCCGGGCTGTTCCTGGGCTTCCAGCAGCAGCGCGCCGGCGCCGTCGCCGAACAGCACGCAGGTGGAGCGGTCGGTCCAGTCCATGATCCGGCTGAAGGTTTCTGCGCCAATCACCATCACGCGGCTTGCCTGGCCCGAAGCGATCAGGGCGCTGGCGTTGGACAGCGCATAGACAAAGCCCGCGCAAACCGCCTGCACGTCAAAGGCAAAGCCCTTGGTCATGCCCAGCTTGGACTGCACCATGGTGGCGGCAGAGGGGAAGGTGAGATCGGGGGTGGAGGTGGCCACAACGATGGCATCCACATCATCCGCCGTCAGGCCTGCATCCGCCAAAGCGCGCTCTGCAGCCTTGGCGGCCATATCCGATGTGGTCTCTCCCTCAGCGGCAAAATGGCGGCGTTCGATGCCGGAGCGGCTGCGGATCCATTCGTCCGTTGTGTCCAGCGTGGCTTCGAATTCCGCGTTTTCAACCACCCGCTCGGGGAGATAGTGACCTGTGCCAACAACTACCGCGCGTCGCGTCATCCGTCTGCCTGCCTATTTTCAGTCTTTTTCGGTGGCCGCCCGCACCTCGCGGGGGGCAGTATTATCTTGGGTATGCAAACCGGCAGATGCAACCCGCGCGGCCAGCTTTTCGGCGAAACCGTGCTGCGCCAGCCGGAAGGCCAGTTTGACGGCTGCCGAGACACCCGTGGCATCGGCGCCGCCGTGGGATTTGACCACGGTGCCGTTGAGGCCCAGGAACACGCCGCCATTGACGCGGCGCGGGTCCATCCGTTTGGACAGCCGCTTGAGCGAGGTCATCGCCAGAAGCGCGGCAATTCTGGACAGGAATGAGTACCCGAACGCCTCGCGCAATGCGGTGCGCATCAGGCTGGCGGTGCCTTCGCCGGTCTTGATCGCCACATTGCCGGTGAAGCCGTCGGTCACGATCACATCGGCAACATCGCCGGGAATATCGCTGCCTTCGACAAAGCCGACAAACTCGTAGTGCGCCTGCCCGGCCTGTTCTGAGATCAGCCCGTAGGCCTCCTTCAGCTCGGCGCGGCCCTTGTGCTCCTCTGTGCCGACATTCAGCAGCCCGACGCGGGGACGTGCGATGTCCATCGAGTTGCGCACGTAAGACGTGCCCATCAGGGCAAACTGCAGCAGATCCCCGGCATCCGCTTTCACGTCGGCGCCGACATCCAGCATGACGTTGAACCCCTGTGGGTTCAGCGATGGCCAGAGGATTGCAATGGCAGGCCGGTTGACGCCCGGCAGCTTGCGCAGCCGCAGCATCGACAGGGCCATCAGCGCGCCGGTGTTGCCGCAGGAAACCGCGCCAGAGGCTTCGCCGTTCTTGACCGCATCCAGGGCCGACCACATCGAGGTGCCCTTGCCGTTGCGCATCACCTGGGAAGGTTTGTCCTCCATGGTGACCACGTCGCGGACATCACGGATGTCCACGCGGCCATTCAGCGCGCGTTTCTTGGCAACCAGAGGGGCCAGCTGATCAGCAGGCCCGTGCAGGATGAAACCGATGTCCGGGTTCTTTTCTGCGGACATGGCAATGCCGGCCACCACAACAGCAGGGCCGGCGTCTCCGCCCATGGCGTCAACAGAAATAGTGATGCGGCCGGCTTTTGCCTGATTTTGATCGGGTTTACCCGTCATGCGAAAGCCTGCCTGGCATCAGGATCCTGTCCGTGGCTTAAGCCGCGTCCTCATCGATCTCGATCTCGTCTGCAGCTGCGACGATTTCCTTGTCGTCGTAGTGGCCGCAGGAGGGGCACACGTGGTGCGGGCGCTTCAGCTCGCCGCAGTTGCCGCATTCGTTCGGGTTCGCAGCAACCAGTGCATCGTGCGCGCGGCGGTTGTTGCGGCGCGATTTGGATACTTTGTTCTGTTGGACGGCCATGTCTCAACCTTTGTCTGTTTGGGCCTTGGGGCCATCCCCGCGGCGCGATTGCATTCTGTTCGATCAGTCTGACGTGCGTTTAGGCGTCTGCCCAAGCATTGTCCAACCAAAAATTCCGATGAGCGCGCGAAAATACTGCGAATCTCCGCTGGCGCAAGCTGTTTTTTAAGACAGGCAGAGGGGCGGCGCCAGAGGCGATTTTCTGCGCCGCAAAAATTCTGCGATCAGTCCTCATCTTTCAGCTGGCTGCGCAGGGCAGCAAGGCCTGCAAACGGCCGGGTGTCCTCGTCGCGCATCGGCTGCACGCCGTCTTCGGCATAGACAGCCTCGCCCAGTTCGGCGCCGTCCTTGCGCGGATAGGCGGGAATGTGCAGCGCCAGCGCCTCTGTCATCACAGCCGCCGGCTCGATGTGGCTGCCCAGCGATTCGATGCTGTCATCCTCGGGCATTTCAACCTCGGCGCCGTCCGGGGTCTCAACGCGGGCCAGATAGGTGATTTCCACCGCTTCCTCGATCCTCGTGGTCACCGGCTCCAGCGTCACCACACAGTCCTGCACCACGGTTGCCCCCAGCCGGCCTGCCAGTTTCCAGTCTTTCTTGCCCATCGCCTTGATCTCGCCGGTGAAGCGCAGCTTGCGCAAGGCGTTCACCCCCAGTTCTGCCGCCAGCGCGGCCATGGCGGCCTTGTCCGGGACGATTTCAAAGACGGTCGGGGCGTTTTGCGGCAGGTCCGCGACCCGCAAAGCGGTGCTGTCAGACATATTCGGGGACTTTCGTTTCTTGAACCGGAGGCGGTCATTAGGTAATCGGGTTAAAAGACGTATTCAAGCCGCCGGTGATGGCGGCAGGCTGGGGGGCAGTCATGGTTGCAAAGGCATTTCACTTCAAGGCGGTTTTGCGCGGGGCAGTATTTGCGGCAGCGGGGCTGGCCCTGGCGGCCTGCGCGTCGGTCTACCGCAAACACGGTTATGTGCCGGCGCCGGAACTGCTGGCCGAAGTGGTGCCGGGCGTCGACACCCGGGATTCGGTGGCAGAGACAATCGGCATCCCGTCATCAACCGGGGTGCTGAACGAAAGCGGCTACTACTATGTGGCAACCCGGTTCCGCCACTACGGTGCCAAGGCGCCGGAGCCGGTGGCGCGCGACCTGGTTGCGATCAGCTTTGACACCTCGGGCGTGGTGCAGGCGATCGAGCGCTTCAGCCTGGAAGACGGCAAGGTGGTGCCGCTGGAGCGCCGCGTGACCAGCTCCGGCGTGCAGGACAACACCTTCCTGCGGCAGCTGCTGGGCAACCTGGGCACATTCAATCCCGGCCAGTTGCTGAACAGCGAATAAGGCGGCCTCACGGGTTTGCCGCAGCCTTTTTGGTACGGGCCGGACAGGCAGGCTGGAGGCAGGCGTGGCGGAATCTGAGATACTGCTGAGCAGGGGGCGCTACCGTGCCCGGCTGGCCGCGGGCGCCGCAGATGTTGCGGCAGCGCAGGCATTGCGGACGCTTTGCTTCCGGACCGGCAGCAGCGACAACGACACGTATGACAGCCTGTGTTCTCATGTTCTGGTGGAAGAGAACGCCAGCGGCGCGCTGGTCTGCTGTTTCCGGCTGCTGGTGCTGGAAAGCGGCGCCGGGCTGGTGCGGAGCTATTCGGCGCAGTTTTATGAGCTGGCGGCATTGCAGGCTTTTGCGGGGCGGATGGCTGAACTGGGCCGGTTCTGCATTCACCCGGATTGGCAGGATGCGGATATTCTGCGTGTCGCCTGGGGGGCGATGACGGGCCTTGTTGACGGGCAGGGGGTGGAGATGCTGTTTGGCTGCTCGTCCTTTGCAGGCACCTCTGCCGCACCTTACACGGAGGCATTGGCGCTGCTGCGGCATCGGTATCTGGCGCCGGCGCAGTGGCGGCCTGGCATCAAGGCGCCAGAGGTGGTGCATTTTGGCGCGCAACCGCCGCGGGAGGCGGAGGTTAAGAAGGCCTTGCAGAGGATGCCGCCCTTGTTGCGGACATACCTGATGATGGGCGGCTGGGTCAGCGATCATGCGGTGGTGGACCGGCAGATGAACACGCTGCATGTGTTCACCGGGCTGGAAACCGGCGCCATTCCTGACGCACGCAAGCGGCTGCTGCGGGCTGTGGCCAGCGGCGACTGAGTATTTCCGGAAAGATGAACGGGGAGCGTTGACGCGATTTTGCCGCCGGGGTAGCTGGCTGGCATGGCACGTATTCCTCTTTTGCAGATGTCCGGCATTTCCCTCACCTTTGGGGGCGATCCGGTTTTTTCGAACCTCGATCTGGTGGTGCAGCCCGGCGACCGGGTGGCGCTTGTGGGCCGTAACGGCTCGGGAAAATCCACCCTGATGAAGGTGATGGCGGGGATTGTTGAAGCCGATCAGGGCGACATCGTGGTGCCGCCGGGCAAGTCGGTTGGCTACATGGAGCAGGACCCGAAGATGGAGGGGTTTGCTACCTTAGGCGATTTTGCCGCCAGCGAGCTGGACCCTGGTGAAATGTACAAGGTGGAGCGCGCGGGCGAGGGGCTGAAGTTTGATCCGGCACGCCCGGTGGAAACCGCCTCTGGCGGGGAGCGGCGGCGCGCTGCGCTGGCCAAGCTGATGGCCGAGGCGCCGGATCTGATGCTGCTGGACGAGCCGACCAACCATTTGGATATCGAAGCGATCACCTGGCTGGAAAATGAACTGAAAAGCACCCGTGCGGCCTTTGTGCTGATCTCCCACGACAGGGCGTTCCTGCGGGCACTGACCCGCGCCACCCTGTGGGTGGACCGCGGCGAGGTGCGCCGCCAGGAGAAGGGGTTTGAGGATTTCGAGGCCTGGCGCGACAAGGTCTGGGAAGACGAGGACATGCAGCGCCACAAGCTGAACCGGCTGATCAAAGCGGAAAGCCGCTGGGCGGTGGAGGGCATTTCCGCGCGGCGCAAGCGCAACATGGGGCGCGTCAGGGCGCTGCAGGACCTGAAGGCGGAGCGCGCGGGCCAGATCAAGCGCCAGGGTGCTGCCGAAATGGCGCTGGAAGCAGGCCCCAAGTCTGGCCGCAAGGTGATCGAGGCCGAGGGACTCAGCAAGGCGTTTGGCGGCAAGGAGATCGTCAGGGATTTCTCGCTGAAGGTGCAGCGCGGCGACCGGGTGGCTTTTGTCGGCCCCAATGGCGCAGGCAAGACCACGCTCCTGAAAATGCTTTTGGGTATGGAAGCCCCGGATGCAGGCAAGGTGCAGCTGGGCACCAATCTGGAAATCGCGCTGTTTGACCAGACCCGTGACCAGCTGGACGGCGATTCGACCCTGTGGGAGAATCTGACCGCCGATCCGCTGCTGGGGATTTCCGGCAAGGCGGATCAGGTGATGGTGCGCGGCCAGCCTAAGCATGTTGTTGGGTATCTGAAGGAATTCCTGTTCGACGAGCGGCAGGCGCGGGCCCCGGTGCGGTCGCTTTCGGGCGGCGAGAAGGCGCGGCTGCTCTTGGCGCGGCTGATGGCGCGGTCCTCGAACCTGCTGGTCTTGGACGAACCGACCAACGATCTGGATGTCGAAACGCTGGACCTGCTGCAGGAGCTGCTGGACAACTACGATGGCACTGTGCTGCTGGTCAGCCACGACCGGGATTTCCTGGACCGGGTGGCGACCACCACCATCGCGATGGAAGGCAACGGGCGGGCCACCGCCTATGCCGGCGGCTGGAGCGACTATATCGCGCAGCGCGGTCCGCTGGAGGTGGCGGAACGGCCTGAGAAGGTGAAGCCCGCAAAACCCAAGCCGAAGCAGGAAAGCCAGCCCAAGGACGGTCTCAGCTTCAAGGAAAAGCACCGGCTGGAAGCGCTGCCTGCGGAGATCGAACGGCTGGAAGCGGAGATCGGCAAGCTGCAGGAACTGATGAGCGATCCGGAGCTGTTCACCCGCGAGCCGCTCAAGTTCAAGAAGGCTACCGAGGCGCTGGTGGAGCGTCAGGAAAAGCTGGCCGCCGCCGAAGAGGAATGGCTGGAGCTGGAGGAAAAAGCCGGGGGATGAGGCGGCTTCCTGAGGTAGGTCAGTGCGCCTGACCAAATGTTTCGCGCGCGAAACATTTGGTCAAAGGTGCTGTCGTAAAGCTTTGGAATTCATCAGGAAAGGTGAAGCGGATGTTAAGCGGGCGGACGCCGGCTTTACCGTTTCGCTACCGGTGCAGCGGGATTGCCGGTGACCGTTTCTCCTGCGGCGACGTCTTTGGTCACCACTGCGCCCGCTCCAACAATCGCGCCATCGCCGATGGTGACGCCCGGCAGCAGAATGGCGCCGCCGCCGATCCAGACGTCTGCACCGAGGGTTACGGGATAGGCGATCTCCAGCCCTTGGGCACGTAACGCCCTGTCCTTGTGGTGCTGGGCACAGTAGATCTGCACATTCGGACCCAGCATGGTGCCGTCGCCGATGGTGACGGGGGCGGTGTCCAGAATGGTGCAGCCCGCGTTCATGTAGACGTTGCGGCCCAGGCGGATGTTGATGCCATAGGCGCAATGAAACGGTGCCTCGATCAGGCAGTTCTCACCGTGGGCGGCAAAGAGGCTGGCAAGCGGCGGGCTGAGCTGCTCCGCCGGATCAGGGGCTGCTGTATTGTGCTGATGCACCGCAGCCCGGGCCTGGTTGCGCAACACGGAGAGTTCGCTGTCCAGGCAACAGTACCATTCACCCGCCTGCATTTTCTGCCGTTCGGTCTTGCTCATGGGGAGCCTCCTTGCCGCGAGTGAAGGGTGGGCGGCAGCAATTGTCAATTGCCCGGGGAGCTCCCGCGCCCGCAGGGGCCTTGGCTGCGCCAAGGCGCCTTTGTGCGGCCTTGGGCCGCGCACCGCTGGCGCGGTGTGAAGGGGATTGGCTGAGAAGCGCTTCAGGGGCAGGTTTGCCCTGAAGACGCGTTTTCGAGTGTGTGATCCGCTGCTTGCGCGTCAAGGGTGAACGGCGCAAGCGCCGCCGCTTTGGGCTCCGCCCGCAACGGAAGGGGCGTTAGCGCATGCGCAGGGCGCCGTCGATGCGGATCACCTCGCCGTTCAGGTAACCCATCTCGACGATGAAACCCGCGAGGCGGCCGAATTCGCGCGGGTCGCCCAGGCGGGCGGGGTTGGGAACGTCGGCGGCGAGCTGCTGCTGCACCTCCTCCGGCAGACCGGCCAGCATCGGGGTCATGAAGATGCCGGGGGCGATGGTCATTACCCGGATGCCCAAGGACGCAAGATCGCGGGCCATCGGCAGGCACATGCCGGCAACCCCGCCCTTGGAGGCGGCATAGGCGGCCTGGCCCTTTTGCCCGTCAAAGGCCGCAATGGAGGCGGTGTTGATGATCACGCCGCGGGCGTTGTCCGCATCGGGCGCGTTCTTGGCGATCTCGACAGCGGCCAGGCGGGCGACGTTGAAGGTGCCGACCAGGTTGATGTCGATGGTGCGCTTGTAGGCGTCCAAGGGGTGCGCGCCGTCCTTGCCCACGGTCTTGGCGCCGATGGCGATGCCTGCGCAGTTCACGCAAGCAGTGATCTTGCCCATCTTTTCTGCGGCATGGGCGATGGCGGCAGCGACCGAATCCTCGCTGGTCACATCGGTCTGAGCGAAGTGGCCGCCGATGTCTTCTGCCACCTGGGTGCCGCGCTCCGCATCACGGTCGAGGATGGTGACCTGGGCGCCTTGTTCGGCAAAAAAGCGCGCGGTGGCCTCACCCAGGCCGGACGCGCCGCCGGTGACCACGGCTGCGGTGTCTGCAAGTTTCATGAGCGGGGCTCCTCCCGATTATCTGAACACGTGTTCATATAATGGAGAGGCCGGGCGCCTGTCCAGCGGGACGGGACGTCGCGGACTGACAAGGAACCTGTCAGGCCATTTGCTGCCGGTCGAGCAAGCCCAGCGGGCGCAGGAGGCGGCCCAGCGGCGGCCAGAGACCCCAGGTGCCGCCCAGACGGTGCAGATGGGCGCCGGTGCCGAGCTTGAAGCGGGCAAGGCCCGGGGCGTCCTCGGTGTTGATGAGGCCGAGGTCGAGCCGGCAGATGCCCTTGGCGGCGAGCCAATTGGCGGCCTCCCACAAAAGGGGGGGATGGGCGCAGAGCTGTTTGCCGCGCGCGGTGGTGTGGGCGATGTGGTAGCTGGCCGTGCTGCCGTGGGTGAGGATCAGGATGGCCGCGACCGCTTCCTTGCCCTCAAACGCCTGGAAGAGTTTCGCCCTCCCCTTGTTCTCGCGCGCATAGGCGAGTGTGAGGCCAATGGGCCAGCTGCGGTAGCCGCGCTGTGTTTGCTGTGCCGCGTCGGCCCGGAACAGCCAGTGGCGCACGTCATGCGGCAGATTCTGGCGGGTGAGGCGGAGGGCCTGCGCCTCGCCGTGTTTCAGCCGGTTGCGCCATTTCTGATGCAGAGCGGCGCGGCGCTGGTCCGGATCGCCGGTCAGATCCCAAAGCGCGGCATAGGCTGGTGTGGCCAGCGGCACGGCGCCGAGGCGGGCAAGATGCGGGGCAGGAGATTCGGGTGACAGGATCAGCGGGGTTCGGCCCAGGCCCTGGCCGCGCAGCGCGGACATTAGCGGTGCGGGATAGGAGAGGTCTGCCCGGTTCACCATCGCCAGCCTCAGCCCGCCGGGGAAGCGGCGGCGCAGAACCAGCGTGTCTCTCAGCATCAGCGGCTCCTGGCCGCAGGCCATCAGAGCGCGGGCGAACTCCGGCGATTGCTGGAGGACGCGGGGCTGCGGGCGGGCGGTTGCCGCGGTGGGCAAGTCGGGATCGGGGGCGCTGTCGAACATTGGTCTATTAACGCGCTGGAAACCTAAATCAGGGTTAATGAACGCATGAAAAAGACAACACAGATCATGGGGCAGACGGCGGCGGCCCCGCGGATGACCAAGGCGGCAGCGCTGCTGATTGCACTCGGCCTGTCGGTGCCTGTGTTTCTGGTGCTGACGCTGGTGGAGGCGCTGCTGTTTTGATGCGCAGGCAGGAACCGAGAGGTTCTTGGGCTCGAGGGCCGCAGACTTGGGGCAACATTGCTCTTTCTAGGTTGCCGCTGTTTTCCGGGTTTACCGCCAGATGGTTTGAAACAGGTTGCGGCTGAAGCTCTTGGCTTTGCTGGCCAGGCTGCCTTGCCTTTTCGGCTGCACAAGCACTTGGGGCTGTTCTTCTATCAACACCGCTACAACACGGGCTTCCCTGTCTTTAAGAGCGGTGTCCGAAACGGGAACCTTGAAGCCGAAGTGCGGTTGTGCGCCTGCGGGATCTGTTGCCCATTGGAGGCGCAGCTCCGATCCTGGGGCGAAAGGAAGCTCCCGGCCGAGAAGCAGAGGCAGATAGACAAACCGCAGCAGCGTCGCGAAAAATCCGGGTTCGTCAGCGACTGCTGTGAGTTTGAATTGCGTGCCGTTAAAGGACACGTCGAACACGCCGCCGTTTTCAGTTGCGGTCATGATTATGCCAAGAAGCTTGCCATGGCGCTGGAAGCTGATGTGAAGCCCCTCATCGTTTGGTTCCCAAGTATGGACACGAACAATCCTGTTTTCGAAGATACCCTGTTTGCCGCCTGAGAAGTTCGCGAGAACTTTCAATTCCTGGTTTGTGCTAAGCGATGCAGGCGCGCATTGCGGCACCGCCGCGGCGACAGCCAATGCGGCGGCGCCTGCACCGATGAAATCCATGAGGTTCGGGTTGAGCGCATAGTGAACATTGTCGGTAAACAGATGCTCTGGAATATGCCGAGAGCCTTGATTGGCCGCGGCGTATTCCTGCGGGACGTCAAAATAAGGAACGCCGTAGTTACTGCAGAGTTCGTGCAGTTTTTTCCGGTAGCTGGTGAGTTTCGCGTCCAGTTCGCGTCGGCGTGGCTGGAAAATCAGAGCAGCAAAGCGAACTTCTTTCCGGGCGCAATAAATGAGGATCTGTTCAAATGCTTTGACAAGCTCGTCCTCCGGGTAACCTATCCAGTCGATCTGGTTGGCATCGTTAATGCCGTATTCCCAGATGAGCAGATCCCCGGTTTGCAGGTTGGCGGAGTGCATGCAGCGGAAAGCCGACATGTGCGTTGTGCTTGCACCTATGGACAAGTTCACAACCTTGATGGAGGGATCAATTTTGTCTTTGAAACTTGCGACCCAACCCGCCTGGAACAGCGTGTTCGAGCCACCAGAAAGATAAATGGTCAAAATCAAAAACTCTTTTAAAACAGAATCCTGCGGGTTGGGGGAATCTGTGCCGCGGGCTGGAGAATTATTCCTCCAGCCGCACCAGTGCATGGCGCTTCTTGCCGGCGCTCAGCTTGATCGGCGAGGTGAGCGCGCCTGCGTCGATCATCAGGCCGGCATCGGTCAGCGGCCGGTCGTCGATCCTGGCGCCATTCTCGGAGATCAGCCGCTTGGCGTCCTTGCCGGATTTGGCGAGGCCGGATTTCACGATCAGTTGCACGATCGAGATGCCGTCGCCCAGATCGGCAGGCGTCAGCGACAGGGTGGGCAGGTCATCGCCCACACCGCCCTTCTCGAACACTTCGCGAGCGGTGGCTTCGGCCGCCGCCGCGGCTTCGGCGCCGTGCAAAAGCTTGGTCACCTCATTGGCGAGGATCACCTTGCCCTCGTTGATATCGGAACCTTGCAGCGCACCGATGCGCTCGCATTCCTCCACCGGCAGTTCGGTGTAGAGCTTGAGGAAGCGGCCGACGTCAGCATCGGTGGTGTTGCGCCAGAACTGCCAGAATTCATAAGGGCTTCGCATGTCGGCGTTGAGCCAGATTGCGCCCTCGGCTGTCTTGCCCATCTTTTTGCCGTCGGAGGTGGTCAGCAGCGGCGAGGTGAGGCCATAGACTTCATGCTCGATTGTGCGGCGGGTGAGGTCGATGCCGTTGACGATATTGCCCCACTGGTCCGAGCCGCCCATCTGCAAGATGCAGCCGTAGCGGCGGTTCAGCTCCATGAAGTCATAGGCCTGCAGGATCATGTAGTTGAATTCGAGGAACGACAGCGACTGCTCGCGGTCGAGGCGCGATTTCACGGACTCAAACGACAGCATCCGGTTCACCGAGAAATGGCGGCCGATGTCGCGCAGGAATTCCAGGTAGTTCAAGCCATCCAGCCATTCGGCGTTGTTCAGCATCAGCGCCTTGTTCGGCGCGTCGCTGTCGTAGTCGATATAGGCCGAGAATACCTTCTTGATGCCCGCGATATTGTCGTCGATCTGGGCTTCGGTCAGCAGCGGGCGCTCGTCGGCGCGGAAGGAGGGGTCGCCCACCTTGGTGGTGCCGCCGCCCATCAGGGTGATCGGCTGGTGGCCGGTCTTCTGGAACCAGCGCAGCATCATGATCTGAATGAGCGAGCCGACATGCAGCGATTTCGCTGTTGCATCAAAGCCGATATAGGCCGGGCGCACACCTTGCAGCAGGGCTTCGTCCAGCCCCTGGTAATCGGTGCAGTCTGCGAGGAACCCGCGTTCCATCATGACTGCGACGAAATCCGATTTCGGTGTGTAGGTCATAACATGCCTCGGTCTATCAGTTGTGCATCTTGCCCTATAAATCGCATTGGCGCCGGTTGGAACCTGTTTTCCCGGCAAAATATGCGCTGTAGTATCCCCCGCAACGGGCGGCACGGCCCGGAACCTATGAAGGGGCAGCGGCCATGAGCAAGGCCATAGCAAAAACCGGCGCCGTCAGGGCATTGGGCGCGATGAGCGGCACCTCGCTGGACGGGGTGGATGCGGCAGTGGTGGTAACCGACGGCGCGCGCATTCACGGCTTCGGCGAGAGCAGCTACCGCGAGTATTCTGCCGAAGAGCGCAGCGTGCTGCGTGCGGGCCTTGGCAAATGGACAGGGGCGGAGGTGGAGGCCGCGGCAGCGGTCTGCGACGCGGCGCATGCGGCAGCGCTGTCAGAATTCGCGGATGCGGAGATCATCGGCTTCCACGGCCAGACCCTGGCCCATGCGCCGCGGCAGCAAGGCACCCTGCAGGTGGGGGACGGAGCGGCACTGGCCGAAAAGCTGGGCAAACCTGTGGTCTGGGACTTCCGTACCGATGACGTGGCCATGGGTGGCGAGGGCGCGCCGCTGGCGCCGTTCTTTCACTTTGCCTGCGCAAAATACATCGGTGCCGAACGTCCCCTGTGTTTCCTGAACCTGGGCGGGGTTGGCAATATCACCTACGTGGATCCGCGGTTCGAGCGGCCGGAGGAGCCGGGGGCTTTGCTGGCTTTTGACACCGGCCCGGCCAATGCGCCGGTCAATGATCTGGTTCAGGAGCGCCTGGGGATTCCCTGGGATGCGGATGGCAAGGTGGCGCGTTCCGGCACCGTGGAAACCGGCGCGCTGGAGCTGTTTCTGGCGGAGCCATATTTCGCAATAATGCCGCCCAAGTCCCTGGACCGGAACGATTTTGCCGAGATGGTCGGGCTGGTGAATGAGCTGAGCGACGCGGATGCGGCGGCGACCCTGATTGCCATGTGCGCGGCTGCCGTGGCGCAGGGCATGGAGCATTGCCCGGAGCCGCCGGAAGTGGTGCTGGTCACCGGCGGCGGGCGGCACAACCCGGTGCTGATGGAGATGCTGCACGTGTCGCTCGACTGCCCGGTGAAACCGGTGGAGGACGCAGGCCTCGATGGCGACATGCTGGAGGCGCAGGCCTTTGCCCATCTGGCGGTGCGTGTGGCGCGCGGGATGCCGACCTCGGCCCCGGGAACCACGGGTGTCAGCGCCTGTGTCGGGGGCGGGGTGGTCAGCGTGCCGGATGCGTGAGCCGTTTTCCAGTTGCTCAGCGGATGCTGAATCGAGAAGCCATTCTTTTCATATCGCGTGCAAGCAGCCATTCCTGAAATGCTGTGAAATGCGGCTCCAACCGGTGTCTGTCCATGGACACCACGTCCATTCCTCTGTCGTCATAGGGGTAAGCGATGGTCTTTGTTTCGAAATCAACCAGATAGACTTGGTGCGCGCGCCTATTGCTGAGTTGAGGGTACACGCTCAGGTCAGTTGCAATCATCAGCCATAGGAATTCCCGGATTTCACTTGTGTCCCGAAGCTTATAGGCGTCCCAGTGGCGATGCAGGTCGTAACCGAAAGAGGCGATGTACTCTTCATCGTTTTGAGGAACCGCACCGAGGTAGCTGAAGGAATTTCGGGGCAGTCCGCATCTGGAAATAGCATGCAGGCGCTTGGGTTCTGGTGTTTCTCCGCCGTAACAAGAAAGCAAGGCCCAGATATCATCTGATGCCTTGAAGACTGCTCTAGTTATTGTGTCTGCGCGTTCAAAAGCCTGCCAGAAACGCTGTACAGGCCTGTCGGTTCCCCATTCTACGCCCCCCAAGTCGAAGCGGAGTGCATGGTCAAATTCATAGAATAACCCGTGAGGCAGTTCCGAAACGCCAAAGGTGTCAAACACACGTTGTGTAAGCTTATGCATGAAGATTGCCGAAAATTGAGAAAGCTGATGAGGTTAGAGGTGTTGTCCAAAGAGTTCTGAATTTACAAGTCGCGGCTCGCAGCAGACGCAAGAATTTTCAGAAAATTCTTGCCAAATTTCTTCAGAAGAAATTTGCGTTCAGCCGCGCGGGATGTCGAAGCCTGGAGCAGCCAGCTCAAACCCTTCAAACTGAAAGCCCGGCGACACCGTGCAGCTGACCAGCGTGAAGTCTCCGGTGCTGCGGGCAGCCTGCCAGTGGCCCTCGGGCACTATCAGCTGCGGTGCGCCCTGGGTCAGGTCCGGGGTGAGCAGGTGATCCTGCGCCGGGCCTTCATCAGAGGCTGCCAGCGACAGCACCAGCGGTGCGCCGGCGTGGAAAAGCCAGATCTCAGTCGCGTCGACCCGGTGCCAGTGGCTGGACTCCCCCGCTTTCAAAAGGAAGTAAATACAGGTGCCTGTGGGGCGGCCCTCATTCTCCGCGCGCCAGGTTTCCTTGTACCAGCCGCCCTCCGGGTGCTGCTGAAGGCCCAGGTGTTCGATGATCCGGTCCGCGTCCATTGCTGCTGCCTCCGCTTTGGTGCTGGTAAATCTCTATTCCAGTCATATGTTTGGGCCATGACACTCACGATCCCCTTTGACAACACCTATGCCGCCCTGCCGGGGCAGTTCTACTCCAAACTGCCGCCGCAGCCGGTGAAGGCGCCCAAGCTGGCGGCCTTCAACGGGGATCTGGCGCGGATCATGGGGATCACACCCGGTGAGGCCGGGGAGATGGCAGAGGTGTTCGGCGGCAATTTAGTGCCTGAGGGCGCGGATCCGCTGGCGCAGCTTTATTCCGGGCATCAGTTCGGCACCTATAACCCGCAACTGGGCGACGGGCGCGCGATCCTGCTGGGCGAAGTGGTGGGAACGGACGGCAAGCGCCGGGATATCCAGCTGAAGGGCTCGGGCCGCACGCCGTACTCGCGCAATGGCGATGGGCGCGCCTGGCTGGGGCCGGTGCTGCGCGAATATGTGGTGAGCGAGGCGATGCACGCTTTGGGCATTCCAACCACGCGGGCGCTTGCGGCGGTGGAGACCGGCGAAACGGTCTGGCGCGAGGGCGGCCTGCCCGGTGCGGTGCTGACCCGGGTGGCGGCGAGCCATCTGCGGGTAGGGACCTTCCAGGTGTTCGCCGCGCGCGGCGACAAGGCGAGCCTGCGTCAGCTGACAAACTATGCCATTGCCCGCCATTACCCGGAGGCCGATGGCCCGATGGGGCTGCTGCGTGCGGTGCGCGACGCACAGTCAGAACTGATTGCCGCCTGGATGTCTGTGGGCTTCATCCACGGGGTGATGAACACCGACAATTCTTCGATCTCCGGCGAGACCATCGACTATGGCCCGTGTGCCTTCATGGATGTTTATCACCCGCACACGGTGTTTTCCTCCATCGACCGGGGGCGGCGCTATGCCTATGCCAGCCAGCCCGCGATCGCAGTCTGGAACCTGGCGCAGCTGGCGACCGCGCTGATTCAGCAGATGGAGGATCCGCAGGAAGGTGTCGAGGCGGCAACGGAGATCGTGCACGCGATGCCCGCGCTGACCGAAGCAGCCTGGCTGCGGCGGTTCCGGGCAAAACTGGGGATCAGCACAGAGCGGGACGGGGATCTGGAGCTGATTACCTCTCTGCTGGGCGGGATGGCAGAGAACCAGAGCGATTTCACCAACACTTTCCGCGCCCTGGCGGATGGCTCGGCGCGGGACCAGTTCACCGATCCGGCGGCTTTTGAGGCTTGGGAGCCGGACTGGCGGGCACGGCTGGAAGGGGAGCCGGATCCGCAGGCGGTGATGCGTGCGGCCAACCCCGCCTTCATCCCGCGAAACCACCGGATCGAGGAAATGATCGCAGGCGCCGTGGCAGGCGACTATGGGCTGTTCCACCGGCTGAACGCGGTGCTGGCCAAACCTTATGAGGATCAGCCGGAGAATACGGACCTGCAGCGCCCGCCTTTGCCGGAGGAAGTGGTGCAGGCGACCTTCTGCGGGACCTGATCCCCTGTTCATCTGGCCTGAAAAATCCCCGGGGGTGAATTGAGCCAAAAGCTCAAGAGGGGGCAGGCAGCCCCCTTAATGCGGCATCATTTCCGGTTGATCAGGAATACGCCCGCAGCGACCAGCGCCAGGGCGGCCCAGACCTGCAGCCCGATCACCTCATCCAGCAGCGCCCAGCCCATCAGCACCGCCAGCACCGGCGACAGGAAGCTGAAAGAGGCCACCGAACTGGCGCGGTAGATCTTAATCAGCTGGAACCACAAGAGATAGCCGAGGCTGGCGATGCAGATCCCCTGGAAGGCCAGCCCCCAGAGATGCAGGGGTTCGGTCTCGCGGACCAGCGGGCCGAACAGCGGCGCGGCAGCCGTCAGAAGCACGGCGGAAACCGCCAGCTGGAACACCAGCTGGGTGACTGGCGGCACTGCCGCCAGCGGCGTGATGCGCAGGCACAGCGCGATGCCGGCCCAGCCGAAAGTGGCCCCCAGTGCCAGCAGATCACCCGCCAGGCTGGCGGTGCCGCCGTCGCGGTCCAGAACCGCCAGCGCCACCCCGCTCATCGCCAGCACCAGGCCCAGGCTTCGGATCCGGGTCAGCTGTTCGCCGGGCAGCAGCAGATGCGCGGCCAGCGCCAGCCAGACCGGCATCGAGTAGAAAATGATCGAGGCGCGTGAGACAGAAGTCACATCCAGCGCGATGAACAGGCAGATGAACTCAAAGCAGAACAGGAGGCCCGCGATCACGCCCCAAAGCGCGGCGCCGCGGGGCAGCGGTCCGAGCCGGGGACGGCGCAGGGCAATCCAGGCCGCCAGCACCAGGAGGCCGATGGCGGAGCGAAGCCCGGCCTGGAATACCGGGCCAAAGCCGCCGCCGGTCACCTTGATCACCACCTGGTTGAAGGCGAGGAGCAGGGCGAAACCGGTCAGCAGCGCGGCACCGGAGGCGTCGATGGGGCGTTTTTCCGTCATGGCGGCCACTGGAGGCGGGCGGAAGCGTCAAGTCAAGCGGAACCCGCCGGCGCTGGCGGATGGAACGGGGCTGTACGGCGGCGCGGGTTTTGCGCAAGATCGGGGCATCGAATGGGGGTGCGGATGCCGGACACAAGGCGGCCTGATACGCTGCGGATTGCCACGTACAATATTCAGAAGTGCATCGGTCTGGACCTGCGGCGGCGGCCGGAGCGTATTCTGCAGGTGCTGGCCGGGCTCAGGGCGGATGTGGCGGTGCTGCAGGAAGCGGACAAGCGTTTGCCGCCGCGTCCCGCTGCGCTGCCGCATTTTCTGGTGGAGGAAACCGGCTGGCAGGCCGCGGATCTGGGCGGTGCGGGGTCGCTCGGCTGGCATGGCAACGCGGTTTTGTACCGCAACGGGGTTGAGTTGCGGGGCAAGGGCCATATTACGCTGCCGGGGCTGGAGCCGCGCGGCGCAGTTTGGGTGGAACTGGAAACTGCGGTGGGCCCGGTGCGGGTGATTGGCGCCCACTTGGGGCTGACAGGCCGGGCGCGGCGCGAGCAGATGCATGCGCTGGCGCGGGCCGCGAAACGTGATGACGCCGCTGTGGTGCTGGCGGGGGATTTCAACGAATGGTCACGCGGGGCCGTGCTGGAGCACATCGCGCCGGCGCTGAAGTTTCTGCCTGCCAGGCCGAGCTTTCCGGCGCTCAGGCCGCTTGGGGCACTGGACCGGATTGCCCATTGCAAACGGCTGGCAGCGGTGGCGCATGGGGTGCATGGAGGGCGTCCGGCCCATATCGCCTCAGACCATCTGCCGGTCTGGGCGGATTTGCGGGCGGTTTGAGGCGGGAAAGCTCCCGCGCCCGCAGGTGCCCAGGCTGTGCCTGAAACCCCTTGGCGGCCTTGGGCCGGGCGCTGCTGCGCAGCGCAGGTTTTCTCTGCTGAGAGGCGCCAAAGGGCAGGTCTGCCCTTAGGCGCCAGTTCAAGTGTGTAATCCGCCAGCGCCGCGTCAAGGGCAAGCCGCGCGTGCCGCGCGGTCCCTGCGGGACCCTTGACCCGGCGCTGGCGGGGAAAGTTCAGCGCGCGCGCTGTTTCTGGCCGCGGCGCTGGGCATTGCCGGGTTTGCCGCCCTGCGGTTTGCCCTGGCTGCTGTTACCGCCGCCACCGCTGCGGCGGCGCGGTCCGCCGGGTTTGCCGCCGCCGCGGCGCCCGCCGGGACGGCCGCCCGGTTTGCCTGCGGGGGCTGCCGGATCCGGCATGGCTTCCCAGGGGCGGCCGGAGGCCACGGGGATGGTGAGTTTCATCACCTTCTGGATCGCCTTCAGTTCTTCCATCTCATCCGGTGCGCAAAGCGCAACCGCCTGGCCGTCCTTGCCCGCGCGGGCGGTACGGCCGATGCGGTGGACATAGGCGTCCGGGACATTCGGCAGCTCGAAGTTGTAGACGTATTTCACGTCCGGGATGTCAAGGCCGCGGGCTGCGACGTCGGTAGCCACCAGCACCTTGATCTCGCCTGCCTTGAAGGCGGCCAAAGCGCGCTCGCGCTGGCCCTGGGACTTGTTGCCGTGGATCGCCGCCGCCGAGAAGCCTGCCTTGTCCAGCGTCTTCATCAGCTTTTCCATGCCCCATTTGGTGCGGCCGAAGACCAGGGTGCGCTCGTCCTTGTGCGCGTTCAGCAGTTCCTTCAGCAGGTCCAGCTTGGCGGCTTTGGCGATAAAATGCACCGACTGGGTGATCTTGTCGGCGGCCTTGCCCGGGGGCGAGACCTCAATCCGGACCGGGCTTTGCAGGTAGGAGTTGGCGATCTCGTTCATTTGCTTGGGCATGGTGGCCGAAAACAGCATGGTCTGGCGTTCCGCCGGGATCAGCGCCGCGATCTTGCGCAGTGTATGGATGAAGCCCAGGTCCAGCATCTGGTCGGCCTCGTCCAGAACCAGGAAGTCGCAGGAGCCGAGGTCCAGCGCGCCGCGGTCGAGGATGTCAATGAGGCGGCCGGGGGTGGCAACCAGGATGTCGGTGCCTTTGGCGATGCGGGCGATCTGCGGGTTGATGGAGACGCCGCCGACCACAAGGCCGACTTTCATCGGAGTGCCCTCGGTCAGGCCCTTCAGGGTGTCGGCGATCTGGTTGGCCAGTTCGCGGGTGGGCGCCAGCACCAGGCCGCGCACGGTCATCGCGGCGGGCTTGCGGCCGTATTCCAGCATGCGGGCCACCAGCGGGACGCCAAAGGCTGCGGTCTTGCCGGTGCCGGTCTGTGCCAGGCCCAGCACGTCCTTGCCGTTGAGGGCATGGGGGATGGCGCGGGCCTGGATCGGGGTGGGGTCATTGAGACCCATGTCCTTGAGGCGGTTCAGGAGCTTTTCGGGCAGCCCCATGGTCGAAAATTCAGTCACATTCATATCCTTGTGCGGCCAGGCAATATGCACAGGCCGGTGCCGCGGATCAGAGCCGCGGATGGGGTGGGGCAGGAGCCTCAGACGCACGCTGGCCGGATGCCAGGCCGCTGGCCTCTGCAATCCCCACGCGTGATCTTGGGAATGGCGGCATATCACTAGACCCCGGATCATTGGTTGTGCGCAGGCTGCGCGTCCGGTCTCATGGCCTCTGCTCACGCGGCAGGGAGGGATGCCTGTGCGCCAAATGGCTGTGGATAAGCTGTTTGTCAACCTTTGATACGGGTGAAAAGCCTGTTTTCGCCGCAGATCGCTTCCGTTAAAGAGGAAGGCCAGAAAACCGCGAGGAAGAGATGCAAAAGACGATTATCGCCCGCTGCGAGGCCAAGGGGCTGCGCATGACCGGCCAGCGCCGGGTGATCGCCCAGGTGCTGCAGGACAGCGATGATCATCCGGATGTCGAGGAGCTCTATGCCCGCGCCAGCGCGATGGATGCAGGGATTTCGATTGCCACCGTGTACCGCACGGTGAAGCTGTTTGAGGAAGCGGGAATTCTGGAGCGGCTGGAGTTCG
Source organism: Leisingera sp. S132 (assembly GCF_025144465.1). Lineage (NCBI taxonomy): Bacteria > Pseudomonadati > Pseudomonadota > Alphaproteobacteria > Rhodobacterales > Roseobacteraceae > Leisingera > Leisingera sp. S132. Next base: position 1,409,116 of record NZ_CP083553.1, read on the forward strand.
GCGACGGGCGGGCGCGGTATGAGGATGCCGAGCGCGAGCATCATGACCACCTGATCGACATGAACACCGGCGAGGTGATCGAGTTCTGCGACCCGGAGATCGAGGAGTTGCAGGAGCGGATCGCCCGCAAGCTGGGGTATGAGCTGCGCGGTCATAAGCTGGAGCTGTACGGGGTGCCGGCCAAGAAGGCCTGAAGCTGGCGCAGAACTGGTCAGGCTACATCTTGGCTTCGCCTTTGATCTGAACCGTAATTTTGTAAGACTTCATCAGTTTCATTTGCTGCGCCAGATAGGCGGCATTGCCTGCATAGCGCAGCTTGAACCCTCTGACTGTTTTCTTCTAGGGGACCCAGTCCCAGCGGAAGTCATAGACATCGTTCACTGTTCCGTCGAATTCGAACGTCTTGCCTTTGGGGGTCAGATTGCCGGAGAGGGCCGCCTGGTACAGGGTTCTGGCCAGGTCGCGGTTCTTGACGAAGAAGATCGTCGCGTTCTTCAGCTTGACCGGCTTCTTGTGCTTGGCAGCGATCTTGCGCAGTTCCGCGCTGTTCAGGATGGCAAGCGAGATTTTTGATTTCACCCCGTGGCTGATGTTGCCCTTGCCATCAATTGAGCGTTTCATGTGCTCATAGGCGATGGGATAGTTCTTGTTTTCCGCCTTGTTGGCATCATGCATGGCTGCCCTGATTTCATCCACGGCGGACTTGCCCAACTCGTCGATCGCCTTCTCGGCGTCCTTGGCGGTTTTGATCAGTGCATTCAGCGGATCGAAGTCTGGCATCTGGGTGTCTCCTGCTGGATATGGAAACGGAAAGCGGCGCAAAATGCGGTGTGGTGCGGCGAAAACCCGGGGCACTGCCGGGATGCCGCGGCTGTAACCGGGAGCCGCCATTCCTTAACATATATCAGAAGTCTTGATGGTCACCGTAACGACTTGTCATGGCAGGGGGTCGGAAACGGAGTTGCCCGCACCGGGGCACTGATGTTTTTTGCCCGGATGGCCCGGCGTGCTGCCGGACTGTAGTACGGGACGCGCGAATATGAACAACCTGCACGGCATTCTTCTGGTCATCGCTTCAATGGCGTTCTTCACGCTTGAAGACATGTTCATCAAGCAGCTGTCCGGCACCTTGCCCGTCGGCCAGATCCTGATCTGCCTTGGTCTTGGCAGCGGGCTGGTCTTTGCACTGATGGCCAAGATGCAGGGGCACAACCTGTTTGCGCCGCGGTCCTGGCGGCTGCGCCCCGTGCTGCGGGCAGGGACAGAGGCGGTGTCGGCCATGGGCTTTGCCTCGGCGCTGGCGCTGGTCGACATTTCCGTTGTGGCTGCGGTGTTTCAGGCGACGCCGCTGGTGATCACCATGGGGGCTGCACTGTTTCTGGGCGAGCAGGTCGGCTGGCGGCGCTGGCTGGCGATCTGTGTGGGCTTTGCCGGGGTGCTGCTGATCATCCGGCCGGGGCTGGACAGTTTTGAGCCCGCGGCATTGCTGGTGGTGATTGCGGTGCTGGGGGTTGCCACGCGGGATCTGATGACCCGGGTAATGGACAGCGCGGTGCCATCCACTGTTGTCAGTTTCCAGGCGTTTCTGGCGGTTATTCCGGCGGGCCTGCTGCTCTTGGCCTTCACGCCTGGTGAGGCGCAGGTGATGGAGCAGAACGAATACCTGATGATGGCAGGCGGGGTGCTGTTCGGCGTTCTGGGCTATTACGGCATCGTCACGGCGATGCGGGTGGGGGATGCCTCGGCAGTGACACCGTTCCGCTATACCCGTCTGCTGTTCTCGATCCTTGCGGGTGTGCTGGTCTTCGGCGAGCGGCCCGATGCGCTGACCATGACCGGGGCTGCGCTGATCATCGGATCGGGGCTTTACACCTTTGTGCGCGAGCAGCGGCTGGCGCGGCGCGCCCGCCGCGCGGCGGCAGCTGCGGCCTGACGTCCCGGCTGGCAAAATTCCTCTGCCCTGTTGGCGCAAACAGCGCCTTGTTAGCCCTAACCTGCCGCTTTTATGCGTGTTAGCGATAACGATCCCGGTTTACTTTCCTGCAGCGGCTGGTATGACGCTGGCAGCAAAACGCGCCGCTTTCAGGCCAAACCAAGGATGGACAGATGAGCACCATTATCGACATTCACGCCCGTGAGATCCTCGACAGCCGGGGCAACCCGACGGTTGAGGTCGACGTGATCCTGGAAGACGGCACCATGGGCCGTGCTGCCGTGCCCTCGGGCGCTTCGACTGGCGCCTATGAGGCGGTGGAAAAGCGCGACGGCGACACGTCCCGTTACCTGGGCAAAGGTGTGCTGGAAGCGGTTGCCGCGGTGAACGGCGAGATTGCCGAGGAGCTGGTCGGCTTTGACGCCACCGAACAGGTCGCGGTCGATCAGGCGATGATCGAGCTGGACGGCACCGAGAACAAGGGCCGCCTGGGCGCCAACGCCATTCTGGGCGTCTCCATGGCGGTGGCCAAGGCTGCGGCGGATTTCACCACCCAGCCGCTCTACCGCTATATCGGCGGCACCTCGGCCCGCGTCCTGCCGGTGCCGATGATGAACATCATCAACGGCGGCGAGCATGCCGACAACCCGATCGACATCCAGGAATTCATGATCATGCCGGTGGCTGCGGACAACATCCGCGAAGCCGTGCGCATGGGCTCCGAAGTGTTCCATACCCTGAAGAAAGAGCTGTCGGCCGCTGGCCTGTCGACCGGGATCGGCGACGAGGGCGGCTTTGCCCCCAACATCGGCTCCTCCCGCGAGGCGCTGGACTTCATCCTGAAGTCGATCGAGAAAGCAGGCTACAAGCCGGGCGAGGAGATCTACCTGGCGCTGGATTGCGCGGCGACCGAATACTACAAGGACGGCAAATATGTGCTGGCAGGCGAGGGCAAGTCGCTGTCCAGCGAAGAAAACGCCGACTATCTGGCGGCGCTGGTCAATGACTACCCGATCATCTCCATCGAAGACGGCATGTCCGAGGACGACTGGGACGGCTGGAAGCTGCTGACCGACAAGATCGGCAATTCCGTGCAGCTGGTGGGCGACGATCTGTTCGTGACCAACCCGGCGCGTCTGGCAGAGGGCATCGAGCGCGGTGTTGCGAACTCGATGCTGGTGAAGGTGAACCAGATCGGCTCCCTGACCGAGACCCTGAAGGCGGTCGATATGGCGCACCGCGCGCGTTACACCAACGTGATGTCGCACCGCTCGGGCGAGACCGAGGACGCTACCATCGCCGACCTGGCGGTTGCCACCAACTGCGGCCAGATCAAGACCGGCTCGCTGGCGCGCTCTGACCGGCTTGCGAAATACAACCAGCTGATCCGTATCGAGGAAGCGCTGGGTGAAGTGGCAGAATACGCAGGCCGTTCGATCCTGAAGTAAGGCCCGAGGCCAGAAGAAACTGCGGGGAGTCCCCGCGGGAAAGCTCCGCCTGAGTGGCGGGGCTTTTTTACTGTTTGCCGATCCGTTTGCACGTATGGCGGCTGGAAGAAGTGGCAAGCGCGGTCTATTGCTCCCTCGCAAAATTTCTTAAGAGGCAAAGATGCAGGTGCCTGGACCGCAGAACAGTTATCAAGCCCAACATGCGGAGCTGCTGCTGTCCTCATTTGCAAAGGTAACAGGCCGGAAGCTGCTGGAAAGCGCAGATGCCGAAGCGCTCTATCACGCGCCGTTTCCGGTACTCTCGCACAATACAGCCGCCGATCCGGTGCTGACCTATGGCAATCTGGCGGCGCAGGTGTTGTGGGGTATGGGCTGGGAGCAGCTGACGTCGATGCCGTCACGGCTGACGGCAGAGCCTGCGCACCGGGAGCAGCGGGATGCGATGTTTGCCGAGATGCGGGCCAAGGGGTTCATTGAGGACTACGCAGGCGTCAGGATCAGCGCCTCGGGGCGGCGGTTCGAGATCCGCGGGGCCGTGATCTGGCCGCTGCTGGGTCCGGACGGCGTGAAGCTGGGCGAGGCGGCAAGTTTCCGGGACTACAGGTTTATCTGACGGCATACCTGCCGGAAACGGCATATGTGGCCCGGATCACAGACGCTCACGCTGGCGTCATGTTAGCGTGTTCTTACGCGGTGCAAAGGTGCTGCGGGAAAGGGGAACAGGCCATGCAGATGCAGATGCGGATGTTGCGCACAGTGGCAATCTGTGCAGTTCTTTCGACCCTATTGGGGTGCAGCGGACCGGGGATGTACCCGTTCAGCGGTCAGGCCGCGTCACCGGATGATCCGGTCCAGCGGCTGAACCTTGGCGGGGAAATACGCTGATACCAGGGCTGCGGCCTGTGTGCGGGTTGCAGCCAAAGATCTGGCGCCCTGGCCGGGGGGAGGGCGCCAGATCAAAATACCTTAGCAGGCTGCGGTGTAATAGGTGCCGTCGCCGCGGGAATAGGCACACTGGTTTGACTGGTTGTTCTGCGCAACCAGAGTGCCGGCAGCAGCGCCGCCAAGCGCCGCAATCAGGCGCCAGTCGTCATCAGCCTTGAGCGCGTCAGCGGCGATCAGGCCAGCTGCGGCGCCGCCTGCCACACCGGCAACGGTGCGCTGTTCCGGCGTCAGGTTGGTACAGGCGCCAAGGCCCAGTACAGCGGAACTTGCGAGAGCAGGGATCCAGCGGAAAGTCATTTGAATTCTCCATTTTCAGGTCCAGGGCGGCCAAATTGCGGGCCGCAGACGGGACTATAACGCCGGCCTCAGCAGGATGGTTCCTCATAAAAGCGCGCAGTGAGAGCAGCAGCGCAATTCTGCCGGAGGGGGCGCACAGCGGCGGGCTTTTGCCGGGGAAGGGTGGACGGGCCCGCCGCGAAGTGCTGGATTTCAGTTCGATCTCAGGCCTGGAAGCCGGTGGGTTTCCGGGCCGTATTCTGTACGTCAAACTGTCTGCAGGCCCGGCGTGTCAGAGCTGCTTGGACATCAGGATGTAGTTCTTGCGCGGCTGGAAGCGGGTGCGCAGGTAGAGCCGCTGGGCCGTTTCGTTTTCCCGGTCGACCTCCAGGTGCAGGGCGCGCATGCCGGCCGTGGCAAGCGATTTCGGCAGTTCGGTCAGCACTTCGGTGGCGATGCCGCGGCCGCGCACGGCGGGGCGGATGTAGAGTTCATCGACAAACCCGTCCATGCCGCCGAATTCCACTGACCAGCCGAAGGTGATCACGATGTAGCCGATCGGGGCGCGGGTGGGGCCGATCAGGTAGACGGCGCCGTATGGGTGGCCATTCAGCAAAGGCTCAATGCCGGCGCGGCGGTGCTCGTCGCTGCTGTCCAGTCCGGATTCGGCATGGAAGGCGGCAACCAGGGCCAGAACAGTGTCCAGGTGTTCGGGTTTGGCGAGATGCAGGGCGGCGCTCATAGGCGGGCGAGCCTTTCTGTCAGAAGGGTGAAGAAGCCGTCCGCGTCTGCATCGCTGATGAACAGGGCATTGGGCGTGCGGTCCGTGACGCCCCACCAGTCGGCGACGGTCATGCCGAGGGTGAGGTCGGAAGATGTTTCAATTTCCACGTTCACATGGCGGCCGGAGAACAGGTCAGGCTGCAACAGCCAGGCGATGACGCAGGGGTCGTGCAAGGGGCCGCCCTCTGAGCCGTATTTCTCCACATCGAAGCGTTCGAAGAATTCCAGCATCTCTGCGGTGAAATGGCCGACGCGGGTTCCAAGGGCGCGGATTGCTTCGACGCGCGGCTTGGTGGCCAGCACCTTATGCGTCACATCCAGCGGCATCACGGTGACCGGCACGCCGGATTTGAACACGGTTTCAGCCGCTTCCGGATCGACATAAATGTTGAATTCTGCTGCCGGGGTGATGTTGCCGACCTCGAAATAGGCGCCGCCCATCATCACGATTTCCTGGACCCGGGGGATGATGTCCGGGGCGGTGGTAAACGCCGCGGCGATATTGGTGAGCGGACCCAGCGTGCAGAGAGTGACAGTGCCAGACTCATGGCTGCGCAGAGTTTCGATGATGAAATCAACGCCATGACCTTCGGCCAGTGGCATCGCGGGTTCCCACAGGTCCGGGCCGTCGAGGCCGGTCTGCCCGTGCACATGTTCGGCGGTGATCAGCGGACGGGCAAGCGGCGCTGCACTGCCTGCAAATACGGGCACATCCGGGCGGGCGGCGGCCTCGCAGACAATGCGGGCGTTTTTGCTGGTCAGTTCCAGAGGGACATTGCCCGCCACGCAGGTGATACCAAGAAGGTCAAGATCTTCCGGGCTGGCCAGTGCCAGCAGGATGGCGACGGCATCGTCCTGGCCGGGGTCGGTATCGATGATGATTTTTCTGGCGCTCATGGCGGTCTCCGCTGGTCGTGAATAGCGAGACTACGCGCTGCCGTTCCAGGTTTGAACCGGCAGGGCGCGAACCTTTGCAAATTTCCGGAGATTTTCTGCGACGGAAGTTTGCCGCTCCCGCGTTTGCTTTCTATAGTTTCCTGACGCTGCGTCACGGGCGGGATGGCCCGCTGACGCTGGGCGTGATTTTTCAGCCCGATTGAGGGCCTTATTGGTACGGCAAGGTTTGGCCGGAAACACTTTGATTAATTGGGGAAGACAAGAGATGCCGAACGAACCCAAGGTTGTTGGCGATATCCTGAAAGACAAAAAGATGACCGCCGCCTACATGGATTACTGCAAGCGGCGGTATTGCCTGAATGAGTTCATGTTCACCCAGAACAAGGGCAATCCGGAATCGCTCTGGACCCGCTACATGGACCAAAAGAAAGGCAAGGAGCCGGTCAATATCACTTCCAAAACTCATCTGGCGGCCAAGGCGCTGGCCGACAAGGGCGATTTCAAGAACGGTGACTGGAAGAAGATCATCGAGACCGGCAAGAAAGAAGTCATCCTGATGCTGAACAAGGATGTGATGGGCTTTACCGGCGGCGACGAATACAAGAAATACGTGGCCGAAAATAAAATGGGAGACCCCAAGAAGGCTGCCAAGCTGCTGGGTATCACCGACGCCAAGAAGCTGAAGGATGTGATGGTCAATATCGCGGTCGGCGACAAAAAGACCGCGGAGAAGCTGTGGAAGGACCTGATGAAGAAGGAAAAGATCATCGAGGACTTCAAGACCATCATGGCGAATCTGAAGAAAGCCGGCTTGGCCTGAAGCCTTCGGCTGCCAGGCGGCAGCGCCGCCGGGGTTTGAATTTTTAAGGCAAAGAAAAAGAGACGGGACGCGCTCAGGCGCGCTCGTCGGCCTTTACCGCGTCCCAGAGCGCGTCCATTTCGGCCAGGTCGCTGTCCTCGGGGCGTTTGCCGCGGGCGGCGAGCTTGGCCTCGACGCCTTCGAAGCGGCGGGTGAACTTGGCGTTGGCGGCCCGCAGGGCGGCCTCTGGTTCAACTCCCAGGTGGCGGCCCAGGTTGGCCATCACAAACAAGAGGTCGCCGAACTCCTCTTCGACTTCCGCGTGGGACAGGCTGTCGCGGGCCTCGACCAGTTCGGCACATTCTTCGGTGATCTTGGCAATAACATTGTCAGCCGACGGCCAGTCAAAGCCAACCCGGGCCGCGCGTTTCTGCAGCTTGTAGGCGCGCAGGAGCGCCGGCAGGCCAACCGCCACACCGTCCAGCGTACCCTTCTGTTCCTTTCCGGCGCGTTCTGCGGCCTTGATTGCCTCCCAATCCTGGGTCTGCTGTTCAGCGGATTTCTCGCGGCTTTCGTCCCCGAAAACATGCGGGTGGCGGAAGACCATCTTGTCCGACATGGTCCGGACGACGTCCTGAAAGGTGAAGTGGCCAGCCTCCTCAGCCATCTGGGCGTGGAAGACGGATTGGAACAGCAGGTCGCCCAGTTCGCCCTTCAGCTCATCCCAGGCCTCGCGTTCGATGGCGTCGGCAACTTCATACGCCTCTTCAATGGTATAGGGGGCGATGGTGGCAAAATCCTGTTCGATATCCCATGGGCAGCCGGTTTGCGGGTCGCGCAGGCGCGCCATAATTTCCAGCAAGCGCTCGATGCCTGCGGAGGGGTCGTGGATCAGGTCTGTTTCTTGCATTGCGGCTGCTCTTTTTCCGGTGTCAGATGCATCATCCCGAGTCTGGAGCAGGAGTCCACCCCGATGCCCGTTGTGAACCGTATTGCCGACTATGCCGAAGAGATGAAGGCCTGGCGGCGGCATCTGCACCAGATCCCGGAACTGGCGCTGGACCTGCCCAAGACCGCTGCATTTGTGGCAGAGCGGCTGCGGGATTTCGGCGTGGATGAGCTGCACGAGGGCATCGCGCAGACCGGTATGGTGGCGATCATCAACGGGCAGGGGGATGGCCCGACCATTGGCCTGCGGGCGGATATGGATGCGCTGCCGATCCCTGAGGAGACAGGGGCGGAGTATGCCTCTGGCCATGCGGGCAACATGCATGCCTGCGGCCACGACGGCCATACCGCTATGCTGCTGGGCGCGGCGAAATACCTGGCAGAGACGCGCAACTTCAAGGGACACGTTGCGCTGATCTTCCAGCCCGCGGAGGAAGCGATCGGCGGCGCACGCATCATGGTCGAAGAGGGTATCATGGAGCGTTTCGGCATTGGCGAGGTCTATGCGCTGCACAATGCGCCCGGCCTGCCGGAGGGTCATTTTCTGACAACACCGGGCGCACTGATGGCCGCGGTGGATACTTTCCATATCCATATACAGGGCAAGGGCGGCCATGGCGCAATGCCGCATGAAACCCGCGACCCGGTGATGGCGGCCTGCGGCATGGCGCAGGCGATCCAGACCATCGTCAGCCGCAACCATCACACGCTGGAGGATCTGGTGGTTTCGGTCACCCAGATCCACACCGGTACCGTCGACAACGTGATTCCCGATACCGCCTATATCAACGGTACCGTGCGCACGTTTAACCCCGACGTGCAGAAGATGGTGATGCGCCGGATGAAGGAGATCGTTGCCGGTCAGGCGGCGAGTTACGGCGTTGAGGCGGAACTGGATTATGAGATCGGCTATCCGGCCACGTTCAACGATGCCGAAAAGACCACCTTTGCGGTGGAAGTCGCCAAGGAGATTTCCGGCGATGCCAATGTAGAGGCTGACGGCGGACGCGAGATGGGGGCAGAGGATTTCGCCTATATGCTGCAGGCACGGCCCGGCTCTTACCTCTTCCTGGGGCAGGGCGACAGCGCCGGGCTGCATCATCCGAAGTATGACTTCAACGACGCGATTGCGCCGGTGGGGGCGTCCTTCTTTGCCCGGCTGGTGGAGCGTGCGCAACCGCTGAACGGCTAGTGGCGCTGAGTGATGACAATGACCTGCTGGTCCTGTATTTGATCAAAAGGTCAGGATAAGAACCGGGACACTCCGCCATGGCATTGGAAGACGCAAAACGCATCGTCGATCACGCCTTCACCCGTGAGGATTTGAAGGGGCTGAGCCCGGAAATCACCTTTGGCGGAGCGACATCCTTTTTGCGCCGGAAATACACCAAGGACCTGACGGGCGTGGACATCGCGGTGACTGGCGTGCCGTTTGACCAGGCCGTCACCAACCGTTCCGGCACCCGGCTGGGGCCGCGGGCCATCCGGGAGGCATCGTCCATGCAGGCGCCGGATGAGCCCTACGGCTGGCCGTACAAACCGCTCAGCACCCTGGCGATTGCAGATTACGGCGACCTGGCCTTTGATCATGCCAATGTGCCCGAGTTTCCCGCAGCGCTGACAGAGCATATCCGCGGCATTCTGGCGGCGGATGCGGCCTCCGTCGTGCTGGGCGGGGATCACTACATCAGCTTTCCGATCCTGAAAGCCTATGCGGAGAAATACGGCTCGATTTCGCTTCTGCAGTTCGATGCCCATACGGACACTTGGGCGGATGACAACATGGACCGGGTGGACCACGGCACCATGTTCTACAAGGCGGTGAAGACAGGGATCGTCGATCCGGCCACGTCCGTGCAGGTGGGGATCCGCACCACCAATGACGACACGCTGGGGGTCAATATCATCGACGCGCCCACCGTTCACGAGATCGGACCGGTGGAAACCGCGCAGCGGATCAAGGACATCCTCGGGGACCGGCCGGTTTATCTGACCTTTGATATCGACTGTCTTGACCCGGCCTTTGCGCCCGGCACCGGCACGCCGGTCTGGGGCGGGCTGAGTTCGGCCCAGGCCTCGCGCATCCTGCGGGAGATTGCCGGCATCAATATCAAGGGCGGCGACGTGGTGGAGGTCTCTCCGCCCTTTGACACAACCGGTGCAACTGCTATTGCCGGAGCACACGCAGCGACGGAAATTATCTGCCTTCTTGGCTGGAACATGAGAGACAATGACTGACTTCAATCAGCCGATCAGCGGCAATGACCTGGCGCGGTTTTCCGGGCCGAACACCTTTATGCGGCTGCCGCAGGCGACTTCGCTGGGCGGTTTGGATGTGGCTGTGCTGGGAGTTCCGATGGATATTGGCACCTCCTGGCGGTCAGGCACGCGGTTCGGGCCCAAGCAGATCCGCTCGGAAAGCGCGATGCTGCGGCCCTACAACATGGCGACGGGCGCGGCGCCCTTTGACAGTCTGAACATTGCCGACATTGGCGATCTGGCGATCAACACGTTTTCGCTGCCGGAATCGCTGCGGATAATCGAAGACAGCTATGATGCGATCCTGTCCGGCGGGGTGGTCCCGGTGGCGATGGGTGGAGATCATTCCATCACCCTGCCGATCCTGCGCGCCATTGCCAAGAAATACGGCCCCGTCGCGCTGGTGCATGTGGATGCCCATGCGGATGTGAACGACGAGATGTTCGGCGAGCGCGAAACCCACGGCACCGTGTTCCGCCGCGCCTATGAGGAAGGGCTGATCGTCCCGGACAAGACCTATCAGATCGGCATCCGCGGCACCGGTTATGCCGCCACCGATTTCTCCGAGGCGCAGGGCTGGGGGTTCCAGCACTTCCCGGCGCAGGAGCTGTGGAACCGATCGCTGCACCAGATGGGTGCGGAAATTCGCCGCGATATCGGCAATAGGCCGGTCTATGTCTCCTATGATATCGATAGTCTTGACCCGGCCTATGCGCCGGGCACCGGCACGCCGGAAATCGGCGGGCTGACAACGCCGCAGGCGCTGGAGCTGATCCGGTCCCTGAAGGGGGTCAACATCGTGGGCTGCGACCTTGTGGAGGTGTCGCCGCCTTATGACCCCTCGGGCAACACTGCCCTGGTGGGCGCCAACCTGCTCTATGAGCTGTTGTGCGTGCTGCCGGGCGTGGCAACGAGATAAGCGGTCCGGCCTCACACAGAAGGCCGGGGGAGGACCGCGTGTGAGGAGGAGGCAAGGGGTGACCTTGAAACCGCGTTGAGGCGGCTGATGCTGCTGGGCTGGCTGCTGCTGGCCGCGATAGTTGCCGGGCTGGGATTCATCCGGCTGGCGCCGAGCGACCCGCTGGACTGGAACACCCAGCCGGAGCTGAGCGAGGACAAGGAGTTCCGCGGCGGCGTGTTCCGGGTGATCCGGACCGGGCCGGACGGGCTGGAGCGGTTCCACCGCATCGCCAGCCATGCGCCGCGCACTAGCGTGCTGGCGGGCGGCCCGGACGACGGCATGGTGACCTATATCACCCGCACCCAGGTGCTGGGCTTTCCCGACTATACCACCGCAGCGCAGGACGGCGATCTGCTGAAGGTTTATGCCCGCCTGCGGTTCGGGCGGTCCGATCTGGGTGCCAACCGGGAGCGGATCAACACCTGGCTCGCCGAGATGGAGGATGCGCCGCAGGCCGCTACCGCTGGCGAGTAATGCTGGGCTCCCGCCTGTTTGCGGGCTTTTCGAAAAAGCGCCTCACAGTTGGGCCGGGCGCCGCGCTGCCGCGCGGCGCAGGCTCACCGGCTGGCAGCCGATGAGCCATTGGTTTGCTGAGAAGCACTTCTGGGGCAGGGGTGTCTCTGAAGTCGCGTTGTCGATTGTGTTAAGTCATGCCGCATCAAGGGCAAGCCGCGCCCGCGCGCGGTGGCTGCGCCACCCTTGACCCGGTTCTGCGATTGTTGATTGTGGTTTGCAGAGCCTTGTTCAAAAAAGTTTTTTAGGCGCTGAGCAATCAGTGCGGACTATAAAATGGAGAGCATTTCATGACCCATGGATACACGAAGCCTGTGCTGTCGCTTGCTTGTTGCGCGCTGTTTGCTGCCTGCGGTGGAGTGCCTGCCAGCAATGAGCTGCAATTCGACAACGACGGGAATGGCCGTTTCAGCGGTAGTGCGGGTTCAGGCTGGACGGTACAGGATATCAACACCTATGCCGCCGGTCAGATATGCGGCGGCGGTCCTGTTACAGGCTTCAATGTCAGAGTGTTGCCCAATGCCCCTGAATACAAGATTTTTTCGGGCGCTTGTGCTTCCGGAGAATATGGCGTGGTCGCTGAAGACGCAGGTCAGAACTATGTCGTGACCGCCCCGACCACCCCAGCCGCGCCGGTGGTGACGCCGGCAGGCAATAGTTCAGGGTGGGACGGTTCCACTCCTTTTGTGGATTGATCGGGCTGGTGTCTATTGGGGGTGAAGTGCGGCGCGGGCAAAGCAACGGCGCGGATACTGGTATTCGCCCCTCAAACCCGACATAGGAAGCCTTACTGTTCCAAGCGCGGTTGCAGACCTTGTTAGGGAGAAAATGCCCGCGCAGATGCTCGCGGCAAAAGAGCTTTCACTGTGCAGCAGAAATTGCGCCTTAGCGGCTGCGACTTAGATCTTCGGAAGCTCTGGTGGAACTGCTGAAGAACCGGGCATCTCTCCCAGCGACGCCGACAGGCAGCTGCTTTGCACCTCGCGCCACATCGGCACGTTCAGGGACATCTGGCATTGCGCCATGAACATGCGGCCGTCCACTTGCAGGCAGCGCAGCTCACCCAGTTCGACCCGGGAGCCGGATTTGTCGGTGCAGTAGCAGTCGATGGTCTTGCCGCCTGGCCCCTTCACATCCGCCAGCACCAGGCCGGGCAGGGTGAGGAGGATTGTGGCAATAAGGGCTCTGGCATGTCGCATGGGTCTAGCATATCACATGAGGGTCATTTGGCCAAAACATGAACAACAATAGGCGCACCCATGGTTCCCGAAGAACGGCTGGAACAGATCCTGCAGCGGTTTCAGTATCTTGAAGCCGCAATGGCGGATGGCGCGGGGGGCGGGGATATTGCCGCTCTGGCCAAGGAATACTCTGACCTGCGCCCGGTGGCGGAGCAGGTTACTGCGTACCGCAAGCTCCTGAGCGATCTGGAAGAGGCGGAAGCGATGCTGGCGGACCCGGACATGAAGGACCTGGCCGCTGAAGAGATCCCGGCGCTGAAGGCCGCGATCCCGGAAGCAGAACACACGCTGCAGCTCGCCCTCCTGCCCAAGGATGCCGCCGACAGCCGCCCGGCGATGCTGGAAATCCGCCCGGGTACCGGCGGTGATGAGGCGGCGCTCTTTGCCGGTGATCTGTTGCGGATGTACCAGCGTTATGCCGAAGGGCGGGGCTGGAAGTTCGACGTCATCGAGGAGCAGGTGACCGAGCTGGGCGGCATCAAGGAAGTGGTGGCCCATATCAAGGGTGACAATGTCTTTGCCCGGCTGAAATATGAATCCGGCGTGCACCGGGTGCAGCGGGTGCCTGCAACGGAAAGCGGCGGGCGCATCCATACCTCAGCGGCCACCGTTGCGGTGCTGCCCGAGGCCGAGGACGTGGATATCCATATCGACCCGAATGACATCCGCATCGACACCATGCGGGCGTCGGGCGCGGGCGGCCAGCATGTGAACACCACCGACTCGGCTGTGCGCATCACTCACCTGCCGACCGGGCTGATCGTGACCTCGTCGGAGAAGTCCCAGCACCGCAACCGCGAGATCGCCATGCAGGTGCTGAAAACGCGGCTGTACGACCTGGAACGGCAGCGGATCGACGGCGAACGCTCGGCGGACCGGGCCAGCCAGGTGGGCTCGGGCGACCGGTCGGAACGAATCCGCACCTATAACTTTCCGCAAGGCCGGATGACTGACCACCGCATCAACCTGACGCTTTATAAGCTGGACCAGGTGATGGGCGGCGATCTGGAAGAGATCATCGACGCGCTGACCGCGGACAATCAGGCGCGGCTTCTGGCCGAGATGGGGCGGTGAGCATGGCAGAGACCGCGGCACAGGCAATGGCGGCCGCAACAGCCAAGCTCCGGGCGGCCGGGGTGCAGGACCCGGCGCGGGATGCGCGGGTGCTGCTGGCACATGCAGCTCGGATCGAGGCCAGCCGGGTGACGCTTATCGCGCCGGAGGAACTGGCGCCGGAAATTGCCGAACGCTATGAACAGCTGGTTTCGCTGCGGGCGGTCCGGGTGCCGGTGTCGCATCTGATCGGCGAGCGGGAGTTCTACGGGCGCCGCTTCAAGGTCTCTCGCAATGTGCTGGATCCGCGGCCGGAGACTGAAATCCTGATCGAGGCGGCATTGGCGGAGCCTTATGTGCGGGTGCTGGACCTGGGGGTTGGCTCCGGCTGTATCCTGGTAACCTTGCTGGCAGAGCAGCAAGAGGCCACCGGGCTGGGGGTCGACATCAGCGAGGCAGCCTGTCTCCAGGCCAGCGCCAACGCGGTTCTGCACAGGGTAGAGTCGCGCGCCGATATCCAGCAATCCGACTGGTTTGAAAAGGTCGAGGGGCAGTTCGACCTGATCGTGTCGAACCCGCCTTATATCGCGCTGGACGAAATGGACGGGTTGTCTGCTGAAGTGCGCGGGCATGAGCCGGGCATTGCGCTGACGGATGGCGGCGACGGGCTGGGCGCCTACAGGCAGATTGCGGCGCAGGCCGCGGCGCATCTGGCGCCAGGCGGGCGGATACTGCTGGAAATCGGTCCGACGCAGGGCCGGGCGGTGAGCGTGCTGCTGGAATCCGCCGGTTTCAACGGTATCGCGGTGCTGCCGGATCTGGACGGGCGGGACAGGGTGGTACGGGCGCATTCCCCCTCAAATCGCGGATTTTAACGCGAAAATCTGCAGATTCGGGTGAAAAAACACAGAAAAGCCAATTGGCCCCCTTGTGTGGGGCTTCGGAACATGGTTACTCAAGATGAGCCGTATAGAGGTGAACGCTTTTCAAGCATTCCCGCGGCATCAAGCCCAAAAAAGCTAACGATCCGGCGCTGAGGCGCGCTGCACAGGGTCAACGGCGCATTAACTCAAGGCTTATGATAGGCATATGAGATCGTCCAAATCACGTTCCCGCTCCAAGTCGAACCGGAATCGCCCGAACGGCGCCAATGTGGTCAACCGGGTGTTCGACAGCTCCGGTCCCGAAGGCAAGGTGCGCGGAACCCCGCAGCAGATCATTGACAAGTACAACCAGCTGGCCCGCGACGCGCAGCTGGGCAATGATCGTGTTGCAGCAGAGAACTTCCAGCAGCATGCGGAACATTACTTGCGGATGCTGAACGAAGCGCAGCGCGAAATCGAAGCGCGCCGCGAGGAGCAGGAACGCCAGAACCGCGAGCGCCAGGCTGAGCGCGACCGCGAGCGGGCGGAGCGGCTGGAGCGTCAGGAACGCGAGGCTGCGGTCACAGCACCTGCTGACAGTGATCCGGCAAGCGCACCGCAGCCTGAAGTGATTGACCCGCGCGGCGACAATGGCAACGGGCAGGACAGCGGTTTGGTTGAGACCCCGGAGAGCCAGAGTGCCGCTCCGGCGGAGAGCGGCGATGACGCTGCGCCGAAGAAAGCCCCGGCACGCAAATCCCGCACCCGCAAGCCCGCAGCTAAGGCCGAGGGCGCGGAAGCCGCAGGCGAGGACGGTGAAACCCCGGCGCCGAAGAAACCAGGCCGCCCGCGCGCCAAACCGAAGCCTAAGGCTGAGGATGGCGCAGCGGAAGCTGCCGAATAAGCAGCTGCCAGTTATGCAAAACCCCCGGGGCTGATGGCCCCGGGGGTTTTCTTTTGGATGCCGGTGGGGGCGTGATCAGACTTCGTGGCCCAGCACCCTCAGATAGCGGCGCACGGCTTCGGGGAAGCCCAGCATCAGGGCATCCGCTGTCAGGCCGTGGCCGATGGAGACCTCGGCCAGATCGGGAATGGCCTGGCGCAAGCCGGGCAGATTTTCGACGGTCAGGTCGTGTCCTGCATTCATCATCAGGCTGCCAAGGGCGCGGGCCTCGTTCGCGGTGTCCCGGATCAGATCCAATTCACGCGCGGTAGAGGCAGGATCGGTTTGGTCAGCATAGGGTCCAGTGTAAAACTCTATCCTGTCGGCACCTGCCTGTTGCGCCAGTGCGGGATCAGTAGGGTTGGCGTCCACAAAATAGGAGACCCGGATACCGGCCGCCTTGAACTCCTCAGCGATGGGCAGGAGCATCTCGCCATCGGCAGCAAAATCCCAGCCATGGTCGGACGTGGACTGCTCCGGCGTGTCCGGCACCAGCGTCACCTGATGCGGCTTGTTCTCCAGCACCAGGTCGATGAAGTGGCGGGTCGGGTAGCCCTCGATATTGAATTCGGCCTCTGGGAATTCTTCGGCAATAAGCCGCGACAGGGCCGGCAGGTCGGAAAACCGGATGTGGCGCTCATCCGGGCGCGGGTGCACAGTGATGCCATGGGCGCCGGCCTGCAGGATGGCACGGGAGATGTCGATCAGGTCCGGCCAGGGCACCTCGCGCCGGTTGCGCAGGTAGGCAACAGCATTGACGTTCACTGACAGAAGCGTCGGGCGGGGTGCAACGGTCTGTGTCATAGAAAAATATGATCTCCGGGTCAGGGGCGGAAAAAAAGTGTCAGGCTTTGGCAACTTCGCGGGCAAGCGCACAGAAGGCCTCCAGGCTTACCTGTTCGGCGCGTTCGGTGGGCGGGATGCCTGCGGCTGTCAGATGCGCTTCGATATCAGGCGAAATGCCCTTGAGCGACGCGCGCAGCATCTTCCGGCGCTGGTTGAAGGCGGCGGCGACGACGCGGGAAAGGATGGCGGCATCGGCCTCGAACCGCGGCTCTGGCAGGGCGTCCAGATGCACCACGGCGCTGGAGACCTTGGGCGGGGGGGTGAAGGCACCTGGCGGCAGCGATAGCACGATACGCGCATCCGCCCGCCACTGTGCCAGGATCGCCAGACGGCCATAGGCCTTGGAGCCGGGCTGCGCCACGATGCGGTCGGCAACCTCGCGCTGGAACATCAGGGTGAGGCTCTGCCAGAACGGCGGCCACTCCTTGGGTGTCAGCCAGCGCACCAGAAGCTCGGTGCCGACGTTGTAGGGCAGGTTGGCGGCGATGCGGATCGGCGGTGTGAGGTGCTGCAGCGGGTCGATCTCCAGCGCATCGCCGTTGATCATTTCAAACCGTCCCGGGTAGGCGTCTGCGATCTCCTGCAGTGCAGGCAGGCAGCGGCTGTCTTTTTCAACCGCCAGCACCCGGCGGGCGCCCTCAGACAGCAGTCCGCGGGTCAGGCCGCCGGGACCTGGGCCGATTTCCAGAACGTCGCAGCCGGTCAGGTCGCCGGCCTGGCGCGCAATCTTGGCGGTGAGGTTGAGGTCCAGAAGGAAGTTCTGACCCAGCGACTTACGTGCCGAGAGCTGATGCGTTGCGATCACTTCGCGCAAGGGGGGAAGGGAGTCGATAGCGCTCATGTCATCTGGACCTTGGGACTGGGCACGCGGCGCGCGCCAAAAGTTTCATGCCTCCGGCGGGGATATTTCCGGCAAGAGGAAGAATCAAGTGCTGGCGGCCATGGCCTGCGCCAGCTTCAGCGCCTCGATCAGGCTGGAGGGATTGGCCTGTCCGGTGCCCGCGATGTCAAAGGCGGTGCCGTGATCGGGGGAGGTGCGGATGAAAGGCAGGCCCAAGGTAACATTGACGCCGCGGTCGAAATCCAGCGTCTTGATCGGGATCAGGGCCTGATCGTGATACATGCAGACCGCCGCGTCATAACGGGCGCGGGCTGCGGCGTGAAACAGGGTGTCAGCAGGGTGGGGGCCGGTGACATTCTGGCCTTCCGCCTGCATCTGCGCAACCAGCGCATTGATCCAATCGAGTTCTTCGCGGCCCATTGCGCCGCCTTCGCCTGCGTGCGGGTTGAGGCCTGCAACCGCGATACGCGGTGCGGCAATGCCGAACTGGCTTTGCAGGCCCGCAGCGGTGATTTCTATGATTTCGCGCAAGCCTTCCGGTGTCAGCGCCGCGGGCACGTCTGACAGGGCGATGTGGATGGTGGCAGGCACCACACGCAACTGGTCGCTCGCCAGCATCATCACCACCCGGCTGCGGCCTGCCAGTGCCGCGAGAAATTCTGTATGGCCGGGATAGGCAAAGCCCGCACCGTCGATCAGTGCCTTCTTGTGAATGGGGGCTGTGCAGACGGCGGAGGCCTCGCCTGCCTGAACCAGTTTCACGGCGGTTTCAATGGATTGGATCACGCCTGCAGCGTTGGCCGGATCGGCCGTGCCCTTGGCTGCGCTGCCGCCGAAGGCAATCGGCAGGACCGGAAAGCGGTCCGCACAGGCTGCGGCGGCCTCAGCGGGGAATGAAATCTCGCTGACCGGCGTGCCTGGGGGCAGATGCCGCGGATCGCCAATCCAGAAGAACGGGCAGCTGTTCCTCAGTGCCTCCCATGCCTTGACGGCGATTTCCGGGCCGATGCCTGCGGGTTCACCGCAACTGAGGGCAATGGGCCCGGAGCGGGTCATTTGATGTCGATCCGGGCGTCGGCGCGCAGCTGTTCCAGGAAGCTGTCGGTCAGCGATGTCATCCGCTGCGCCACAAGCGCATTGGCCACGGTTTCGCGGTTGGCGCCCTCGCCGAGGTCGGCAGTGCGGCCGCAGAGCATCAGGACCACTGCAGTCTGGCCGTTGTTGCGTGTCAGCGCTGTGGAGGTTTCACTTGGGTCGAGCTTGGCCAGTTCCAGCGCGATGTCGCGGGGAATGTCCGCGGGCGGAAGGCTTTGGATGTCCAGCACCGACGGGTCCTGACCTTGAGCGAGGCCGTAGAAGTCCTCGCAGGTGTCGACGCTGTTTACAACCTTCTGCACTGCGGCCAGTCCTTCAGGCGTGCGTCCGCCGGGGACGAAGTAGGTGGCGTATTCGATGGCGGTGTAACGCGGTGCCGCGCCTTCAACCTCGCGCACGCCGCGCATCTGGAACAGTGCCACGGCGTTTTGCAGCGGCAGCGGTTCGGAAATTTCGCCGGGATTCAGCGCCAGCACGATTTCCTGCAGCTGCGGCGGCAGTTTGGTCAGAGGCATCCAGGGCAGGCGGCCGCCCTCATTGCGGCTGGCGGCAGCGGAGTACTGGGTCGCGGCGGCGGCAAAGCTGTCGTAGCCTTTGAGCCGGGATACTTGCTCAATCAACTCTTCGACCTGGGCTGCATTCTGGTCGTTGATCGGCACGATGAACTCACTCAGCAGCACCTGGACGCTGCCGGTGCCTGCAGATCCCATGGCGCGGTCAATTTCTTCCGGGGTCGGGCGCGCCTGGGACAGGAAACGGGCGCGGGTGTATTCGCGCCAGCCCAGGCCGACCCTGGTGAAATCGCGCAAGGTCTGCGGAGCGACGCCCTGCTGCTGCAGGGCTGCCAGGAATTCGTTCAGCGACAGGTTGGCGCGGCCTGCCATTTCTTCCATGCCGGCAGAAATATCCTCATCGGACAGTTCAATGCCGGCCTGTTGGAGCACTTGAAGCTTGAGCCGGTCATTGATCAGCTCCTCGCGTGCGGTTTCCAGCGGGTCGCCCGGTACCCTCAGCGCGGCCTGAAAGCGGGCACGCTGCTCCAGCTCATAACGGGTGATCACCTCGTCATTGACTGTGATTGCAGGCGCAAAAAGATTCTGTGCTCCGGCCGGCAGGGCGGTCAGAGAGAGACCTGCTGCCAGCGCCAGCGCGGCTGCGGACTTGAGGGCACGGGAAAGGAAGGGAGCCGGGAACCGGGAATTCACGTCTTGCTGCATGACCGCCTGTACTGTTTGTTGCCGCTCTTTACGGAAAAACCGCTGAGGGAGATGGTAAAGCCGAAATCCGTTGTCGGCTCAACACTTGTTGTTGAGGTATAGCGGCGGTTGACCGAAAGGTCGACCGTTACGCATTCGTTCTGATACGCCAGACCCAGACCTGCCCGGGTGGCTCGGGCATCGGAAATATCGTAGCGCAGCCGGGCGCTGGCAGACCAGCTGGGGTTGATGTCGTAGCGCCCATCGACCCAGATTTCGGAGCTTTCCTCGGACCGTTCCTCGACGGGATCCGTGCCAAGCCACAGATATGTGCCGGACAGGCTGGAACGGTCCGTGTGCCATTCGCCTCGGACTTCGGCCTTGGAAAAGTTCAGCGAACCGTTCAGCAGGCCGCGGGTGGAGAT
The DNA here is from genome assembly GCF_025144465.1 of Leisingera sp. S132. Taxonomy (NCBI): domain Bacteria; kingdom Pseudomonadati; phylum Pseudomonadota; class Alphaproteobacteria; order Rhodobacterales; family Roseobacteraceae; genus Leisingera; species Leisingera sp. S132. The sequence continues at coordinate 1,429,381 of NZ_CP083553.1, forward strand.
CGCCAGCCCGTCGCCGAACTTGATCTGGCCGGCCAGCAGAAGATCCGACGAAGTGCCGCCAAGCCCCGAGCTTTTGGTGAACCGGGGGTCCGCCTCGCTGCGCAGCACCTGGCCAATTGTTGCGTAGGCCTGCCAGCCCTGAGGCGAGTAGCGCGCCCAATTGGCTCCATAGACCAGTGTAAACCCGTCCTCGCGGGCATCGGTTGCGGGGAAACGGGACAGCGACAGCAGGTTGCCCTGGTCAAATTCGACGAACCTGCTTTCCTCGCTGACCACATCACCGCTGCCTTCGTTGCGCCAGCCAAGCCGCAGGATCGGCTCCAAGTACTGGGTGGCGCCATTGGCTTCACGGCGGGTCATCGGCAAGCGGAAAGTCATTGAGCCGCGGGGCGTCAGGCGGGTGACTTCATCGGTGAAAAAAGCATCATCATAAGCTCTGGAGGCATCCGCTGCAGCGCCCAGCTCGGCCTCTGCCAGGATCCCGTAGCCGAGCCTCCAAGTGCGGAGCCAGCTCAGGTCGGCAGTCAGCCTTGCGAGGTCCCGGCCGGTAGCGGAGTCTTCGCTCAGTCCATCGCCCCGGTTTGTTGAGCGGCGGTAACGTCCGTTTCCCTGAAGCGTCAGCCGGACTTCGCCGCCCGTAAGGCTGGGGAAATAGCGTTTCTGAAACAGTGCTTCGGCAATACCGGAGGGGATTTCGTCAGGATCTTCGTCGGAGCGGAGCGTTTTGTAGTGGGTCAGCGATGTGCGGAGCAAGCTGTCCCGGCGGATCCGCGACAGCTCCAGCCTGGAGCGGAGGCGGTCAGTGTCGGGCAGGCCGTAATCCGCGAGATAGGCATCGTCTGAAACCGCCCGCAAATCAAAAGTGAAGCGGTAGTTTCGCGGCAATTCGAACCGGCCATTTCCGAAGATGTATCCACGGTCCTGGCCCGGGTAAAGATCGTCGCGGGTATAGGCTCCGTTGAACTCGATCCGGCCGCGCCGGAAGGCCTGCCGGTAGCGCAGGTCCAGTGTCCGGGTGCTTGATGAGACGTAGGGCGCGACCGTCAGATCCTTGTGCGGGCCAAGGGTGAAGAAATAGGGAACCTTGACCCCGGTGCCGAGGTTCGATGTTGAGCGCACGGAGGGGATCAGAAAGCCGCTGGTTCTCTCCAGCGAGGGATCCGGCAGACGGAACGCCGGGAAGTAGAAAACCGGCACATCCAGGACCCGCAGCTGCGCGTTCTCAAAGTAAAGCTGGCGTTCCTGCTGATCATGGGTGACGCGCTCCGCGCGGATCTGCCAGAGCGGGGGGCGCCCGTCTTCGCAGACATGGCACGAGGACACAGCGGTCTTATAGAGCTGGGTATAGCGGCCGCTGACCCGTGTCATCTGCAGCGACGCGAGCTGGAGCTGCTGCTGCAGTACCATGCGGGCGCCGTTGAGCAGTCCGTTGCGCAGGCTGCTGTCCATTTCCGCAGCGTTGGCCAGAATGGTGATGTCACCGTTCTGGTCGATACGGATCGGGCCCTCGACAAGCAGGGTGCCTGTGCCTTGATCAAAGGTTATCTTCTGCGCGCGCAGGCGTATATCGCCCTGAAAAGCTTCGACATTGCCTTCTGCCACAAGTGTCCGGTCCGCGGTGATGAACACCTGATCGGCAACGAGCATTGCGGGCTGGGCCTGATCCGGGGGCGCGGCAGTCTGCGCCTGAGGAGCAGAGGCAGACAGCGCCAGCCAGGGCAGCACGGCGGAAAGAAGCAGCGCCCGGCGCAGGTTACCCGTCTTCGGCATGGAGTAGCAGTCCCAAAGTCAAAAGTATTGCGGCAGCAGGCGGCGCCCAAGCGGCCAGCGCCACCGGGATTTGCCCATTCTCGCCAAGGATTTGCGCGAAATTGCGGATGAAATAAAGTCCGAATCCCAGCAGCACGGCCATCAGCACGGCCAAGCCGGTGCCGCCAAAGCGGGCGTGCCGCATGGTGAAGGATGCGCCGACCAGCACCATGGCGATCAGGAACAGGGGGCGGGCCAGCTCTGCCTGCAGCCGGACTTCGTAACGCTTGGTGGTGAAACCGGCAGCTGACAGTTCGCGGATGGTGGAAGGCAGGTCATAAATCGAGATGCCGCTGGCGGTGCCCAGTGTACCGCGGATGCGGTCTGTGGTCAGCGTGGTCGGCAGCCGCAGCTCCTCATGCCGGGCAGCGCCGGTTTCGGGATTGATGCCTGCCGTCAGCGGCCAGGCCTTTGCATTGGTCAGAATCCAATGATTGCCTTCCAGCCGCGCCGTTTCGGCGGTTATGCGGCGCACCGGGCCGCCTGCATTTGTGTAGGCATGTATCGAAACGTCAATCAGGGTGATGTCAGCGGCATCGCCGCTGTACCCCTTGGCGTGAATGACTGATTGGCCGCGGGCGCCCCCTTGGCGCAGCCACAGGCCTTCACCGCTCAGCGACAAGGCCGAGGGGCCGCCGTTCTGATAGGTTTCTGCCAGATCCTGGTAACGGTTGGCCGTGGCCGCCGCAATGGGATTGAGCATGGTGACGGCCAGGCCGCCGATTGCCGCTGCGACCAGTACAGGGGCTGCCAGTGCCCTTATGCCCGACCGGCCGATGGCACGGGTCACCACCAGCTCACTGCTGCGGGCAAGGCCAACAAACAGCACGATGGTTGACAGGATCATGATCAGCGGCAGGAACTCACTGAGGGCTGCGGGTATGTTCAGCAGGGTCAGCCCAATCAGCTGCGCCAGGCTGAGGTCAACTGATTCAAACCGGCGTATCTGCTCATTCAGATCGATCAGAACCACCAATGTCATCAGCACAGCTACGATCGCCAGAAACCATTGCGTGAAACGGCGCGCATAGTAGAGATCCAGTTTCATGCTGTGGTCTCCGCTGCCATTGCCCGGATCCGTTTGGGGCGGGCAGACAGGACCAGGAAGACCAGCGCTACCGCCAGGCCCAGCAGGGTGGGAAGGTAGATCAGGGGCCACAGGTCGGGATTTTTGAGAACGGGATCGGAGACCACGCCACGCAGGCCTTCGACAAAGATCAGAATGATGAAGGCCAGCATCGCCTGCCGCCAGACGCCAAAGCGTGAGAATGTGCCCAGCATCAATGCGGAAAAGCCAATCAGCGTTACGGCAATGCAGATCAATGCCCGGGCAAAGCGCAGGTGCAGCTCTTCGGCTTGGGCGCCAGCGGAGTAACCGTCGCTTCGGGTGACGGCTGCAGTGCTGTTCATAAGCTCGAGGCTGGGAATAGCGCGTATGTTGCGGGCCGGGTTCTCAGCCTGGCGGGCCAGGGAGCTGATGTCATAAGAGAAATCGGAAAAGAATGTGGTCGAGAGACGTTGCGACTTGTTTTCGAGCCGCTGCGCCATGCCTTCTACCATGATCAGATGCGCACTTTCGCCGTCCCGCACGAGAAAGGCGCGGTTCCCGGTGTAGGTGACGGTCACTTCCGGGTCGCGGCGGTCCGACAGGAACACGTCCTGGAGGGTCCCGTCCGGGTCAATCTGCCGGATATAGAACGTGACACCTGCAGCGGGATGCAGAAAATCGCCTTCGCTGAGCAGTTTGGCGGTGATGTTCCGCGAGACTTCGCTTTCACGCAACTCCAACTGGCTGATCGAGGCCGGCAGCAGGTAGTGCGTCAGCGCCGACATCATCAGGGCAGTGATAATGCCGAACACCAGCGCAGGGCGGGCCATTTGCCAAGGGCTGGTACCGGTGGCGCGCAGCACGGTCAGCTCGCTTTCGCTGTTCAGCCGGTTGGTCACCCAGACCGCAGCGCCGAAGGCGGCAATCGGCAGCACAATTCGGATCAGGTTCGGCAGCGTGAGCGCGGTGAATTCCAGAAACACCAGTGCGGACTGCCCGTTGCCGATCAGCGTATCGAACAGCACTACGGCCCGGTTGACCCAGAACACGGCCACCAGAATCAGGGCAAAGAAGCCGAAGAAGAGCAGATACTGTGACAGCACATATCTGTCGTAGCGTGACACCCGATCCCCCCAGATCTTGCCGTTGTTGTTTTGGCGGACCTTAGTGGATTTGATTGGCGGGGAAAACTGCATTCTCGCCCGGCGTGGCAATCGGCGGCGGACCGCAGGCGTTGGCCAGTGCTGCCGGCTCTTTCCAACCGCCGCTCTGCAGGATACCTCTGGTGCCAAGAACCAGATGATTTTCAGCAGGAGCGCGCACGAATGACCAGCCTCACCCCGATCCGTTTTGCCGAATACGATCCCAAGGCGATGGCAGAAATGACCGGCCGGGTGGCGGTCATGGTGACGCCCGAGGGCAGTATGGATCAGGCCGCGCGCAGCGCCAACCGGATGGCCAAGGGCGCTATCGCCAGGCTGATCGACTCGGAGGGGTTCACAAAGGCCAAGCCAGGCGATGTGATTTCGCTGAACTGGCCCGCGGGCATGAAGGCGGAGGCGCTGGATGTTCTGGTGCTGCCGCGCAAGCTGACGCCGGTGGAGGCACGCCAGGCGGGGGCCAAGCTGGTGAAGGGGGCTGGGGGCAAGCGGCTGACTGTCATGGCAGGCAGCATGAACAAGGCGGCCGATCTGACACTGGGTATGGCGCTGCGGGACTATACTTTCGAAAATCACAAGTCTCCCAAGGACGACATGCCGGAAGGGGAGATTGTTATCGCCGCTAAGTCGCCAGCAGAGCTGGAGGCCGCCTGCGCACCGCTGCTGGCAGTGGCGGAGGGCGTGCATATGACACGTGATCTGGTCAATGAGCCGGCGAATGTCCTGACCACCACGGAGTTTGCCCGCCGCATCGAAGAAATGAAGGGCATTGGCCTGGAGGTCGAGATCCTGGAAGAGGCAGATCTGGAAAAGCTGGGCATGCGCACGCTGCTGAGTGTCGGGCAGGGGTCCGACAGCCCCTCCAAGGTTGCGGTGATGCAGTGGAAGGGCGGTGCCAAGGATGCCGCGCCGCTGGCGCTGGTCGGCAAAGGGGTGGTGTTCGATACTGGGGGTATCTCCCTGAAGCCCGCGGCAGGCATGGAAGAGATGACCATGGACATGGGCGGTGCCGGCGTCGTGGCGGGCACCATGCGTGCGCTGGCATTGCGCAAAGCCAAGGCAAATGTGGTCGGCCTCGTTGGTCTGGTGGAGAACATGCCATCGGGCAACGCCACCCGTCCCGGCGATGTGGTGAAATCCATGAAGGGTGACACCGTCGAAATCATCAATACGGACGCCGAGGGCCGCTTGGTGCTGTGCGATGTCCTTTGGTATGCGCAGGAGCGGTTCAAGCCCGCAGGCGTGATCGATCTGGCAACCCTGACCGGGGCAATCATCATCGGGCTGGGGCATGAAAACGCCGGTGTCTTCTCTAACGATGATGACCTGTGCAATGCCTTCCTGAAGGCTGCCAGGTCTGAGGACGAGGGCGCCTGGCGGATGCCGTTGGGCAGGGCCTATGACGAGCAGCTGAAATCCCGCATTGCCGACATGAAGAACGTCGGCGGCCGTCCGGCGGGTTCCATCACTGCGGCGCAGTTCCTGCAGCGGTTCATCAAGGACGGTATGCCTTGGATCCATCTGGATATCGCTGGCGTGGCGTCCGTCAGCAAGGACACGGACTATGCGCCCAAAGGCGCCACCGGCTGGGGTGTGATGGCGCTGAACCGGCTGGTCGCGGACAAGTTCGAGGTGGAATAAGCATCTATGGGGGCTGCCTATTTCTATCATCTGACCCGCAGGCCGCTGGAGGAGACCCTGCCGGTCCTTCTGGATAAGGCGCGGGGGGCGGGCTGGCGTATTGCGGTGCGCGGGCGCGACCCTGAGCGCATGGCCTGGCTGGATGACCGCCTGTGGCAGGGGCCGGAGGAAAGCTTCCTGGCGCATGGTCTGGCAGGCGGCCCCCATGATGCGTTGCAGCCCATCCTTCTGACGGCAGGGCCGGAGGCTGCCAACGGACCTGAGTGCGTGATGGCGGTGGACGGCGCCGCCGTCAGCGCCGAGGAAGTGCAATCGCTGAGCCGGGTCTGCATCCTGTTTGACGGCACCGATCCGGAGGCCGTGCAGCATGCCCGCACCCAGTGGAAAAGCCTGACAGAAGCGGGCTGTTCCGCACAGTACTGGTCTGAGGAAAGCGGCCGCTGGGAAAAGAAGGCCGAGAAATAGGCGGATTTCCGGTTGTGGCACCTGCTGTTGGCAAGAATTTGCCGATGACCCGTTTGAATTGTTTCACAAGGGCAACAATTACTCGATTTTTCGTCACTTGGCCTTTATCCCTCTCAGCACAAAATCCGGACAACCGGGAAAACAACCAGGACACTGGGGGGACAGATGAACTTTGGACATGCGGTCAAGCGGCTGCGCCTGCTTCCTATTGCCGGCGCTAGCCTTCTTTTTCTCGCCAATTGCGGTGATGTCCAGAACGGATCAGTCAGCCGGGCAGCGGCCGAGGCCGCGCGTCTGGAATACGCAGTTCAGGAAGTTCAATACCTGCAGTCCAAAGGCCGCCGGGTCTGGTGCGTGCCTTTTGCCCGCAATGCCAGCGGGATCGAGATTTTTGGAAATGCCAAGACCTGGTGGGCGCAGGCCACGGGGCAGTACGGCCGCAGCAACGAACCGCAGCCCGGTGCCGTGATGGCCTTCAGTGCCACCCGCTCCAACCCGCTGGGGCACGTTGCCGTGGTGTCCAAGGTGGAAGATGCCCGCAGGATCCGGGTCAATCACGCCAATTGGCACCGCAACAAGATCTCGCTGGGTATGGCGGTGATTGATGTGTCGGAAAACAACGATTGGTCTGCGGTCCGGCTGGAAAGCAACCCGGGCGCGTTCGGACGGGTTTATCCCGTGAAAGGGTTCATTACGGCTGAGCAGGGCAACAGCTAACGCCGCGGCCATGGTGCGGGCCGGTCGCCCGGTTCACTGGCCCGGAATGCCGCCGCGCTCGATCATCTTGACGGCAATTTCCTTGAAGGCGGTGCGCCACAGCGCCTCCAGTTCCTGAGTCATCTCCTTGCCGAGCGCATGGCGCAGGGTGTCGACCAGCGCTTCTTCCATCGGTGCAAAATGTTCCGTCAAAACACCAAGTGAGGCATGTGTCTTGCCGAGCTGCTGAAACTGCGGGGCCACGGCGCTTTCATCATTCAGCCTGGCAATAATCACGCCCAGCGTGGTCATGAACTTCATGCCCTGGCCCTCCAGATCCTCACGGAACAGCTGGCGCAGTTCAGGCGCATGATGGAACAGCGAGTGATAGAAATAGGCAGGAGACTTGCCGGATGCCTCGTTCAGCTTGCAGTAGCTTTGCTGCAGTTGCGTCAGTTCGTCTTCGGTCACGGGGGCTTGCTCCTCTCTGATTGGTTCGCTTTGTTCCAATCTATGGGGCAATCGGGTGCAGAACATTGATCCGTCTCAATACAGCACAAGCTGCGGCGGGCGGCTGTGGGGTTAACGAGTGAGGACCAGCGCGCCGTTGCGGATTTCGATGCTGGACCAGCGCTGCAGGTAGCCCATCCCCAGCAGGGATTGTTCCAGCTCTCCCTGGTTGACCCACACACGCAGGTTTTTGTCGGTGATGCCGCCAAGCGAGATCTCATCAATCCAGACGGACGCCGTGCGCACCTCGCCATTGGCGGTGCTCGCGCGGCCGAGGTAGGCAAGGCTGGTGGTATCTATGCCAGCGCTTCGGGCGTCACGTTCATTCAGCACAACCTGACTGGCACCAGTGTCGACGAGGAATTCGACGGGAGCGCCGTTCACGTCCAGTGTCAGGTAGTAATGGCCGTCCGGTGCGCGCGGCACCTCGACCCGGCCTGCGTCGATGGCGACACTTTGCTGCGGTCGAACAGTTTGGCGGATGTCTTCCCATAAGCCGTATGAAGCGATGACGCCAAGAAAGATGAAGCCCCAGACGGCAAACATCTGCATCGTCTTGCCGAGGCTTTGCCGGTTTTGGACAAAGACCCACGACCCGACCGCGACCAGCAGGATGATCAGATAGATAAACCGCCCGATTTCATATTCGCCCATGCGCTCACCTCCTGTTTATTATGTAGGCGGGCCGGGACGTTATACTAGCCTGCGAAGCCGAAGTCGCGCAGGCCGTCCAGCACGAACTGCACCGACAGGGCTGCCAGCAGCATGCCCAGAAGCCGGGTGACAACAGTGATCCCGGTCTTGCCCAGCATCCGTTCGAACAGGCCGGAGAACAGGCACATCACCAGCAGGATCGCCAGCACGGCAATCACCACGCCCATCACCATGGCAAAACCTGCAAAGCCGGGCTGCTGGCCTGTCAGCAGGATGACGGTGGCGATGGAGCCGGGGCCTGCCATCAGCGGGATCGCCAGCGGAAAGACGGACGGGTCGTCAAAGTCATCTTCTTCGCTGCGGTCCTCACGCCGTTTGTTGCGGCGTTCGAACAGCATGTCGAGCGCGGTCAGGAACAGCAGGACACCGCCGGCCACCCGGAAGGCGGGCATGGAGATGCCAATGAAGCCCAGCACTGCTTCGCCAAAACCGGCAAAGATCGCCAGCAGGACCGCAGCCGTAATTGTCGCTCGCAGCGCGATGGAGCGGCGGCGGGAGGAGGACATGCCTTGGGTCAGGGCGATAAAGACTGGTGTCAGGCCGATCGGGTCGACGATCACAAACAGCGTCACGAAGGATGTGATCAGAAATGCAGTGTCGATCATTGTGCCTCTGCCTGCTCCAGTTTCTCCAGCGCGTCCATCCACAGGCCCTCGGCCCGCTCCAGCGCTTCGATACACTCAGCGTGTTTCTTCTGCCAGACCTCGATGTCACCAGCCTTACCCGGCTCATACAGGCTAGGGTCGGCCAGCTTTTCGTCAAGCTTTTCGCGCATTTCGCTGAGCTTCTCTACCCTTGCCTCTGATTTGCGGACCTCAGCGCGGAGCGCGATCAGAACGTCGCGGGCGGCCTGCTTGGGCTTGACGGGCTTAGTTGCCTCGGCTTTGGCGGCGGGTTTTTCCCGGGCCAGCAGCAAGGCGCGGTAGCTTTCCAGATCGCCGTCATAGGGTTTCACAGTACCGTCCCTGACCAGCCACAGGCGGTCCGCCACAAGGCTTAGGAGATGCATGTCGTGGCTCACAAGGATCACCGCGCCGGAATAGGTGGTCAGCGCCTCCACCAGTGCCTCGCGGCTTTCGATGTCGAGATGGTTGGTCGGCTCGTCAAGGATCAGCAAATGCGGCGCGTCGATGGTGGCGATCAGCAGGCTGAGCCGCGCCTTCTGGCCGCCTGACAGCCGCCCGACCTCGGTTTCCGCCTGCGCAGCGCCCAGACCGAAACCCGCCAGCCGCGCGCGCCATTTCGCCGGAGCTTCATCAGGGCGCAAGCGGCGCAGGTGGTCCAGCGGGGTTTCATCGACGTAAAGTTCATCCACCTGGTGCTGGGCAAAATAGCCGATCCGCAGCTTGGAGGAACGGGTCATCTTGCCCGCCATCAGCGGCAGCCGGTCGGCCAGCAGTTTCGAGAGTGTCGATTTGCCCTGACCGTTCTTGCCCAGCAGCGCGATACGGTCGTCCTGATCAATCCGCAGGTTCAGCCGTTTCAGGATTTCGGTGTCGCCATAGCCGGTGATGCCGCCCTCGATGTGGATGATCGGCGGGGACATCTCTTCCGGCTCGGGAAAAGTGAAGGCGCGCAGGGCGGCCTCCTGCGGGGTCGTGATCGGCTTCATCTTGGCGATCATCTTGAGGCGTGATTGGGCCTGCACCGCCTTGGACGCCTTGTAGCGGAAGCGGTCGACGAAGCTCTGCAGATGGGCGCGGCGGGCTTCCTGCTTCTTGGCTTCTGCCGCGGCAACAGCCAGACGCGCTGTGCGGGTTTCGGCGAATGTGTCGTAGTTGCCCTGGTACAGCGTGAGTTTCCTGTCCTCGAGATGCAGGATCGACCCGACGGCGCGGTTCAAGAGGCCGCGGTCGTGGCTGACGATCACCACCGTGTGCGGGTATTTTGCAAGGTAGCTTTCCAGCCACAACGCGCCTTCGAGGTCGAGGTAGTTGGTCGGCTCGTCCAGCAGCAGCAGATCGGGCTGGGCGAACAGGACTGCCGCCAGCGCCACCCGCATGCGCCAGCCGCCCGAGAAGTCGGAACAGGGGCGTTTCTGGTCGTCGTCGTCAAAGCCCAGGCCCTTAAGGATCGACGCGGCGCGGGCCTCTGCTGACCAGGCGTCGATGTCCGTCAGGCGGGTCTGGATTTCGGCAATCCGCACAGGGTCGGTAGCGCTGTCGGCCTCTGCCAGCAGGGCGGCGCGTTCTGTGTCGGCGGCCAGCACAGTGTCAGTCAGAGAGACATTCGACGACGGCACCTCTTGTGCGACACCGCCGATACGGGCCTTGGAGGGCAGGGTGATGCTGCCGGTCTCCAGCGCCAGTTTACCGCGGATCAGCCGGAACAGCGTTGTCTTGCCCGTTCCGTTTCGCCCGACAAGGCCAACCTTGTGACCGGTGGGAATGGTGGCGGATGCGCCCTCGATCAGCGGGCGGCCCTCGACCGAGTAGGTGATGTCTTGAATGCGTAACATGGGCAGCGGTGTGGCTCAGGTACAGGGGGCTGTCAATCGGCCTGCTGTCTTCCGCATGCCGAAAACACTCCCGCCGGAGATGAGCATGCCTGCACGTGCCCGGAAAACATCTTCCCAAGCGCGTTCAGCCATGATAGGCGGCGCGCGGAGTTTCCGGCCCGGGGATACGCCCCGCGGCCCATTTTACAGGAGAATGCCAAATGGCTCTGGAACGCACTTTCTCGATCATCAAGCCCGACGCAACCCGCCGCAACCTGACCGGCGCAATCAACGCCAAGTTTGAAGAAGCCGGCCTGCGCATCGTGGCGCAAAAGCGCATCCACCTGACCAAGGCGCAAGCGGGTGAGTTCTACAAGGTGCACGCCGAGCGTCCGTTCTACGACGAACTGTGCGAATTCATGGCGTCCGCGCCGATCGTTGCGCAGGTTCTGGAAGGCGAGAATGCCATCGCGAAGAACCGCGAAGTCATGGGCGCCACCAACCCGGCTGACGCTGCCGCTGGCACCATCCGCGCCGAATTTGCTGAATCGGTTGGCGAAAACTCCGTCCACGGCTCCGACGCACCGGAAACCGCCGCAGTGGAAATCGCTTACTTCTTCTCCGGTCTCGAACTGGTCGGCTAAGCTTCAGGCTTAACCGGTAAAAAAAGAGGCTGCAGCCTGCGGGGTGCAGCCTTTTTTGTATCTGCCTTTCTTGTATTTACATTGGGCGGCCAAGCGGGTGGCGGCGGACCCCGGGCGGTTTCCTCTGCGAGCTTTGGTTGCCAGCCCAGGCGGGAGAAAGCCGCAGTTCCCGCGGAGCTGTCAGGCTGGAAAACTTCCGCTTGCCCAGACGTTTGGGCAGCGGCTCACCCTTTATGCCGTTTTCTTCAAGGTGGCGGCGCAGCAAGGCGATGTTGCGGGTGTTGGCTTTCCAGGCCACGTCAAACAGGTCGCCGGCAAGAGGGATCGAGCCGATGAGCGTATCGATCCCGATATTAGCCGCCATCCGCGCAAGAACCGGTGCTGAGGCCCCCATCCGGAACCCGCGGAAGAGAATGTATACGGCAGGGGCCAGGGCGAGCACGTCCCCAACGCCTGGCACCAGGCCCGCGATACTGTCCCAGCCGACACGCACCCCAAGCAGCGGAACGCGAAACGCGCGGTCCATGCGCTGAGCGAGGCGTTCAAGCGTCAGCAGTTCCTCTTTCTGATGGCTCGGCAGTTCAGGCATGGCTGGGCGTCCGTGCGATGACCCAGACCGCGTGCACGATACCGGGGATATAGCCGAGAAGCGTCAGAAGGATGTTCAGCCAGAAGTGCTTACCCAGGCCCACCTGCAGGAACACGCCCAGCGGCGGCAAAATGACAGCGAAGATGATGCGGATCAGGTCCATTCCGGAGCCCCCTTTGTTGCGTCAGCTCTTGGGAACACAACGCAGAAAGCATGGAATAGTTGCAGATTTTGCGGCGGTTGTGATCTTGTCCGGCAGCTGAGCAGCCCGCTGACGGCCAGCCGTTCCACTGCAGGGACCTGGGTCAGAGCGACTTGAGGTCGGCCTGGGTCGCACGCACACCAATGGCGTCAAGCTCTGCCAGCAGTTTGGAACTGTGCTGCGGCCGCGCTTCTGCCTTGATGGAATCAAAGCGTTTGCGCAGCTCTTCCTTCTCCTTTCCTTTGCAATCATTCCAGGGGCGGCCTTGCAGCGCCATAACAAGCACGTAGTAACCAATGAAATGCGGCCGGGTGCCGGTTTGCAACAGCCGGGCATAGGCCGCATCGGCGCCAAGGGCGCGCAGGTCCTCAGCGGAGGAAATACCCGCGCGGTGGCAGGCTTCTTCGTAGGCTGGGCCGAGATTGCGGATGGAGGAAATGGCTGTGTTCATGGTTTGTTTCTATCCGGGGCGTTTGCCGTTGTCACGCGAAATCAGGCATCCTTGCAAATTGCAGTCCGCTGTTCTGACGCTGGGTTCCGTGCTGGATTGAGTGATTGACAGTCGCAAATGCGGCGGAAACCCTGTCCGGGCAGCCGAAGGGAGGGTGGCGAATGAGCCGTGGATCGTATGTGCCTGTGAATATTGAGGGATTTGATCTGGCAAACCCGCCGGAAGGTTTCGCTGAGGATCCGTTTCCCTACTACGATGCCTTGCTGAGCAAGGCGCCGGTGCTGCCGCAGCCGGATGGGTCCTTGCTGGTTTGCCGTCATGCGGATCTGGACCGGATCTACCGGGACACGGGTATCTTTTCCTCAGACAAGAAGCGTATCTTTGCTCCCAAGTATGGCGAAGGTTCTCCGCTGTTTGAGCATCACACGACATCGCTGGTTTTCTCGGACCCGCCCTTGCACACACGGGTGCGCAAGATCATGACGTCAGCCCTGACGCCGCGGGCAATTGCAAAGATGGAGCCGGGGCTGGTTGAAACCGTCGATGTTCTGCTGGAGGAGATGGCGGGCAGGGATCAGGTGGATCTGATCGGCGATTTCGCCGCTTCCATCCCGATCCAGATCATCGGCAATCTGCTGGATGTTCCAATGGCGGAGCGTGCGCCGCTTCGGGATTGGTCCCTGGCAATACTTGGTGCGCTGGAGCCTGCGCTGAGCGAGGCGCAATTGTCGGCAGGGCATCGTGCAGTGGAGGAGTTCAAGTCCTATCTGCAGGATCTGATTGCCCGGCGCCGTGCCAATCCAGGCGATCTCGAAACTGACGTGTTGACCCGGCTGATCCGGGGCGAGGGCGCCGAGGGCACGCTCAGCGAGATTGAGCTGATCCAGAATTGCATCTTCATCCTCAATGCAGGTCATGAGACCACGACCAACCTGATTGGCAATGGGCTGGCGTTGCTGAATGATCACGCAGCGCAAAGGCAGCTATTGCTGGCGCAGCCGGAACTGATCAAGTCCGCGGTGGAGGAAATGCTGCGGTTCCGCTCTCCGAACCAGTTGGGCAACCGCGAAACCATCAAAGAGGTGGAGATTGGCGGCATCCGGGTGCCTGCTGGGACCAACCTGCATCTGGTGATCGGGGCTGCAAACCGCGATCCGGAAGTGTTTGGGAGCCCGGATCAGTTTGATATTGCCCGGACACCGAACCGGCACCTGGCTTTTGCCGGCGGGCCGCATGTCTGTGTCGGGCTGACGCTGGCGCGGCTGGAAGGCAAGATTGCCATCGAACGCCTGCTGCGCAGGTTTCCGGACTACCGCATTTTGCCCGGGCGGGTGCCGGGCGGGCGGATCCGGTTTCGCGGCTATGCGTCCTTGCCCGCGGCGCTGAGCTGAGAGGGGGGGGCGGTCAGCTGGCCGCTGATCTGTAGGCGCTTGGCGGCGCGCCGGTCCAGCGGCGGAACGCCCGATGGAAGTTTGCAGCCGAGGAAAACCCCGTGTCCTGTGAAATTTCCTCGATGCTTTTCAGTCCGGATTGCAGGTCGCGGATTGCCAGGTCACGTCGCAGCCCGTCCTTGATTGCCTGAAAGGATGTGTCCTCTGCATCCAGCCTTCGCATCAGGGTGCGCGGGGTGACACTCAGCGCCTGCGCGGCATCTGCCAGATGACAGTTTTCCCAGTTGGTCCGGTACAGGAATTCCCGCACCTTCAGTGATTGGGTGTGCTCACGAAATCCGGTGAAGATCCAGTCGCGGGGCGCACGGGCCAGGAAGTCGTTCAGCTCCGCATTGCTGCGAGGACCCGGCAGGCCAAGACTGCCCGCGTCAAAGGCAATGGCCGAGACCGGCGCGCCGAAGCTGACAGGTGCTGGAAAGATGACAGCGTAGTCTTGGGCAAAAGCGGGACGTTCGAAGGCAAACTGAACCTTGCGGACAGGCACCTCATAGCCTGCAAGCCAAGACAGGAGGCCATGTGCGAGCTTCAGGATCAACATGTGGCCGAACCGCTGTACGGGCTGCTCGCCCCGCGGCACCAGTTGCAATCCGGTGATTGCACCGTCCTCGCTGAGGTGAACCTGGTAATCGTCCAGCAGAAGATTCCAGAAGGTGGAGAACCGGTGCAGCGCGGCCGGCAAGGTGCTGGCTTCGCGTACGGACGTCAGCAGATGCTGCAAGGCCCTGGGCCGGACCGGGCGGCTCCAGAGACCGGTCATCTCATCCCCGGTTTCAACAGCGGTAATCTGATAGAGCCGAACGATCTGATCGAGAGTTACCCTGTGAGTCAGCTGCCTGCCGGACAGCTGCAGCCCCGCTCGCCGGAGAAAGGATCCGAGCTGTTCGTCTGTGCAGCACAGCTGAAGCGCATTAATCCAATCCGCGGCCAGTTCTGGCGATACCGTTGCCAGGCTGGCGGAGTCTGGTGGGGTTATCTGCATGGTGCCGAGGTTCTTTGTCACTTTTGGAAAGGATGTTGTCCGTATTGAACGTGGAGGTGCCTTGTTGCAATGAGTATTTGGCATGAAGAAACAATAGTCCGGAGCGACGGAAATGACATATCAGGCCCCCATTCGCGATATCATGTTCGATATTGAGCACCTGGCAGCCACTACGGGCACAGGTGCGGCAGGCGGTGGGATTGAACTGGATGATGTGGAAGCGGCGCTGGAGGCGCTTGGGCGGTTCTGCTCGGACGTGGTTGCGCCGTTGTCGCGGATTGGGGATGAGGCCGGGGCGCGGTTCGAGGGGGGGGAAACCGTGCTGCCTGAACCCTATGCGCAGGCCTATGCGCAATTTGCCGAAATGGGATGGCAGAGCCTGCCGCACCCGGAAGAATTTGGCGGCATGGGATTGCCGCGGGCGGCCGCGGCGGCTGCGACCGAGATTCTGAACGCCTCCGACCTGAGCTTCGGCCTGTGCCCGCTGCTGACTGATGGCGCGGTAGAGGCGCTGCTGCTGACCGGATCGGATGCGCAGAAACAGAAATATCTGGATCGGATGATTTCCGGCCAGTGGTCCGGCACCATGAACCTGACAGAGCCGCAGGCCGGCAGCGACTTGGGGCGGGTGCGCTGCAAGGCGGAGCCTGCCGCTGACGGCACCTATGCGGTCTCCGGCACCAAGATCTTCATCACCTATGGCGAGCACGGGCTGACGGAGAACATCATTCACCTGGTGCTGGCCCGAACCCCGAATGCCACGGCCGGCCCCAAGGGGCTGAGCCTGTTCATCGTGCCCAAGTTCCTGGTCGGGGAGGATGGCGCACTGGGCCGCCGCAACGCGGTCACCTGTGTCAGCCTGGAGCACAAGCTGGGCGTCCGGGCCAGCCCGACCGCGGTGCTGGAATACGACGGCGCGACCGGTTTTCTGGTGGGCGAAGAAAACCGCGGGCTGGAGTATATGTTCGTGATGATGCGTGCGGCCCGTTTTGCCGTGGGTGTGCAGGGGGTCGCCGTGTCGGAGCGCGCCTGTCAGCATGCATTGCAATACGCGCAGGAGCGCGTGCAAAGCCGCCCGGTGGATGGCACCACCAAGGATGCCGCGCCGATCATCCGCCACCCGGATGTCCAACGGATGCTGTTGCGGATGCGGGCGCTGACCGAAGGCGGGCGGGCGCTGGCGATTGCGACTGCGGGCTGGCTGGACCTGGCCAAACAGGGCAGCTCTGAAGCTGAGGATATGGCCGAATTCCTGGTGCCGCTGGTCAAGGCATTCTGCACCGAGCGGTCTCTGGAAGTCACCTCGCTGGGCGTGCAGGTGCATGGCGGCATGGGCTTCATCGAAGAAACCGGTGTTGCGCAATTCTACCGCGACGCGCGGATCCTGCCGATCTATGAGGGCACCACTGCGATTCAGGCAAACGACCTGCTGGGCCGTAAGGTGCTGCGGGACGGCGGCGCAACCGCGCTCCGCTTTGCCGGGATGGTGCAGGAAACCGAGCAGGCACTGCGGGGCGGGAATGCCCAGGCGCAGGCCGTGGCAAGACGCTTGGCCGAGGCGCGCCAGAAGTTTGAGGCCAGCCTGGAATGGCTGTTGGAGACTGCTGGCAAGGACCCTAACGCGGCCTATGGCGGCAGCGTCCCTTTCCTGATGCTCACGGGCAACCTCGCTGCCGCCTGGCAGTTGGGCCGTTCCGTCCTGGCGGCCAGTGCCAAGCTGGAGCAAGGCGAAGACACGGCTTTCATGATCCGGAAAATTTCAACCGCGGTGTTCTATGCTCAGCACATCCTGGTGGAGTGCGGCGCCGATTGCGTCCGGATTACCGAGGGCAGCGCCAGCCTGAATGATGCGGCGCTCCATCTTTGAACGAAAAACAACAAAGGCACATGTGTGCCGGGAACCAAGGAAAGGGCCAGAGCCATGACCCAAGCGGCAAACGCGCAAATTTTTGAAAACCTGGAAATCGAACAGCAGGACAATGGCGTCAGCATCGTCCGGCTGAACCGCCCGTCCAAGCGCAACGCGCTGGATACCGCCACGATCGAGGAGCTGGTTACCTTCTTCAGCAACGCTCACCGCAATGGCGTGAAGGCCGTGGTGCTGGCAGGCAATGGTGATCATTTCTGCGCGGGCCTCGATCTGGTCGAGCACTGGAAGGCCGACCGCAGCCCTGACGATTTCATGCATGTGTGCCTGCGCTGGCATGAAGCCTTCAACAAGATGGAATACGGCGGCGTTCCCATTATCGCCGCGCTGCAGGGCGCAGTTGTCGGCGGCGGGTTGGAACTGGCCAGCGCCGCCCATATCCGGGTGATCGATCAGAGCACCTATTTCGCGCTTCCCGAAGGCCAGCGCGGCATCTTCACCGGCGGCGGCGCGACCATCCGGGTTTCTGACATGATCGGAAAATACCGGATGATCGACATGATTCTGACTGGCCGTGTATATCAAGGGCAGGAGGCGGTCGACTTGGGGCTGGCGCAATACATCACCGAAGGCTCCAGCTTCGACAAGGCGCTGGAGCTGGCGGACAAGATCGCTCAAAACCTGCCGCTGACCAACTATGCGATCTGTTCAGCGATCAGCCATCTGAACAACATGTCCGGTATGGATGCCGCCTATGCCGAGGCAGTGGTGGCGGGTGTAGTGAACACTCAGCCCGCGGCGCGCGAACGGCTGGAAGCCTTTGCCAACAAGACCGCTGCCCGGGTGCGTCCCAACAGTTGACGATTGCATTGCGCACCGCGGGGAGCAGGGCTGTCTGGCGGTGCGTTTTTGCAGGTCTCCCGAGTGGGATAGCCGTCCGTTCATGCGCCGCAAAGATAAATGCCGCAATAGAAAAGGGCCTAGCGGTGAAACGCTAAGCCCTTGAATTCTTTGGCTCCGGCGGTAGGGATCGAACCTACGACCAATTGATTAACAGTCAACTGCTCTACCGCTGAGCTACGCCGGAACATGTGGCGTCGTATAGGATTTCCGGCTTGCTGCGTCCAGAGGAAATTCTCATGCGGAGGTAATTTTTTTGAGGTGGCTGGCACGTCAGTCAGCACCTTATGAATACTCAGGTTCAACCCTGCCTCTAGAGGTGCGTTGTCATCCTGTAACCCGGTGCAAAGAACAGCTTGGCCAGCGTCACCGGCTGGCCGCGCAGCCAGGTGATGCGTTCGGCGGTGAAGATTGGATCGCCTGCTTGGGTATCCAGAAAGTCTGCAACGGTCTGGTCTGCTTTGGTTGCCAGAAAGCTCAGCTCCAAATTCGTGAAGGGCACTTTTTGAACCAGCCAGTCATTTGGGCCAGAGCTTGAAAAATCGGCCTCCAGAACCCCCGGAATGCTGTCCGGGACGATCCAGCGGACCTCATACTGAAAGGGTGTATTGCCGGCGTAGTGCATACATCTGAGATGCAGCACGTCACGTCCATGAGGGATCTCCATTCTTGCGGATAGCCAGGCTGGAGCAGGCATGACGGCTCGCTCGACAAGCGCATAGCGGTACTCGGAGCCGGAGTCTGATATCTCATCGCGGATCAGAGGAATAGCGAACTGCGCCTTTCTGACCGGTGCATTCAGAACCCTGGTGCCGGCCTTGCGCTTCCGTTCCAGATAGCCTTCCTCAGCCAGCTCCCGCAGCGCCCGGTTTACTGTGGTGCGGGTGCTTGAGAACTCCTCGGCGAGATCGGTTTCGCTCGGCAGGAGACTGTCCGGTGCCCAGATCTTGTTGTGAATACGGTCCAGCACCACCTGCTTTATTTCGCGGTAGCTCATATTCGCCCGGGGCGCGGCCATGCTGCCTCCAATAAAGTTTATTAATGCCTTTATATCTAGACATAAAGAGTTTGAAAAGCGCGCAGCCGCCACGAAGCAGTACGAGGGTGAAACAGATGCAAAAAAGCCCTCAAGCGGCTGAGGCTTGAGGGCTTTTTATGGCTCCGGCGGTAGGGATCGAACCTACGACCAATTGATTAACAGTCAACTGCTCTACCGCTGAGCTACGCCGGAACGGTTCGTGCCGTATAGCGTTCCCGGAAATGGGCGTCCAGAGGGCTGCGGGCACTTTTTTGAAAAAAATCAGCCTTCCGGAAATTCAAAGACCGACGATGCCGACAGGGCGCCTTGAGGCACTGTCATGCCGCGGCCTGTGAGGTCGACCAGATGGGCAAAGACGTTGCGTTCCGCGGCCTTCAGCAAGGCAGGCGGGGTGTCTGTGTAAATTTGCTCCGCAAGGCTGCAGGCGGTGGCCGGCGCCTGGGCCAACGCAGCCAGAATCGCGGCTTCGCGCGATTCCCTGTGGGCAATCAGCCAGTCGAGCCGCCCGGCAGGGTCAAAAATGGGAGCGCCGTGACCGGCGTGAAAGACCCGCCAGCTGCGCTGCCGCAGGCGGCGGGAGGAGGCCATGAAATCGGTCAGGTCGCCGTCCGGCGGTGATACCAGAGAACTGGCCCAGCCCATAACGTGATCGGCAGTAAAACAGGCGTCCCTCCAGGCCAGCGCAATGTGATTGCCCAGATGGCCGGGGGTGTGAATCACTTCAAGTTCCCAGCCGTCCCCGCGGATGATCCCGCCATCATCCACAGTGATGTCAGGCAAGAACTCTTTGTCGATGCCCTCGCCGCCGCCGGCCAGCCCGCCTGCTGCAAGATTGGACATGACCTCGCTGCGCCCCGCCTGCGGTCCGCCGAAAGCATAGACCGGCGCGCCGGTGGCCCGGCTGAGACCGCGCGCCAGCGGTGAATGGTCAAGGTGGCTGTGGGTGACGATGATATGGGTGATTTGCTGGCCTGGCTGCACCGATGCAAGGATCGCGGCAAGATGCGCGTCAGACTCCGGCCCCGGGTCGATCACCGCAAGCCCGCCGGTGCCCAGCACATAGGTATTGGTGCCGCGATAGGTCATGGGGGAGGGATTCGGCGCCAGAATGCGGCGCAGGCCCGGCTCCAGCGCCTCTGCCAGTCCGGGTTGCGGGTTGAAGTCGTCCGGTGCCTGCATAGTCTTGCCTCATGGATGTTTTCCGGATCCGGGCAATCTTCCCTCTTTCCCCGGCGCCCTATAGGCTTAGCCCATGTTCTTCCAATGGCTCAAACGATATATGCCGCGCAGCCTTTATGCCCGGGCGGCCCTGATCCTGGTGGTGCCGATCGTGGCGCTGCAGATCGTGATTTCCGTCGTGTTCATCAAGCGCGACCTCGAGGACGTGACAGTGCAGATGACGGCGACCATCCAGCGCGAGATGGAGCTGCTGCGCCAAATCGCGGATGCCGCGCCGGACCAGGAAACGGCGCTGGCACAGATTGCCCCGGTGTTGCAGCCCTTGCAGATGCGGGCGCGGTTTTTGCCGCCCGGTGCGCCGCTGCCAGAAGACGAGTTCAGTCTGATCGAGTTTTCCGGCAGGGTGGTGCGCGAGGAGCTCGAGAAGACGCTTCCTGGGTTTCTGGCAGCGCGGTTCCTGCCTGACCGGATGGTTCAGGTCTATTATGGCACTGCGCATGGGCTGGTTGAGCTGAGCTTTGACCGGCGGCGGGTGACCGCCGCAGCCCCGCACCAATTGATTGTCACTATGCTGCTGTTCGGCTTTTTCATGATGATGATCTCCTTTCTCTACATGCGCAACCAGCTGCGGCCGATCAAGCGGCTGGCCAATGCGGCGGAGGCCTTTGGGCGCGGGCGGGCGGTACCGTATTCACCGTCCGGTGCGACCGAGGTACGGGCAGCGGGCAGCGCCTTTCTGGACATGCGCGCCCGGATCGAACGCCAGATCGAGCAGCGCACGCTGATGCTGTCAGGGGTGAGCCATGATCTGCGCACGCCGCTGACCCGGATGAAGCTGGAACTGGCTATGCTGGACGAGGAGGACGCGGCGCCCATGCTGCGTGACGTCGATGAAATGCAGGCGCTGCTGGATGCGTTCCTGGACTTCTCCCGCGGCGCTGCGGTCAGCGAACCGGAGCCGGTGGATCCGCACGAGCTGGTCCGCGATATCATCAGCGACTGGCAGCGGCAGGAGCAGCAGGTGACACTGGGCGAGATGTCCGGCGAGGGGCAGGTGATGCTGCGCCGCCAGCCGATGCGCCGGGCGGTTGCAAACCTGATTTCCAATGCCGTGCGTTATGGCACCCGGGCGCGGGTTTCCGTTGCGATGACAGATAAATCGATGCGGATCAGGGTTGAGGATGACGGGCCGGGCATTCCAGCGGAGCAGCGCGGTGACGCGGTGCGCCCGTTCACCCGCCTGGACCCGGCCCGCAATCAGAACCGGGGGTCTGGTGTTGGGCTGGGGCTGGCAATTGTTGCTGACACCGCGCGGGCTCATGGCGGGACCTTGCGGCTGGGCGAAAGCACGGACCTGGGCGGGCTGAAAGCAGATATTGTAATCGCCCGCTGAATGCGCCAGTGCAAAAGCACATTGGCAGCCCAGCATGGGCTGCCAATCCATGGTTTCACGCATTTGAGCTGGCTTGGTCAGCCGGCCGTCACGCAAACTCTTTGGACAGGGTATTGAACCCGGTTTCGATGGCTGACGCAGCTTTGACGAGGTTCTCTCCGCCGGATGCAATGCTGGTGACAGCGGTGCTGAGTCCCAAGCTGCCGACCCAGATGACCCATTTGGCCCATACGGGATCCTTGTGGCGCAGGGCGTCGACAGCCTTTTGCGAGTTGTCGCGGAATTTCTCGGCCGGCTTGATGCTGACGTGATAGGCTTCGATGCTCTTGATCAGCTTGGCGGTTTCCTTGCGGGTGGCTTCCATTGCAGCAAACAGCCCGTCCAGCTTTTTGCTCTTGTAGCCCCGGTCCTTTGCCATCTTGCCAAGCTTTTTCTCGATCTCCTTGTCGAGCTTGCTCTGCTTGTCCAGGAGCTTGTTCAGCTCCTTGCCGAGAGCCGCGATTTCCAGATCAATGTTCTTGAGCTTGGCCTTGTAGGTTTCCAGATGCTTGTCGACCCGGTTGAAACCCGCGGTTTCGATCATCAGGAAGTCAGCCAAAAACTCCTTGCCGATTTCCTTGGCTTTCACCTTGGCCTTGGACTGCTTCTCATAGGCGGAAACCAGTTGTTTCAGCGCCTTTTCAAGCTCGCCATGGATCTTGACGATGTCGGACGTCACCTTTTGAACGGCCCGCGCCACTGACACGATGCTTTGCGCAATGCCATAAATGCTGGCGGCAATGGAAACGCCGCCGGTCACCGCGCCAGCCGCAAGCGAGGCGGTGGAGCCAATGGCGCAGGCGCTGCCAAGCACAATCGCGCTGACCACCTTGATGCGGTACTTCTTGCGGTCCTTGTTGGCCTGTTTCCACTTGTCGAAATGCTTGGTCGCAACCTGCTCAATCGACTTTTCGTACTTGGCAAAGATCTTTTGAATGTCGGCGTCCAGCTCTTTGCATTCTTTATCGCTCAGCGGCATTACGGAGCCCAGGTTGTTGGCTGCATCGACCCGCAGGCAGCACTCGTTCAGAAGCTTTTTGTATTCCTTGGTGGCATCATCATAAAGCTTGGCAACGAAGCGGGCGTCGGTGTCGAGTTCGGCTGCCACCTTTTTGTCCACTTCCACAGTGGCGGCGAAGTTCATGTTGCCGAGCTGGACAAATTTGGGTTTGACCTTCTTGGTGACCTCGTTCTTGACGTCTGCCTTGATGATGGTGAGTTTTTCGGTCGCCATAAATGTCGTGCCTCTAAGAATGTTTCTGGCGCGGGCAGGTTCTGGAAACAGAATCAAAGTCGCTATGGAACAAAGGGGTGGAACCGCCCAAGGCCACTTTACCGGGCTGTGGTGGTTATGAAAGCAAAAGCTGGGCGTGATATGAAGGCGGGCTTAACCGGTGCGCGCGGAGGTACGTATGACAGTCAAGCAATGCCCTGCTGGCACAAGAATTGATGCTTCTGGTGAAAAAGGCGGTGTTTCTGGTAGGCCCGGCAGGATTCGAACCTGCAACCAAAGCGTTATGAGCGCTCTGCTCTAACCGTTGAGCTACAGGCCCGCCATGGATTTGTGGTTAGGAAAAGAGGCAGGCAAGGTCAAGCGGTGATTGCAGAGACTGCTGGCGTTTCCGCCAGTGGACGCTTGTGCAGGGCTTCCAGGCAGGCAACCGTGTGTTCGATCGTCAGGTCCCGGCGGCGGTCCGGCGTGCGGCGGGACGGGTAGACGGCAAACACGTCCTTGAGCGGTGCTTCATACCCGGGCAGCACCTGTTCAAATTCGCCGCTGGCCAGCTGGTCCTCGACCATGAAGCGGGGCGCACGGGTGTAGCCGGAGCCGCTGCTGACGGCGCGCATGATCAGATCGGGGTCATCGGCGGTGAAACCCACCTGCACCGGTGCGGGAAATTCCTGCCCGCCGCGGCGCAAGGGGAAGAAGCCGCGGGTCTGGTCCTCGTGGTGCTGGATGAACTTGAGCCGCTTCAGCTCCTCTGGCGTTTGCGGCCGGCCCTCGCGGTCCAGATAGTCCGGGGTGGCAAACAGCACGGTTTCCAGGGTGGAGATCTTGCGTCCGAACCCATCGGTATCGCCCAGCTGCCCGGTGCGGATCGCCAGATCATACCCTTCGCGCACGACATCGACCAGCCGGTCCTCCAGCCGCATCACAATGTTCAGGTCCGGGTGCTCACGGTTGAGATCCAGCAGCATCGGCCCGATCACGCTGCGGCCCAGAAAGGAGTTCACGCTGATGCGGAATGTGCCGGAGACGCTGCCTTCCAGCGAGTCCACTTCTGCTGTCATGCGGTTGTAGCCGCTTAGCAAAGCTTGCGCGTGTCTGTAAACCAGGCCGCCTGCGCGGGTTGCATGGATGCCTTTTGCCGTGCGGTGCAGCAATTGCTGGCCGATCTGGGCCTCAAGCTGCTTGATCTGCTGGCTGACCGCTGATTGGGTGATGCCGCGGCGCTGGGCGGCCCGGTTCAGGCTGCCTTCGTCCAGCGCAATGGTGAAAGTCTCCAGCAGTGTCAGCTTGTCCATGGGCCGCCTATAAGAATTGCTAATAACCGTTATCGGTGCTGGCGGGCTGCAAGCTGGGAAATCGCCGGCTTAAGTCCGGTGCACAGGACTATTCCTGAAAACAGATATTGGAGTTTCTTATGACAATCAATCGCAGGGCTTTTCTGGGCGGGCTGGCAGCGGCCCCAGCGGCGGCGCTGGCTTCCGGGCTTGCTGGCAGCAATTGGGCTTGGGCGGCTGAAGGCACAGCGGCCGCTTCTCCGGTCATTCACGCCTTCACGATTGGGGATGCCAGGATTACCGTGCTGCTGGATGGCCACCTGCCGCTCGGCACCCAATTGTTCAACGGCTTTGATCCTGCCAAGGCTGATACAGTTCTCGCCCAGGGGTTGCACCGGCTGCAGGACGATGCGCTGCAAATTCCGGTCAACGGCTACCTGGTGGAGCGAGGCGGAAAGAAGCTGCTGATCGACACCGGCACCGCCCAGCTGATGGGGCCGGGCCTGGGGGCGCTGGGCGCCGGGTTGGCAGCAGCGGGCGTTGCTCCGGAGAGTATTGATACCGTTCTCTTGACCCATATTCACCCGGATCATTCCGGCGGGCTGATCACGCCGGACGGCGGTGCGGCCTTTGCCAATGCCGAGCTGGTGGTGGCGCAGCGGGAATGGGACTTTTGGCATGATGATGCCATCATGGCTGGCGTGCCTGAGGGGAGCCGTGGTTTCTTTGACATGGCCCGCCGCTCTGTCGCACCCTATTCGGACCGGCTGCAACTGCTGCAGGGCGAGGGCGAGGCGGCACCCGGTTTCACCGCGCTGGAACTGCCGGGCCATACACCGGGCCACACCGGGTTCATGCTGGATGCAGGCGGCGAGGGGCTGCTGTTCTGGGGCGACCTGATCCACAGCGCCGCACTGCAGTTTGCGCTGCCGGACTGGACCATCGCCTTTGACAACGACCCGGCCCTGACCGCGCAAACACGTCGCAAGATGATGGACCGGGCAGCGGCGGACAATCTGCTGGTCACCGGCGCGCATTTGGACTTCCCGGCGCTGGGCCGCGTTCTGCGGCAGGGCGATGCCTTCGCCTATCAGGCAGCGCCCTGGCAATTTGGCATCTGAGACCGGCATTTTTGTTGTGAAAACTGCTCTGCTGCGCTGTCGGGGATGGCGCAGCAGATTCCCTAGTTCCCTTCTGATGCGCCTTGCGCTAAAGGCTGCGCAACCGATTTGAAGGAGCCATGTGATGACCAGCGGCAAGAACGGCCTGACCTATGCAGATGCAGGTGTGGACATTGATGCGGGCAACGCCCTGGTTGACCGGATCAAGCCGGCCGCCAAGCGCACCAACCGCCCCGGCGTGGCCAGCGGGCTGGGCGGTTTTGGCGCGCTGTTTGATCTGAAGGCTGCGGGCTACAGCGACCCGATCCTTGTGGGTGCCACTGACGGTGTCGGCACCAAACTGCGGATCGCCATCGACACCGGTGTGGTGGACGGTGTTGGCATCGACCTGGTGGCGATGTGCGTCAATGACCTGGTCTGCCAGGGTGCCGAGCCGCTGTTCTTCCTTGACTATTTCGCAACCGGCAAGCTGGAAACAGACGTCGCGGCCCGCATCATCGAAGGTATCGCCGAGGGCTGCGTGCGCTCCGGCTGTGCGCTGATCGGGGGGGAGACCGCGGAAATGCCGGGCATGTACCCGGAAGGCGACTTCGACCTCGCAGGCTTTGCCGTGGGCGCCATGGAGCGCGGCACTGCGCTGCCCGAAGGTGTGCAGGAGGGCGACGTGCTGCTGGGCCTGGCATCCGACGGCGTGCACTCCAACGGCTATTCGCTGGTGCGCAAGCTGGTCGAGGTTTCGGGCCTGGGCTGGGAGGCAGACTGCCCGTTTGGCGAAGGTTCCTTGGGCGCGGCTCTGCTGACCCCGACACGTCTGTATGTGAAACAGTGCCTGGCCGCGGTGCGGGCAGGCGGCGTGCATGCCCTGGCGCATATCACCGGCGGCGGCTTGACTGAAAACCTGCCGCGGGTTTTGCCTGAGGATCTGGGTGCCGACATCGACCTGAACGCCTGGGACCTGCCGCCCGTGTTCAAATGGATGTCCGAGACCGGCGGCATTGCCGAGGCGGAAATGCTGAAGACCTTCAACTGCGGCATTGGCATGATCCTGTCGGTTTCCGCGGACCGCGCAGATGAACTGGTCAAGGTGCTGGAAGCAGAGGGCGAGACCGTCGCCCGCCTCGGCACCGTCACCGCCGGTGCTGGCATGCGCTACGCGGGCAAGCTGCTGTGAGCCACAAACGGGTTGCCATTCTGATTTCCGGCGGCGGCTCCAACATGGTGTCGCTGCTGGAGAGCATGACCGGCGATCATCCGGCGCGTCCCTGCCTGGTTTTGTCCAACAACGCCGATGCCGGCGGGCTGGCCAAGGCCGCTGCGGCTGGTGTTGCAACTGCTGTGGTGGATCACCGTCCGTTCAAGGGCGACCGCGAGGCGTTTGAGGCTGATCTGGTAAAGCCCATCTTTGATGCCGGTGCGGACATCGTCTGCCTGGCCGGCTTCATGCGCGTGCTGACCGCAGGATTCGTCTCGCAATTCGAGGGGCGGATGCTGAACATCCACCCCTCCTTGCTGCCGAAATACAAGGGGCTGCACACCCATGCCCGCGCGCTGGAAGCGGGCGACGCAGAGCATGGCTGCACCGTTCATGAAGTGACACCGCTGCTGGATGACGGCCCGATCCTGGGCCAGGCGCGGGTGCCGGTGCTGGAAGGTGATACACCGGACGCGCTGGCCGCGCGGGTACTGGAGCAGGAGCATAAGCTCTATCCGGCGGTGCTGCGCCGCTTTGCCGCGGGTGACAAGACGCCGGTGCAGCTGCCTTAACGGGTTTCCTGCACGGCCGCGCTGTTTCCGCGCCAATCCAGCTGTTCGGCCTGCTGTTCCGGCGCCATCAGTGCGGGCAGGCCGATCAGCACCAGCAGCAATGCTGCCGCAAGCACCGGAATCAATCCTCGGGACAGCGTGAAACCACCGGTTTTGGCGGGGGAAAGATCAAGTATGGTCATCGTTTGTCCTCCTGTGACGGGTGTATCCCCAATCTAGGAGCACGTTACGCATTATGAAAATGAATGTTTGGCGTCAGTATGATCACAAATTCTGAACGCATGCGGCGCCCGTGTGCCGGCGGCCACAGGGCCGCTGGCAGAAATCTCTGCCCGGCCTTGCACCTGTTTGCATTGGCCGGGACAAGCGCGTATCACGGCCCGGTCTTACTGATAATGAAAAAGCCGTAATTGATGAAAACTCTGACCTCTACCGAAGAACTGCAGGCCTTCTGCGAAGCTGCAGCGCAGCACGCCTATGTCACGGTGGATACCGAGTTTCTGCGCGAACGGACCTATTATTCCAAGCTCTGCCTGATCCAGCTGGCCTATGCCGGGGACGGGGAGAACGATGCGGTTCTGGTTGATCCGCTGGCCGATGGCATCTCGCTGGAGCCGCTTTATGCACTGTTCCGCAACGAGAATGTGGTCAAGGTGTTTCATGCCGCGCGTCAGGATCTGGAAATCTTCTGGGTCGACGCGCAGGTCTTTCCCAAGCCGCTGTTTGACACCCAGGTTGCGGCGATGGTCTGCGGCTTTGGCGAGCAGGCCGGCTATGAAACGCTGGTGCGCAAGATCGTTAAGCAGGGGCTGGACAAGACCTCGCGCTTTACCGACTGGTCGCGCCGCCCGCTGAGCGACGCGCAGAAAACCTATGCGCTGGCGGATGTGACCCACCTGCGCAAGATCTATGAGTTCCTGGCGGCTGAGCTTAAGAAGAGCGGCCGCGCCCATTGGGTGACCGAGGAGCTGCAGGTGCTGACCGATCCGGGCACCTATGACATCAAGCCGGAAGACGCCTGGAAACGGGTGAAGACCCGCACCAATTCCAGCAAGTTCCTGGCCGTTGTACGTGAGCTGGCAGCCTTTCGCGAAACCTATGCCCAGTCCAACAACGTGCCGCGCAACAGGGTCTTCAAGGATGATGCGCTGGTGGAGCTGGCCTCGACCAAGCCGCGCAATCCGGGGGATCTTGGCGGCTCCCGGCTGCTGCTGCGCGAGGCCCGCAAGGGCGCGATCGCCGAAGGCATTCTGGAGGCCGTGGCCAAGGGCGTTGCCTGCCCTGCTGAAAAGCATCCCAAGATCGACCGCAGCAAGGAGAAACTGCAGGTGAACCCGGCACTTGCCGATCTGCTGCGGGTGCTGCTGAAAGCCAAAACCGAGGCGGAGGGTGTGGCGGCCAAGCTGATCGCGCCCAGTGCGGATCTGGACGCAATTGCAGCGGGCCTGCGCGATGTGCCGGCCCTCAGCGGCTGGCGGCGTGAGGTCTTCGGTGAAGACGCGCTGCGTCTGTGTGATGGCAAGATCGGACTGGCAGCAAAGGGTCAGGACGTGAAGGTGGTTGAGCTGTAGTTTCCCAGTCTGGTGACAGTATTGTAAAAGAAAGATGGGATGATTAGGGCTTCCTCGCTACGTCTCGGAGGGTGGCAGATCGTCGGCTATGCAGGCAAGCTCCTGATGACAACATCACGGAGGTATAGTTATGGATCTGTTTGTTGGCTTGGATGTGTCGCTTCGCTCGACCAGCGTTTGCATCCTGGATGGGGCAGGGGAACTGGTTAAGGAAGCGAAGGTGGAAAGTGAACCGGCCTCAATCGCTGCATTGCTTGAAAAATTTGCAGGCTGCTACCGGCGGGTTGGTCTCGAAGCCGGCCCGCTGTCCCAATGGCTTTACAGCGGGCTGGCGTCGGCAGGCTACCCAGTGACCTGTGTGGAAGCACGGCACATGCGGGCCGCCCTTTCCGCCCGGATTAACAAAACAGACCGGAATGACGCCCGCGGCATTGCACAAATGATGCGTGTCGGTCTCTTTCGCCCGGTGCACGTAAAGACCGAGCGCAGCCAGGAGATCCGCATGCTGCTCACGGCGCGAAAATTCCTGCAGTCAAAGATCATTGACGCAGAGAACAATTTGCGTGGCTTGTTGCGGAATTTTGGCATGAAAGTCGGGGCCGTCACACGCGCGCAGTTTGAGAGCCGAGTCAAGGAACTGCTTGAAGCGCGCCCGCATCTTGCACTGGCTGTGACACCGCTCCTGGAGGTGCGGCGCGTACTGCGCGTTCAATATCAGCATTTGCATAAGGCGATGCATCTACTGGCGGCTGATGATCCCGTATGCAGGCTGCTCATGACCGCACCCGGCGTCGGCCCGCTGGTTGCACTAACATTCCGCACCGGCGTTGACAAAGCTGCTCGCTTCCGGCGCTCCCGCTCTGTTCCGGCCCATTTCGGCCTGACGCCGGCACGCTATCAATCCGGTGAAATTGATCACGGGCGCGGTATTTCAAAATGTGGTGATGCCGGTGTTCGGTGGGCACTGGTGGAGGCTGCTGGTGCGATCATGCGTAGAAACACCAAAAATTCTTCTCTGAAGGCATGGGGCCTGTCAGTTGCAAAACGCAGAGGGCGGCTCAGGGCGGTCGTTGCCGTTGCCCGGCGCCTAGCCACTATCCTGCACCGGATGTGGACCGACAACACTGAATTCCGCTGGCAGGCGCAACCCGCCTGATGCAGCACACCAGAATTCGCGCATGACGCGCGGATAGACGTCCCGTGCAGGGACGGGTGGGCGGTAATCCCGGGGCGGGGTTGAACGCGGCTTCGGTCGCAGTCCGCAAGAAAGATTGGGATGCCTTTCCTTCCAACCCCATCATGAAGCGGCCGTGTGCCGACTTCGAAGAGAAGCAAGACCCTTGCCGGGATGGATCATCATGTCAGGCGAACACGCCCATCAAGCAGCCTCTGGGCTATAAGCTGCTTTGACGCTTAAATTTCAGCCGTCAAACTTACAGCATGCCTGCCGGTGAGGGGCACAAGGAGTCACGGAGACAGGCAACTCATTGCACGGCAAAGCGCCTTTTGCATTTCGCTGTCCCGTTAATGTCAGTTGCCTGTGTCCCATGCAAACAGCTGCTAGCCCACCAAACAGGGGGAATCTGAAGCACCCTCACAAGCTGCCGGTTGCGGAACTCTTTGCGATTATGGTTGAATGCCTTGCAGCCACATGCTTTGAAGTGCTTGTAAGCTGGTTAGCACTTGACCTTGCTGGCATGGGTCATGAAAATCACCCTCAAGCTGTCAACGCCTTGCCTGTTCAGCGTGCAATATAGTTTCAAAATGTCAAGAGTATCTTAGGTCTTTGGGTGTGGTCCTGCAGTTGCAGCACCAGTAGACCCGATGGAATTTCTGGCAGTGTATCTTCATTTGATCTGCGTATCTGGAGTAGGAAAAAGGAAGCCATTATGGCAGAAGGAGATATTTGGGTTTCGAGTGTTTTGGCCGCCTCAAGTCTTGTGCTCGAAACGGATATTGACAGGTCTGAACCGACTTGGCCGGCGGTAAAGCGTGGCGACGTAACTGCGGCAGAAGATCTACCGATCCGGGTAAATGCGACTGTCATGGTTTGAGCAGGCCGAGTGAGGGGGACTCGTTTTTAAATTGAAGCGTTCTGGAGTGACTCTGTTGCGCAAATCGGTTGAGGGCCAAGGTTCCCCTTTCCCCAGACGGACTTATCCCACTGCCTCTGTGACGGGTATGCCAAGCGCGGTGAATCCGTTCATGACCGCAACACGGAGCTGAAGCTCGGCAACCTGACGTCCAGGATCCCGTGCCATCAGTCTTTGTCCCAGCAGTTTCATGCAGTGCATCTTGGTTTCGGCACGACTTCGGCGGTGGTATCCACTCCATTTCCGCCAAAGCGCTCGGCCAAGGTATTTCGACGCCCGCAGCGCTTCGTTGCGCGCAATCGCGCCTGCGGTGTCGGGTTTCCAGGGCTTGGCGTTCTTGCGGGGCGGGACGACGGCATTGGCACCTCGGTTGGCGATGGCATCGTGGCACTTGCGCGTATCGTAGGCGCCATCTGCCGTGACACTGCCGATCTCCTGCTCGGGCGGGATCTGATTAAGCAGTTCCGGCAGCATGGGCGCATCACCAATGTTGCTACTGGTGAACTCGACTGCCCGGATTTCCAGTGTCTTTTCGTCGATACCGAGGTGAACCTTGCGCCACACGCGGCGTTTCGAGCCACCGTGCTTGCGCGCATTCCACTCGCCTTCGCCCTCTACCTTTATCCCAGTGCTGTCGATCAGCAGGTGTAGCGGCCCCTCAGAACCACGATACGGGATGTTCACGGCGAGAGACTTCTGGCGGCGTGAAAGCGTGCTAAAATCCGGTACCGACCAGTCCAATCCACTCAATCGCAGGAGACTTTCCACGAAGCCGGTCGTCTGCCTGAGCGCCATACGGAACAGCACCTTCATCGTCAGGCAGGTCTTGATCGCGGCGTCGCTATAGATGGGCTGTCGGCCTCTCTTGCCGGTCGGCCGGGCCTCCCACGTCATCTCGGGATCGAACCAGATCGTCAGAGAGCCACGACGCTTCAGCGCTTCGTTATAGGCCCGCCAGTTCTTGATCTTGTAGGTCGGGGGTGTTGGTCTGCTCATGCCCTCCAGCTATCACGCTGGATTCATGAGATGAATCCCTCACCCGATTTGCGCAACAGAGCCCGACCTAGCCATCACTGACGTTTCAGGTGATGCTCAAGTTTCGCTATCCGGCCACGGAACCGTCGTGCTTCAGGGGGTAACTGCCGCGATGTTGACCGAAGACGACTTCTTGTTCTGAAGTCCGAGAAGTCTCCCTTACGGCCGACTTCGTAGAAAAAATCATTTAAATGACCGCTGCAACAGGCGGTCATTTACACTTAGGGACCAATATATGCTTCATATCTCTCGTTTCGAGCAGCCCTTCAGAATGGACGCGCCAACTTCCGGCAAACGGAAAAAATTTGCAAAGATGAGTGTCTCCTCTCGCTTGACACAACTGGCCCTAATAGAGAAACACCCGCCTTAGCGGGTGTTTTCTTTTTTGGGATAGTCAGGGCTTCAGCGCCGGCGGCTTTCACGTGCATTTGTCTCGCCATTCACCCGGACGATGCGGACCGCCTCCAGATCCTGGTTCGACAGGGTGCGTGCGGCGTGCAGCGTGCGGCTGAACTCGCTGCCGGTCAGGGTCGGCTCTTCTGGGTAGACCACGCGGAAGTCGTATGCCAGCACCCCATCCTCAGCGTCCTCCACTGGGCGCAGCTCGACCTTGAAGGCACCCTGTCGCTCGGCAATGCCGGTTGCGTGGATGATCGCACCGGAGGCCGTCCGTTCAATTTGCAGCCCGGCGATCTGGCTGATCAGAACGCTTTTGTCCTTGGGCGGTTTCTTGGCAAAGATGCCCCTGGCATTGCTTTCCTGCGGCAGCAGCGGGTTGACGTTTTCCGCCACCTCCACCTCTGCCGGTTCCGAGCTGCCAAACCAGTTGGTCGGGTTCAGCCGTGAATCCCGCCAGCCGCACGCTGAAAGCACCAGCGCGCAGGCCAAAGTAAGAGCCAATGGTTTATGCATCTGTCCCCGCCCGTTCAAATTGTCTTTGCAACGGATTACCCGATTGGCAGCAGCTTGAAAAGCGGTTGAAAAGGCGCGGGCAGGGGCTTAGGTGCTGATCTGCACATGATGCGGGATTTGAGGATAGACGGACGATGGCCACTGCCGCCTTTGAAGAGATCGTTGAAGACTTCGAGTTCATGGAGGACTGGGAGGACCGCTACCGCCATGTGATCGATCTGGGCAAGGCAATGGAGCCGCTCGACGAAGCGCTGAAAGTGCCTGCGACCAAGGTGGACGGCTGTGCCAGCCAGGTTTGGCTGCATGCCACCGTTGAGGGCGGTGAGTTCTGTTTCGATGGCGATAGTGACGCAATGATCGTGCGCGGTTTGATCGCGGTGCTGCGCTGCCTCTACAATGGGCTGCCAGTGGCCGAAGTCGCGGCAGTGGATGCCAAGGCAGAGCTGGGCCGGCTGGGGCTGAATGAACATCTTTCTTCGCAGCGGTCCAATGGACTGCGGGCGATGATCGAGCGGGTCCGCGAAACGGCGATGGCACAGGCCTGAGGCGGCGGGCGAGGGGCCGGCCCCTCGCGCTCCCCGGAGTATTGCCGGGAAAGATGAAAGGGGCTATCTGGCCCAGTTCGTCATGGCGGTTTCGAGGTCGCCGTATCCTGTGTGGCGGTGCTCGAAGGCCAAGCCCATTCGGTCGGCGCATTCGCGGGCCTTTTCCACCAGCTTGGGGTCATTGACCTGCGACTGGAACACCAGTTTGGTGTAGTTGCCGAACACCATGTCCCGCAGTTCCGGATTTCTGTCGAGGCCCATGGGCCGCCAGACGAAGGCGTCGAACTGTTTGACCAGGAAATCGGTCAGGTAAAAGGCGGTGATTTCGCCTTCTTCCGAATGGCGGGCAAAGGTTTCGTTGCCCTCAAAGAAGGAGTAGCAATGCGGGCCCGGAACCATTTCCACGCCAAGCTCGGCGCATTTACGCTCCAGCGCGCCGCCGGTACCGCAATCGGCATACACCACGTAGATCTTGTCATAAACCGCTGAATGCTTGGCCACCGCGCCGTCGACAGCGTCGACGATCTGCTCGGGATAAAGATGCAGTTTGGCAGGCAGGCAGGTGAGGTCGATGTGATCCATGCGGTTTGCGTCCTTGATGGCAAGGATCTCGCGCGCCAGTGCGCCGCAAGCAATCAGCAGGATACGGCCAGTCTTTTTCTCAGGGGCGGCCAGGCCCTGTTCGGTGAGGGAGCTTTCCTCAAGCGTCCGCCCGGTCGGCGGGCGGAAGGCAGCCCGCTCTGTCAAGCGGGCTGCGCGTCCTTTGCGTGCCAAATCAGGCGCTCATCGAGTTGTGCTTGCGCGCAACGAAGTCCTTGGCCATTTCCACGGCCACGGCTGCGTCACGGCAGTAGCCGTCGGCGCCGATTGCCTTGCCGAACTCTTCGTTCAGCGGTGCGCCGCCAACCAGCACAATGTAATCGTCGCGCAGGCCCTGCTCGACCATGGTGTCGATAACGACTTTCATGTAGGGCATGGTGGTGGTCAGCAGAGCGGACATGCCGAGGATGTCGGGTTTGTGCTCTTCCATGGCTTCCAGGTAGTTCTCGACCGGGTTGTTGATGCCGATGTCGACCACTTCGAAGCCTGCGCCTTCCATCATCATCGAAACCAGGTTCTTGCCGATGTCGTGGATGTCGCCCTTGACGGTGCCGATCACCATAGAGCCGACGCGCGGGGCGCCGGTTTCGGCCAGCAGCGGTTTCAGGATGGCCATGCCGCCCTTCATTGCGTTTGCCGCCAGCAGCACTTCCGGAACGAACAGGATACCATCGCGGAAGTCGGCGCCGACGATGGTCATACCGCCAACCAGCGCCTTGGTCAGGATGTCGTACGGAGTCCATTTGCGCTCGAGAAGGATGTTCACGCCTTCTTCGATTTCCTCTTTGAGACCATCATAGAGGTCGTCAAACATCTGCTGAACAAGTTCCTCGTCATCGAGTTCCGAGAGGATGATGTCTTCTTCGTCCGACATGCGCCTAATCCTTGCTGACGGGGGAATCCCCGGTGTTGGCCTATTTCTGAGGCTTTTGTGACAGAATGCTGTTTGCGAACTGCATTATTTGCGACACTGCCGCGTTTCTAACCGACGTATAGAGACAATTCCGGCGCAAGAATAATGAAGATTCCACATGGAAATCTTCGATTTCGCCCATTTGTTCTTTATTTGTTCCGTTGTGGTCGCTATTTTGCGTCCATGCTGCCTGAAAACACGCCATACACAATGCGCCGCAAAACGCGCGCCAGCCTCAGCAATGCGGCAGGCAGGTTCGACATGGCCCGTGAAGGGGTGGACGACGGCTGGTTTCAGGAAGTGCCGGATGCTGTGATTCCCACTCAGGTGCGCCAGGAAACGGCGCGTTCGCTGATCACTTACAACCGCTCGCCCGATCTGCCGTTTGACCGCTCGATCAATCCCTACCGCGGTTGCGAGCATGGTTGCATTTACTGTTTTGCGCGGCCGACCCATGCCTATCTTGGGCTGTCGCCGGGGATGGATTTCGAAACCCGGCTGATTGCGCGTCCCAATGCCGCCGGGGTTTTGCGCAAGGAATTGTCAGCGCCCAGCTACAAGGTGGCTGCAATTGCACTTGGCATCAATACGGATCCCTACCAGCCCTGCGAGCGGGATCTGCGTATTTCCCGCGCCTGCCTGGAAGTGCTGCGCGACTTCAACCACCCGGTGGCAATCGTGACCAAAGGGGCAATGGTGGAGCGGGATCTCGACGTCCTGACGCCTATGGCCGCCAAGGGGTTGGTAAGGGTGGGGATTTCCCTGACTACGCTGGACCCGGACCTGTCGCGGCGGATGGAACCGCGGGCGCCGCTGCCCGCCCGGCGGCTGGCGGCTATCCGGCGTCTGACAGAGGCCGGGGTGCCGGTGCGGGTGATGACCTCGCCCGTGGTGCCGGGGCTGACGGATCATGAACTGGAGGCGCTGCTGGCAGCCGGGGCAGAGGCGGGCGCGGATGCCGCCAGCTGGATTATGCTGCGGCTGCCGCGGGAAGTGTCGGAGCTGTGGCAGGAATGGCTGGCAGAACATGCGCCGGGCCGGGCGGCCAAGGTGATGGCCCGGTTGCGCGAGATGCACGGCGGGCGCGATTATGACCCGCGCTGGGGCCACCGGATGCGGGGCGAAGGGCGCTATGCCGAGATGACTGCGCAGCGGTTCAAGGCAGCCTGCAAACGGCTGGGCCTGCGGGAGCGGACGGAGGAACTGCGCTGCGATTTATTTGCCCGGCCGCCGCAGCCGGGTGACCAGTTAGCGCTGTTCTGACTGGTTATGAACAGCCTTGGCGGCAGAACTGTGCTATGCTGGGCATCATTCTGACAAAAGGAGCGTGTCCAATGACCACGGTTGCTATGAAGGCGCGTGTCACAGGGCGCGTGCAGGGCGTGGCTTTCCGTACCTGGGCGCGGGCGGAGGCTTTGCGTCACGGGCTGTCGGGCTGGGTCCGCAATGAGCCGGACGGCTCGGTACGGGCCTTGCTGATAGGACCTGTGGCCAGCGTTGCGGACATGGTGCGCAGAATGGGCCGCGGTCCCGGGGCGGCCTCGGTCAAGGACGTTCTGACGGAAAGAGTCGATCCAGAACCGGGCATCAGCGGTTTTCGTATCACCGGATAGGCTGAGCCGGAGGGATAAAGGTGGCGCCGCATGTGAAGGCGCGGCGCCATGTGTTCTGTCTGCGCCTGCTATCCGTCAGGCGCGGCGGCGGCCACGGCGTCCGCGGCGCTCTCCGCCAGCTGCGGCATCCTCTCCGGTGCCATCGCTTTGCGAAGTGAAAGGACCCAGCACTTCGACGATTTTCTCCAGCTCGGGCGCGTCTCCGCGCGGGCGGCTGTCCAGTGCATCGCGCATGGACCGCAGGTGATCGGGCATGGTGCCGCAGCAGCCGCCGATGATCTTGGCGCCTGCATCGCGGGCCATCACCGCATATTTGCCCATCAGCTCCGGGGTGCCGTCGTAATGGATGTGGCCGTCGACATATTTCGGAATGCCGGCGTTGCCCTTGGAAATAACCGGGCGTTCGGTGCCTTGCGCGGCAAAGCCCAGCACGGTGCGCAGGATGTCGGAGGCGCCGGTGCCGCAGTTGGCGCCAAAGGCCAGCGGCGCGTTGGCGAACTCTTCCACCAGCTGCGCCAAGTCAGAGGAGGTCACCCCCATCATGGTGCGGCCTGCAGTGTCAAAGCTCATGGTGCCGCACCAGGGCATGTCGGCCAGCTTGAAAGCCTCCGCTGCAGCGCGGAACTCCTCTGGGGCGGAAATGGTTTCCAGCCACAACACGTCAGCGCCGCCTTCCTTCAGAGCGTCGGCCTGCTCGTGGAACATCTCAACCGCCAGGGAATGGGACATCTCCCCGACCGGTTCGAAGATTTCGCCGGTTGGCCCGACTGAGCCGGCAACGGCGATCTTGCGTTCTGCCTTATCGGCAACTTCGCGGCCCAGTTCGGCAGCGATGCGGTTCAGCTCGCGCACGCGGCCCTGCGCATCGTGCAGTTTCAAGCGCGCAGCGGTGCCGCCAAAGCTGTTGGTCAGGAACAGGTCGCTGCCCGCATCCACCGAGCCTTGGTACAGAGCCAGGATTTTCTTGGGCTCATCGACGTTCCACAGCTCCGGAGCGTCGCCGGATTGCAGGCCCATGGCAAAGAGGTTGGTGCCGGTCGCGCCATCCGCCAGCAGCACGTCCCTGGTGTCCAGAAGGTGTTTGAAGGTATTGGTCATCGGTTCTGTCCCGTGTCATCAGGCCGCCCCGGCGGGCCGGGCGGCAAATAGGTCTGTTTTCCCTGTCTCACGCCCGGCATGGAAGGGCAATTTCATTTTCCTCATCTTCATTATGAGAGCGCTGCCCGGCTGCCGCATAGTTGATGACCATGGGAGGAATGCGGCAAGGCGCTGCGCAAAATCCGCCGTATCCAGTGGAAGTTTCTGCAAAAGCAGCAAAAAAGGGGTTAAAGCGGCGCGCCGCGGAAAACTGCCGGGCCTCAGCCGGTCTCGGTCAGGATCTGATCCTTGGCCTGCGGCAGCAGCTCGGCGCGTTTTGCCCGGATCTCATCGGCAGAGGCTTTTCCTTGCAGCTCGCCTTCCAGCTTGCGCACAACATCCTCGTGGCCGGCTTCTTCCAGATCCGCCGCGACAATTGTGCTTGCGAAGGCTTCGGCGTCCTTGCTGCCAAGTCCCAGAAGCCCGGCAGCCCACAGGCCCAGCAGTTTGTTGCAGCGCGCCTGCGCGTTGAACTGCATCTCCTCATCATGCGCGAACTTCGCTTCAAAGGCCTGCTCGCGCTCGTCAAACGTGGTCATATCGCGTCCTCATTAAACCTGTTGCACACCTATACATGATAGGAGCATGATCGCGGTCCAGGGCAAGAAAAAACTGTGCGCAGCAAGGCGTTTGGGCTGCCGCGAAAAGGGGGCGCCAGGGCAGGGCGGCAACTGCGGGCGTCCATCTGCGGCCCGGCGGCAGGGGATGGCCCGCATGCGCGCCATGCAGCATGCTTGCGGCTGAGGCCCCCTTGCACTATTAGAGCGGCACATCGCAGGGCCGGATTCCCGGCATTGACCCGAAAGGTTCCCAATGGCGCGTCGCAAGAAGATTTACGAAGGCAAGGCCAAGACTTTGTACGAGGGCCCCGAGCCCGGCACCATCGTGCAGTACTTCAAGGATGACGCCACCGCCTTCAACGCCGAAAAACACGACGTGATCGAGGGCAAGGGTGTCCTGAACAACATCCTGAGCGAGTTCTTCATGCTGGGCCTGGGGCAGATCGGCGTGCCGACCCATTTCCTGAAGCGCCTGAACATGCGCGAGCAGCTGGTGCGCAGCTGCGAGATCATTCCGCTGGAAGTGATCGTACGCAACTATGCGGCCGGTTCGATCTCCAAGCGCCTGGGCATCGACGAGGGCACGCAGCTGCCGCGCCCGGTGGTGGAATACTGCTACAAGGACGACGCCTTGGGTGACCCGCTGGTAACCGAGGAGCACATCGCTGCCTTTGGCTGGGCCAGCCAGCAGGACATGGATGATATCCTGAGCCTGGCGCTGCGCGTGAATGACTTCCTGTCCGGCGTGTTCCTGGCCGTGGGCATCCGCCTGGTCGACTTCAAGATCGAGATCGGCCGGATTTACGAGGGCGACTTCCAGCGTCTGGTGATTGCTGACGAGATCAGCCCCGACAGCTGCCGTCTTTGGGACATCAAGACCGGCCAGAAGCTGGACAAGGACGTGTTCCGCCGCGACCTGGGCAGCCTGACCGATGCCTATTCTGAGGTCGCGCGCCGCCTGGGTGTGATGCCGAACAATCCGCCTGCGCCGGGCAAACCGACGCTGGTGAACTGAGATAGGGGACCCGCAGCGCCTGCCGCGCCGCGGGTCTTTGAGTATTTTTGGAAAGATGAAGCCCGGCAGGGCTTCGCCATCGAAAACCTGAGGGATGATGCGATGAAGGCACGGGTGCATGTGATGCTGAAGAACGGGGTTCTGGATCCGCAGGGCGAGGCCGTGCGCCACGCGCTGGGGGCTCTGGGCTTTGACAAGGTCGAAGGCGTGCGTCAGGGCAAGGTGATTGACCTGGATCTGGCAGAGGGCGCCACCGAGGCCGATGTGACCGCGATGTGCGAGAAGCTGCTGGCCAACACCGTGATCGAATCCTACAGCATCGAGATGGCCTGATGAAGGCGGCGGTAGTTGTTTTCCCGGGCTCGAACTGCGACCGCGATCTGGCGGTGGCGTTTGAACAGGCCGGTTTCGATGTGTCGATGGTCTGGCACAAGGACAGCGCGCTGCCCGCAGGCGTCGACATCGTCGGTGTGCCGGGCGGGTTCTCCTATGGTGATTACCTGCGCTGCGGTGCCATTGCGGCCCAGTCGCCGATCTGCAAGGCCGTGATTGAGCATGCGGACCGCGGCGGCTATGCCATCGGCGTCTGTAACGGCTTTCAGATTCTGACGGAGACCGGCGTTCTGCCGGGTGCACTGTTGCGCAACGCGGGGCTGAAGTACATCTGCCGCACCGTGAACCTGAAGGTTGCGACGTCTGACAGCGTCTTTACCCAGGGTTACAATGCCGGTGATGTGATCGGCGTGCCGATTGCCCACCACGACGGCAATTACTTCGCCGATGCGGACACTGTGAAGGCGCTGCAGGATCAGGACCGGGTGGCTTTCACCTATGAAGAAAACCCCAACGGGTCGATCGCTGACATCGCGGGCATCCTGTCGGAAAACCGCCGTGTTCTTGGCATGATGCCGCACCCGGAACGGGCCGCGGACGAGGGCCATGGCGGCACCGACGGCGCGGCAGTCTTTCGCGCATTGGCAGGAATGGTCACCGCTGCGTGACTTGAGGATAAGCGGCGGCGGTCATAGGGTGGCCTTATGACCGCTTCGCGCTCTGATGAGACCAAAAACAAGTCCAAGTCCGGGTCCCGCACGATTTCGTGGCGGGCACGGCTTGCGCTTGTATTGTTCATGGCTGTGGCTGCGGTCACGGTCTGGACCACCAACCGGGCGCTAACCCACAGGTTCACCGAAAGCACGCGCAACCGGGCAGAGCTGCGGCTGGCGCTTTACTCTGGAAACTTGCTGAGCGAACTGCGCCAGCATGCCATCGTGCCGCAACTGCTGGCGCGCGACCAGACCCTGATCTCGGCGCTGCAGTCCAGCGATTTCTCTCTCTCGACCCAGCGGCTGATTTCCTTTGTTGATGAAATCGGGGCAGCCTCGATCATGCTCCTGGCGCAGGACGGGCGCACGGTGGCGGCGACTGATCGCAACCGGCTGGGAGAGAGCCACCGCAATGCGGCCTATTTCGTCGATGCGGTGCGCGCCAAGTCTACCGTGTTCTCGGTCATCCCGCGGGAGGTGGGGGGCTACCGGTTCACCTATTCCCGCCGGGTGATTGATGCGACCGGAGTACTGGGCGCGATCGTTGTCGAGGTAGACCTGCAGAAGTTTGAACGCGCCTGGGCCGGAATTTCGGATGCGGTACTGGTCACTGACAGCACCGGCAACATCATTCTTGCGACCGAGGCACGCTGGCGCGGGTTGAAGGAGGACGACGCGCTGACGCTTCAAACGCCCGAGGGCGCGATCCAGCGGGCGATCCGCGCCACCACCGACTGGACGGCGCTGCCGCCGGATGCCTACCTGCAGGGCGAAGCGGTGATGCGGCTCGAAACCCGGGTGCCGTTCCAGGGCTGGCGCATGGCGACCTTCACCACCTATTCCTCTGTCCGCGAGCGTGTGAATGCGGTGCTGGCGCTGGAGATCATGGGATTCGCCATCCTTCTGGCGCTGGCGTTCTATTTCCTGAGCCGCAAGACCGCGCTGCGCATGGCGCTGTTCCAACGCGAGTCGGCAGAGCTTCGCGTATTGAATGCTCGCCTTCAGCGGGAAATTGCCGAGCGTGAACGCATGCAAAAGACCCTTGCGGTGGCTGAACAAAGCCTGGCGCAGAGCTCGAAGCTGGCCGCGTTGGGCGAGATGTCCGCTGCCGTCAGCCACGAGCTGAACCAGCCGCTGGCGGCGATGAAAACCTATCTTGCCGGCGCCCGCCTGCTGCTCAACCGGAACCGTCCGGACGAGGCGCTGGCCTCCTTCGGGCGCATCGACGACCTGATCGAGCGGATGGGCGCAATCACCCGTCAGCTCAAGTCCTATGCGCGCAAGGGCGGCGATGCGTTCAGCCCTGTAAACTTGGGCGATGCGCTGGCCTCCAGCCTGTCTATGATGGAGCCGCAGCTGCGTCAGCGGCATGTGAAAATAACCCGCATCCTGCCCGAAGAACCTGTTATGGTAATGGGGGACCGGATGCGCCTGGAGCAGGTAATGGTCAACCTCTTGCGCAACGCCC
This sequence comes from Leisingera sp. S132, assembly GCF_025144465.1. Taxonomy (NCBI): domain Bacteria; kingdom Pseudomonadati; phylum Pseudomonadota; class Alphaproteobacteria; order Rhodobacterales; family Roseobacteraceae; genus Leisingera; species Leisingera sp. S132. Next base: position 1,470,492 of record NZ_CP083553.1, read on the forward strand.
TGGACGCCACCAAATCCGTGGCAGACCCTGAGGTGGAAATCCTGCTGGCAGCGGGCGAGACAGCAACCCTGTCGGTGCGTGACAACGGGATGGGTATCAAGGACTTCGACAATCTGTTTGAGCCTTTTTACACCACCAAGCAGCCCGGCGACGGGGTTGGATTGGGGCTTGCCATCTCCTCGGGGATCGTCAACGACCTTGGGGGACGGCTGACCGCCCGCAACGGGCAGAACGGCGGTGCGGTCTTTGAAATGCAATTGCCGGTCCTGGTGGACGGTATTGAAGCTGCCGAATAGGCAGCCTGGAGTGATTAGGAGTGAACGCGCATGGCCCAGGCTATGAAAATCGCGATCGTGGACGACGAACAGGATATGCGGCAGTCGATCAGCCAGTGGCTGGCGCTGTCTGGCTATGACACGGAAACCTTCTCCAGCGCCGAAGAGGCCCTGAAGGTGCTGGGCCCGGACTATCCGGGCATCGTGATCTCCGACATCAAGATGCCGGGCATGGACGGCATGCAGTTCCTGAAAAAGCTGATGGGCAGCGATTCCGCGCTGCCGGTGATCATGATCACCGGCCACGGCGACGTGCCGATGGCGGTTGAGGCGATGCGCGTCGGTGCCTTCGATTTTCTGGAAAAACCCTTCAACCCGGACCGCATGTCGGAACTGGCCAAACGCGCAACCGGCGCCCGCCGCCTGACCTTGGACAACCGCGTGCTGCGGCGTGAACTGTCGGATGGCGGCCAGATCATGAAGAAACTGATCGGCCAGAGCCCGGTGATGGAGCGCTTGCGAGAGGACATTCTGGACCTTGGGCAGGCCGACGGCCATGTGCTGATTGATGGCGAAACCGGCACCGGCAAGACTCTGGTTGCCCACGCGCTGCACGCAGTTGGCAGCCGTGCGGGCAAGAAGTTCGTGCTGATTTCCTGTGCCGCTCTGGAGGAGGAGGTGCTGTCCAAGCGCCTGTTTGGCCCGATGCTGCCTGAGGACAGCATGCTGCCGGCCATCGAGGAGGCCCGCGGAGGCACGCTGGTGCTGGAGGACATCGACGCGCTGTCGGAAACCCTTCAGGCAAAGCTGCTGAGCGTCATCAACGAGCAGGGCACCCCTGCAGAAACCCGGATTGTCGCCATCTCCAACCTGCAGGAAGCGGGCAAGACCTGCGAAGACGCCCTGCGCCCGGATCTGTTCTACCGTCTGGCGGCGCTGCGCATCACTGTGCCGCCGCTGCGCCAGCGCGGCGAGGATATCCTGACCTTGTTCACCCGTCTGTCGGAACAATTCTCCGAGGAATACGGCTGTGATGCACCGCAAGTGAGCGCCCAGGAAGCTGCGCAGCTGCTGCAGGCGCCCTGGCCGGGCAACGTGCGGCAGCTGATCAACATCGCCGAACGCGCAGTTCTGCAGTCGCGGCGCGGCTCAGGCACCATTGCATCGCTCCTTATGTCGGATCACGAGGAGATGCAGCCGGTGATGACCACCGAAGGCAAGCCGCTGAAGGAATACGTGGAAGCGTTCGAACGCATGCTGATCGATAACACCATGCGCCGGCACAAGGGCTCGATCGCCAGCGTGATGGACGAGTTGTGCCTGCCGCGCCGGACGCTGAACGAGAAAATGGCCAAATACGGCCTGCAGCGCTCGGATTACCTTGCCTGACCCTGCAACCGCTGTTTCATGGTGCCGTTTCCGTGGTTCTGCAAGAAAACTAACCTGATATTAACGGCTTGCCTGCTAGGGGCAGGCCGTTTGTATTTTCAGGCTCTGTGGTGACGAATGTCCATTGTCATTACCTATCCACAGGCCTTATGCTGGCGAAACGGGCCGGACACCGGCATATGGTTTCGCCCGTTCTGATGAGTTTCGCTGGCTTCGGCTTTTGTCCGGCATGATCCGAGAAAGCTGCAGCCAGACCGATTGGCCCTCTTGAAACAAGAGGGCAGTTTAGCGCCCAAGCCGGAATTACCGCCGGTGCCGGGATAACAAGGCAGGGACGGGCACATCCCGCCTGCCGGAGAAGAACCGCGATGACGCGCGCGAGAGCGAAGAGCACTGAGGCAGGAAGGCCGGGCATCGATCCCGGGACCACCTGCTGCACCGCGCCGTCCATTATCGCCCTGACAAGACACCACCCGAAACGCGCGCGGCCGCCTGGAAACAGGAGGCTTGCGGGCGCTCAGGGCAGGTGCACCAAGGACCCATGGCAAAGAAGATGCTTATTGACGCCACCCACGCGGAAGAAACCCGCGTCGTGGTGGTCGATGGAAACAAGGTTGAGGAATTCGACTTTGAGTCCGAAAACAAACGCCAGCTTGCTGGCAATATCTACCTCGCAAAAGTAACCCGGGTTGAGCCGTCCCTGCAGGCGGCCTTTGTCGACTATGGTGGAAACCGCCATGGTTTCCTGGCATTTTCCGAGATCCACCCGGATTATTACCAGATCCCCGTCGCGGACCGTGAGGCCCTGATGGAGGAAGAACGCGCCTATGCCGAGGCGATGCGCGCCCGTGATGAGGACGAGGACGAGAAACCGGCCAAGCCCAAGCGCTCGCGCCGTTCCAAGTCCTCTGCCAAGGCTGCCAAGGCTTCGTCCAAGGATGCTGTGGAAACCAAGGAGGTCGAGGCCTCCGACGCAGTCACCGGTGAAATCGCCGGCATGGAAACCATTGACCTGACCGACAGCTCTGAGGCTGCGGATGTCCCGGCAGAACTGGCCGAGGTGCCGGAAGGCTCCTCGCCGATGGAGCGTGTTGCCGAGACCCCGGTGGAAGAGCCGGAAGAGGGTGAGGCCGCAGAGACGGAAGCAGAAGAGACTGCTGCCGCTGAAGCCCCGGAAGCTGAAGAGACGCAGGCCGGGGAAGCTGCCGGCGAAGCTGAAGCTGAGGCAGAGGCGGACACCGGGGCGGCTGAAGTTGCAGAGGCAGCAAAAGCCGATGACGACGCTGAAGACACCGGTGACGAAGGAGACGACGAAGCGGAAACCAGCCGCGCCGATGCAACCTCCAAGGACGAAAGCATCGAGTCGGTGGCCGATGAGGACGACAGCGACGACATTCGTCCGCCGCGCAAACCGCGCCCGCGCCGCTACAAGATCCAGGAAGTGATCAAGGTGCGCCAGGTGCTGCTGGTGCAGGTGGTCAAGGAAGAGCGCGGCAACAAGGGCGCCGCACTCACCACCTATCTGTCGCTGGCCGGCCGTTACTGCGTGCTGATGCCCAACACCGCCCGCGGCGGCGGCATCTCCCGCAAGATCACCAATGCAGCCGACCGCAAGAAACTGAAAGACATCGCAACCGAGCTGGACGTGCCGACAGGCGCGGGCCTGATCGTGCGCACCGCCGGTGCCAAGCGCACCAAATCCGAGATCAAGCGCGACTATGAATACCTGCAGCGCCTGTGGGAGCAGATCCGCGAGCTGACGCTGAAATCCATTGCGCCGGCCAAGATCTATGAAGAGGGCGACCTTATCAAACGTTCGATCCGCGACCTCTACAGCCGCGAGATCGACGAGGTTCTGGTGGAAGGCGACCGCGGCTACCGCATCGCCAAGGACTTCATGAAGATGATCATGCCGTCCCACGCCAAGAACGTGAAGCACTACCAGGAAGGGCTGCCGCTGTTTGCGCGCTTCCAGGTGGAAAGCTACCTGGCGGGCATGTTCAACCCGACAGTGCAGCTGAAATCCGGCGGCTACATCGTGATCGGCGTGACCGAGGCTCTGGTGGCGATCGACGTGAACTCCGGCCGCGCCACCAAGGAAGGCTCGATCGAGGAAACCGCGCTGAAGACCAACCTGGAGGCCGCCGAAGAGGTGGCCCGCCAGCTGCGCCTGCGCGACCTTGCCGGTCTGATCGTGATCGACTTCATCGACATGGACGAGCGCAAGAACAACGCTGCCGTCGAAAAGCGCATGAAGGACAAGCTGAAGACCGACCGGGCCCGCATCCAGGTGGGCCGGATCTCCGGCTTTGGCCTGATGGAAATGTCGCGCCAGCGCCTGCGCCCCGGCATGATCGAAGCCACTACCGCGCCGTGCCCGCATTGCCATGGCACCGGCCTGATCCGCTCCGACGACTCGATGGCGCTGTCGATCCTGCGCCAGATCGAGGAAGAGGGCACCCGCCGCCGCTCCCGCGAGGTGCTGGTGCGCTGCCCGGTTTCCATTGCCAACTTCCTGATGAACCAGAAGCGTGAGCACATTGCCCAGATCGAGGCGCGCTACGGCCTGTCCGTGCGTATCGAAGGCGACGCGCATCTGGTCAGCCCGGACTTTGTGCTTGAGAAGTTCAAGACCGCGTCCCGCAACGTGCCTGCCGCCGCCGCTCCGGTGGTGTCGGTTGACACCTCGATCATGGATCAGGTGGACGCGGATGAGGCCGGGCAGGACGAGGAGGAGGCACCGGCAGCAGTTGAGACCGCTGATGATGCATCGCAGGACGACAAACCCAAGCGCAAGCGCCGCCGCCGCCGCCGCCGGAAGGGGGGCAATGGCGAGCAGTCTCAGAATGGTGAGACTGGCGAGACCGGTGACGAGGCATCCGAGGATCAGGAACAGCCCCAAGAGGAGGCCGCCGAGGCGTCTGAGACTGCTGCTGAAGGCGAGGAAGCCCCGGCGGAAGAGGTGAAGGAGAAAAAACGCTCCCGCACCCGGACACGCTCCCGCAAGCCGAAGGCCAAGCCTGCCGAGGCGGAGGCCGTTGCCGGAGAGGACGCTGCTTCAGAGGAAGCGCCGGCGGAATCCGCTGAAGAAACCGTCGCCGTTGCCGAAGCTGCCGATGCAGCGGACGCTCCTGAGCAGGAGGCTGAGGCAGAAGCGCCAGTGGCAGAGGCTGCAGAACCGGAGGCTGAAACGGCCGCAGCAACTGAGGAGGCTCCGGCAGAAGCTGAAGCCGCGCCTGTGCAAGTAGACGCCGCGGAAGCTGAAGCCGAGTCCGCAGAGAGCGCTGAGGAAGCCGCTGTTGCAGAAGCTGAGGCGGAATCCGAACCCGCCGCAGAGGAGCCTGATGCAGAAGCGGCTGCTGAGGAAGAGACCGCGGCCGAAGAAAAGCAGCCGGAGCCAGCGATGGCCGGTGCTGAGGCGGAGCCGGAACCGGCATCACCGCCCAAGCCCAAGCGCCGCGGCTGGTGGTCAATGGGCGGCTGAAGCCCGCATATGATTTTGGAGAAGGCAGGCCGTTTGGCCTGCCTTTCATTTTGTGCCTTCTGTTGTTTGCGGCCGCCGTTTTCCGGCGCGGAAAACGGCCCGGAAAACACGCGTTTTCCGAGCCGGAATTCGCGCCGAATTCCGGTTCCCTCGCGGAGGTGCCGCAGCCTCTTCCGGGTTAGCTGCCCTTGCGGATCAAATAGACCTGATGGCCGGTTCCGGCACTGTGGCCAAGAAATTCATGGCCGGCCTCATTGCAGAAATGAGGCACATCAATCACGGCTGCGGGGTCATCCGCAAGCAGTTCCAGAACCTGGCCGGGCTGCAGCGATTTCAGCCTTTTGCGGGCCTTCAGGACAGGCAGCGGGCACAGCAGCCCGATTGCATCTAAGGTCTCTTTGATCTCGGTCATGGTGTGCAGATAAGCGGGATGTTTCATGCTGTCCACAAGGATGTGACCAGCCGTCCCCGTGACGTTGGACCGCGGCTGGAATAAGTGTTGGGACATGTTTGGAATCGAGATCATCGACGCAGGGCTGCTCCCTGCCATGCTGGTGGCGCTGCTGGGCGGCGTTATCAGTTTCCTGTCGCCCTGCGTGCTGCCGATCGTGCCGCCTTATCTGGCCTATATGAGCGGCGTGACTATTGGTGAAATGCAGGGCACTTCCGCGGCGCGGCGCAAGGCAATCATCGCCGCGCTGTTCTTTGTGCTGGGGCTGTCGACGGTGTTTCTGCTGCTCGGCTTCACCGCCTCGGCTTTTGGCGCTTTTGTTTTGAAAAATCAGGAGCTTTTTGCGCAAGTATCAGGCGTGGTGGTGATCATATTCGGCCTGCACTTCCTGTCGGTGTTCCGCATTCCCCTGCTGGACCGCGAGGCGCGGATGGAGGCAGGCGAGTCGGGCGGCTCCGCCCTGGGTGCCTATGTTCTGGGGCTGGCCTTCGCCTTTGGCTGGACGCCCTGTATCGGTCCCCAGCTGGGCGCGATCCTGTCACTGGCGGCATCGGAAGCCTCCGTCAGCCGCGGCACCATCCTGCTGGGGGTTTATGCGGCGGGGCTGGGGGTGCCCTTCCTGCTGGCGGCAATGTTCCTCAACCGGTCGATGACGCTGATGAACAAGTTGAAGCGCCACATGGGGCTGATCGAAAAAGTGATGGGCGGGTTGCTGCTGTTTGTCGGCATCATGCTGGTCACTGGCCTGTTCACAACCTTTTCCTGGTGGCTGCTGGAAACCTTCCCGGCACTGGCAACGCTGGGCTGAAACCATTGAGTGCGAGGGGCCTTCGGGCCCCTTTTTCTTGAACCGTCCGGGCCTTACTCTTGCCGGATTGCGCTGCTAGTCTGTGTTGCGAAAGGCAGAGCAGGTCAGCGTGGATCAAACCGGTTCCAACCCAAAGGGAGTGCGCAGGCGGCGGGTGTTCTACATCCCCGGCTATGACCCCATTCATCCGCGCCGCTACCGGGAGCTCTACCGCAAGGAAGGCGCTGCACAGGCGCGGATTTCCGGCTACAGCCTGACACTCTCTCCGAAACAGACCAAAGGGCCCTACGGCTGGCATGCTGCCGCGGAGATGGACGGTCAGCGGTCCGAGGCGGACATAGAGGTGCTGGTCTGGTCCGACATTGTGCGCGGCAGCATGGAGGCCTCGATAGCGGGCACTTACTGGCAACTGGTGCGGACCGCCTGGATCTATATCTCCACCGGAACGCTGCGGCGGCTGATGCGGCTGCGCAAGGGGCCGGTGATCGCGGCGCTCTACCCGGTTGGAATGCTGCTGCTGCAGGCGCTTATGGCACTGCTGCTGGCCTGGGGCGTGGCCCATGCGATTGGCATTCTTGCCGGGCTGCTGAGCCTCGGGGGGCTGGCGGCCGTATTGATGGGCTGGGCCCTTGGTCTTGGCGCGGGCTGCGCGCTGCTGCGTTGGTTCAAAAGGCGCGATGGCAAGTTCTTTGCTTATTACCTGATGCATGATTACGCGCATACTGCTGCAACCCGCGGCGCCATGGCGCCAGAGATGGAGGCGCGGATGGGCCAGTTCCGCGCTCTGATTGCAGAAGCGTTGCAGGATCAAAATCTGGAGGAGGTGCTTGTTGTCGGCCATTCCTCAGGTGCCCATCTTGGCATCTCAGTGCTGGCGGACCTTATCCGCGAAGGGCTGCCGCCGGAACGGCCGTCCCTGGGCTTTCTGACATTGGGACAGGTGGTGCCGATGGTCTCTTTCCTGCCGCGGGCGCGGCGGCTGCGGACTGACTTGAAGTACCTGTGCCAGCGCCAGGAGCTTGCCTGGGTGGATGTCACGGCGCCAGGCGATGGCTGCGCCTTTGCCCTCTGTGATCCGGTGGCCGTCAGCGGTGTGGCTCCAAACGGTAAGCGCTGGCCGCTGGTTTTCTCCGCGGCCTTCACCCAGACCCTCAGTCCGGAACGCTGGCAGGAGCTTCGCTGGCGGTTCTTCCGGCTGCATTTCCAGTACCTCTGCGCCTTTGACCGGCCCGGCGATTATGACTATTTCCGTATCACGGCCGGGCCGCTGACGCTGGCAGACCGTTACAGGGACCGCAAGCCTTCCCGGTCCCGGATTGACGTGCCGGTCTCGAAATTCACCTCGGTGGCTGCCGAATGACCCCAGTGCTGCCACCGAAACCATCCGCGCGGCCTGACCGGGTGTCGCTGCGGCGCTATGTGAAACTGTTCCGCCAGGACATTCTGTCGGCACAGCCTGCCAAGCTTTACCGCGCCTGGATGGCCGAGTTCCGGACGCCGTTCTTCCTCTCCTTCCTTGTGAACCAGCCGGATCTTGTGAAGCTGCTGCTGAAGGAGCGTCCCGATGATTTTCCAAAGTCGGACCGCATTGCCGAGGGGTTGAAGCCCTTGCTCGGCAATTCGGTGTTCCTGACCAATGGCGAAGCCTGGAAGCGGCAGAGGCGGATCATTGACCCTGCCTTTGAGGGCGGCAGGCTGAAGGACACTTATCCGGCCATGCGGGCGGCGGCGGAGGCTGCTGTGGCCCGGTTGGAAGGGCGGCAGGGGCCGGTGGAGATCGAGGAGGAAACATCGCACGCGGCAGCAGACGTGATTTTCCGGACACTGTTTTCAATTCCGATCGAACATGAGGTGGCGGGGCAGGTCTTTACCCGCTTCCGTGACTACCAGCGCAGCCAGCCCTTGCTGAACCTGGCTGCCTTTGTGCCGCTGCCGCGGTGGATGCCGCGGTTTTTCCGCCGCGGAACCCGGCAGAACGCGGCTGAGATCCGGGCGCTGATCGCACAGCTGACGGCTGAACGAATGGGCGCAATTCAGGCCGGCACCGCGCCGGATGACCTGGCGACCAAGATCATGACCACCCGTGACCCGGAAACCGGCACGGCCTTTGATGCAGGCGAAATGGTGGATCAGGTGGCCATCTTCTTCCTGGCGGGTCATGAAACCAGCGCCTCTGCCCTTGCCTGGGCGCTTTATCTGATGGCGCTGTATCCGGAATGGCAGGAAAAACTGGCGGCCGAGGCGGCCGCGCTGGAGGATGAGAGCTTTGCCGCTGTGTCAAAGCTGAAGATCAGCCGCGATGTGTTCCGCGAAACATTGCGGCTCTATCCGCCGGTGCCGATGATGGTGCGCCAAGCCGCCTGCCCGGAACGCTTCCGCAACCGGGACGTTCCGAAGGGCGCGCAGATGGTGCTGAGTCCCTGGCACCTGCACCGGCATGAGCGGCTGTGGGAAAACCCGGATGCCTTCGATCCCGCCCGCTGGGGCACAGAGAACGGCAAGCAGTGCCAGCGCGACGCCTATATCCCGTTCTCAGCAGGGCCCCGCGTTTGCACCGGGGCAGGATTCGCAATGGTGGAGGGGCCGCTGATCCTTTCGATGATCCTGCGGCGGTTCCGGATCGAGCCGGTTGCGGGGAAGGTGCCAGTGCCTGTAGCGCATCTGACAGTGCGGTCGAAGAACGGGATCTGGCTGCATTTAACACCCAGGTAGCCAAAACTTTTCTGAAAAGTTTTGGCCAAAGTTTTCAGAAAACTTTGGCGTCAGCACAGCAAACGGACGGGTTCGTTGTTGCAGAAGATGATGATCTGCTCGCCGTTTAAGACCGCATGATAGCCGCGGCGCTCTACTTCGGCTTGCAGGCGGGCCAGGCCAACATTGCGCTCGACATCGCGCAGTTTGCGCCGGACAACACCGCCTGTGCGGGCAGACTTCACATCGAAAATCTGCTGCATCCAAAACTCAGGAGAAACAGTGCGAAACACACGGGCCATGCGGCCACTGTCCGGGATCGCGGTTAACGCTCCCTTAACCGGCGCAGCACAAACAGCCGGATGGCGGAAGCCAGTCCGCAGTCCTCGCCGCGCGTTTCATCAATTTCAGCTGCCAAATCATTGATTGCCCGGTCTTCCTGCACTGCGATCTCGCGGAAGGCATCCCAGAAATCATCTTCCAGCGACACCGACGTCCGGTGTCCGCGCAAGGTCAGGGAGTGCTTCCTGGGGCGGCCGTTCATTTGTCGCGCTTGTGATCGTCCAGGCGGCGGGCGTCTTGCGAGTTACGCGCCTTGTCCAGGTCTTTCTCTGCTTTGGTCCGCCCGAAGGTCACGGCGTTCCGGTCAGCGCGGGCCTTATCCTCGGCCCGCGCTTTTTCTTTCCTGTACCGGTTCAGATTGACCGGCTTACCCATCAGTCCTTGGGTCCGATCATCTGCTCGGGGCGGACCACGGCGTCAAAGGTTGCCTCATCAACAAAACCCAGAGCAATCGCCTCTTCCTTCAGCGTGGTGCCGTTCTTGTGGGCGGTCTTGGCAACGGTTGTGGCATTGTCATAACCGATGGTCGGCGCCAGCGCGGTGACCAGCATCAGGCTCTCCTTCATCAGCTTGTCGATGCGCGGTTTGTTGGCCTCGATGCCCATCAGCATCCGCTCGGTGAAGCTGTCCGCGGCATCGCCCAGGAGCTGGATCGACTGCAGCAGATTATAGGACATCATCGGGTTGTAGACGTTCAGCTCGAAATGGCCTTGCGAACCGGCGAATTTGATCGCCGCGTCGTTGCCCATCACATGCGCGGCAACCTGGGTCAGCGCCTCTGCCTGGGTCGGGTTCACCTTGCCCGGCATGATCGAGGAGCCCGGTTCGTTCTCCGGCAGGATCAGCTCGCCCAGGCCGGAGCGCGGGCCGGAGCCGAGGAAGCGGATATCATTGGCGATCTTGTAGCAGCTGCCCGCAATGGTGGCGAGTGCACCGGACAGGAACACCATGGCATCATGGGCGGCCAGCGCCTCGAACTTGTTGGGGGCGGTGACAAAGGGCAGGCCGGTGATCTCGGCCATGTTCGCAGCCACGGTCTCGCCCCAGCCCTTCTGGGTGTTAAGACCGGTGCCCACGGCAGTGCCGCCCTGTGCCAGCTCATAGATGCCGGGCATTGCCGCCTCGACCCGTGCCAGGCCCTGACGGATCTGATGCGCGTAGCCGCCGAATTCCTGGCCCAGGGTCAGCGGAGTCGCGTCCTGGGTGTGGGTGCGGCCGATCTTGATGATATCCTTGAACTCTTCCGCCTTGGCCTCCAGCCCTTCGGCCAGTTTCGTGAGGCCTGGCACCAGCACGTCGCGCACGGACATCGCTGTGGCGATATGCATGGCGGTGGGGAAGGTGTCGTTGGAGGACTGGCCCATATTGCAGTGATCGTTCGGGTGCACCGGATCCTTGGTACCGATCACGCCGCCCAGGATCTCAATGGCGCGGTTCGCGATCACCTCGTTGGAATTCATGTTGGACTGGGTGCCGGAACCGGTCTGCCAGACCACCAGCGGGAAGTTGTCGTCAAACTTGCCCTCAATCACCTCACCCGCTGCCTGGATCACCGCATCGGCGATTTTTGTGTCCAGCTTGCCAGAAGCCTTGTTGGCCATGGCGCAGGCCTGCTTGATCACGCCGAGCGCGCGCACAATTGCCACCGGCTGCTTTTCCCAGCCGATCGGGAAATTCATGATCGAACGCTGGGTCTGCGCGCCCCAGTATTTCTCTGCCGGGACTTCAAGCGGGCCAAAACTGTCGGTTTCGGTGCGGGTTGCGGACATCCGTCTGTCTCTCCGTTGAGTATGCGATTGTATGCCGTTTAGCCTGTGCCGGATCTCGGCGCAATTGGCCAGTTGCGCGCAGCATAGCCAAATGGGCCGCAAGGTATAGTGTTGAATTGGCACAACCGAGCGCGTGCCATTGCCTGAGAACATGCTATGCTTAAGGTGCGGGAAACGGGTTATGCTGTATCCGGAAAGGAAATGAATGTGCCAATCCGCTTGTGTCTTGAATTGTCATTGAAATCTCTTGCCGCTCTGATCGTGGCAGGCGGAATTCTCGCGGCCGCAGCAGGGCAGGGGATTGCAGCCGGGATTGCGCAGTTTGCGGGCGAGTACTCCGGCAGTGTCGAAATCGTCAAGGCCGGCGGCGACACCGATCCGCGCGACATGAGCGTGGTGATCCGCGAGGTGAAGAAAGGGTTCACCATAAAATGGACCTCCACGACCGAACGGGATGACGGCAGCAGGAAATCCAAAACCTACGAGATTGAATTCCAGACGTCGCGGCGTGACAGTGTCTATTCTGCAGCAATGAAGCGGAATGTCTTTGGTCATGAAGTGCCGCTTGACCCGATGGAAGGCGAACCCTTTGTTTGGGGGCGGATCACCGGCGACACCCTGACAGTGTTTTCGCTGTTCATACATCCAAACGGCGACTACGAGATGCAGCAGTATGACCGGACGCTGGCGGACGGCGGGCTGGACCTGGTCTATACGTCCCGTCTGAACGGCGAGCCGCAGCGGCAGCTGAAAACATTCCTCGTCCGGCACTGAAGGCGTGCGTGCCCCCCCCAAAAAAAAGGCAGCCCGCCGGGCTGCCTGATCCTGTGGCCTGAAAGTCAGGCAGGTTACTTGCGGAAACTGTCGAGCGACACCACATCCGCGTCCTTTTTCTTGGCCTCCGTCTGGTCTTCAGCACTGGCAGCATCGTCCTCCGCGTCCGGTTCTGCTGAGTAGACGTCTGCGTCCTCGTCGGCGCTTTCAAACCGCAGACCGAATTCCACCGAAGGATCCACAAAGGTGCGGATTGCATCATAGGGGATATAAAGAGGCTCAGGCGAGTCGCCGAAGTTCAGCGTGACCCCAAAGCCGTCGTCATCAACCGTCAGATTGTCAAACCAGTGCTGCATGACGACGGTCATTTCACCCGGGTAGCGGTCGGACAGCCAATCCGCCAGTTCCACGTCCGGATGAGCGGTGTCGAAGGTTATGAAAAAGTGATGGTTGCCAGGCAAACCATTGTCGGAAACGTCCTGCAGCACGGTCCGGATCAGGCCGCGCATGGCAGAGTGCATCAGGTTGCCATAGTCGATTTCACGGGACATGCAGTCACCCTTTGTTCATTTGCTGTTAAGCATAAGAGATTCTGCCGGAAACAAAAGAGCAGCCTTGCGGGCCGCTCAATTATTTTTACTGCAGAACAGGCCCTGTGACAATCTGCAGTCAGCTGATTGCAAACGGTAATTCAGCGATGGCCAGGCCAGCAGCCGCCATCATTGCCAGCAAGAGCAGCATATTGCCGCGCACGGCCCGCGCCACCAGCGGGGCAAGCAGAACCAGCAACAAGGCTGGCGTGTTCAGGCTGTTCCAGACGGGGACTGGGATGTGCAGAACGCCAGCCTCAAATACCGTCGTCCCGGCAAAGGCGACATGCATCAGGAACCACATTGTCAGATTCAGGATGACGCCCGCAACAGTGGCGGTCACGGCCTTCAGCGCCATCCCGAGGCGCGGATGCGATGCGATGCGTTCCACATAGGGCGCAGCCGCAAAGATCCACAGGAAGCAAGGCATGAAGGTGGACCAAAGCGCCACTGCACCCGCGGCAAGGAACAGGCCGGAACCGCCCGCCTGCAGTCCTGACAGCATGGCGACGAATTGAGTGACCAGGATCAGCGGGCCGGGGGTGGTTTCTGCCAGCCCCAATGCGTCGATCATCTGGCCGGCGCTGATCCAGCCGAACTGGCTGACCACGGTCTGGCTGACATAGGCCAGCACTGCATAGGCCCCGCCAAAGGTCACCACGGCGAGCTTGGAAAAAAACCAGCCGATATCCGCCAGGAAGGACGCATCGGACAGGCTCAGGGCAATCAGCGGCAGCAGCCACAAGGCGCCCCAGAGGGCAATCGTTCGCACGGTGCTGCCATTGCTGGCGGGCGGGGCATGCAGCGCTTCGGGGGCATTGGCGTCCTTGCGCATCAGGCCGATACAGGCGGCGGCCAGCACCACCAGCGGAAACGGCAGGTTCAGCAGGAACAGCGCGGCAAACCCAAACCCCGCCAGCGCCCAGTCCAACGGCTGCTTCAGCGCCTTTCCGGCAAGCCGCCGCATGGCCTGCAAGATGATGACAACCACGGCTGCCTTGACTCCCAGGAAGGCCGACTGCACCGCCGGCAGCGTGCCATAAAGCGCGTAAAGCCAAACCAGGGCTGCAATCACTGCCGCGCCCGGCAGCACAAACAGCAGACCTGCCAGCAGCCCGCCTGCAGTACCGCGCATCCGCCAGCCGGTATAGGTGGCCAGCTGCATCGCCTCCGGTCCCGGCAAGAGCATGCAGAAACTGAGCCCGCGCAGAAAACTCTCTTCGCTCAGCCAGGGACGGTCTTCCACCAGTTCCTTGTGCATCACGGCGATCTGGGCTGCCGGGCCGCCAAAGCTCAGCACGCCGATGCGCCCGAAGACACGGAGCATCTCTGTCCAGGCGGGCGGGTTCATGATTTCCGGTCCGCAGGCCAGTCGTGGCCTTCGCCGCGCCCGTCCCGGGCCCAGCGGTATAAAGCGTCATAAAGGATCATGCCTGCCTCCAGCTGCTCATGGTCGTCCTTGAACTGGCGCGACAGCCCGACCGAGAGTGCGAGCAGCCCTGCAGCCTCGGACGCCAGATCATGCCGGTTGGTGTCGGCGCCTCTCACAACCCGGGCCAAGGTGTCAAGCGCAGGGGTTCTGAGGCAGAACTCATCCAGCATGGTGTCAAAGGTGCAAAGATCCCCGCGGTGCGACCAGAACACATCCTCGACGTCAAAGGGCGTGGCGCCGAAACGTTCAGCCACTCCCGACACTTCGGAAGGAGCAACAAACAGAAACCGTGCCGCCGAATCCGCGAAGCGGCGGATCAGCCAGGGGCAGGCGATGCGGTCGATCTTGGGACGGTGGCGGGTCACCCAAAGGGTGCTGCCGCGGACAGGGGCGGGCAGGGCGGCGGCTGGAATGCGCGGCGCGCCGTCCATGCTGCGCCAGCCAAACATGCCGCCTTGCAGATATTCAGCGGCGATCCCGTCGTGGCGCAGCCAGGCTGCGGCGCCTTGCGACAGCTTGAGGCCCTTCTGGCAGATCAGCACGCATGGCCGCCCGCCAAGGCGTTCCTTGAGATCTTCCATGCCGGTATGCGGGTGCCGGGAGGAGCCGGGGATCAAATAGGGATCCGCAGCAAAGTCCTCATCGGTGCAGATGTCCACAAGAACCGGCGCATCTGGCGTGCCAATCAGGCGCAAAAGCTGGGCGGGGGTGATTTCATTCGGGGCAGCCATGGGCATGTCTCCTCGCGAGCAAGGTTAACATGCGAACCTTGGGCTGTCGCCTCACGGGGCGTTCGCGGTTGTCCCCATGGGCCTCAAAAAAGCGCGTTTGCACCCGCGTTGTCAAGTATTTGCAGGTTTGCGTTACCGCAGCCGCTCGCCGGTCATGCAGATGGCCATCGCCTCCGGCGGCAGCTGGCCAAGCTGTTCGAACATCCTGAAATAATCCATGTTGGAATGCAGTTCCGCGATCTTGCCGTCTGCCACCCGTGCCATGACCTGGCCGGTGAACTGGAACGCAGTTCCATCCTTGGGATCACTGGTGTCGACCAGCAGACGGACAGAGACCCAGTCCCGTGTTTCCATTGCGTGGGTGAAGGCCACCCGCATCGGCCCCACCAGATTGCGCAGCGCCGCGACCACTTCGCTGTAGTCGCATTCCGGTTCGGCCAGGGCTGAGACCGCGCCGGAGATCAGCGTGTTTGGGGTCATCACCTGTGCCACGGCACTCAGGTTGCCTTTGCACCAGACTTCCTGAAACCAGAAATGCAGCAGATGAGTCAGCGGCATGTCTGCGCACCTGTCCGGGTCAAATGGCGCAGCCATGTTGGGGCAGGCATCCGCTACAGGCTGAGCCGGGCTGTCCGCCGGGGATACCCGTCGCGGCGAAACGTGGAGTGTGCTGGCGGTTTTGATCATGTTTACCCTTAGGGAGCCGGTGTCCGGCCAAAGACGCGGCTGCATCCGGTTGCGTCAAATAATCATGATATCCGGGGAAAGGTAAAGTGCAGGTTTCTGTTGCCAGGTACCTGCGAACCCCGCCTTAAGCTGCAAAGCCTAAGGGCTTAGATTTCGGTTTTTCGGACTGCTTACGCAGCCAGAGCAACCGGAGCACGATTGTCGTTTGCAATTGTACTGTTTGGGCCGGTACGGTGGCACCCCGCCGAGACAAAGCAAAACCCCTTTAGACGTCCGTCGATCCTGTTTCGGCCCCATGATCCCCAAACGAAGGATATTGGTGGAGCCGCCGGGTACCGCCCCCGGGTCCGATCCGCTTATTACGAGCGCGTTTATGTCCATAGTTCCACTAGGGAACAGGAGTCATATAGTCGGCTTCTGCGCGGATGCAAAGGGGGGAACCGGAATCCTGCGAGGATTCCGGCCAGTTTTCCGGCGCGGAAAACCGGCGCTAGCGGCAATTGATGCACTTAAAAATCCTCGCAGGATTTTTGGCCGTTTCCCGCGCCGGGAAGCGGCGGTGCTGCATCAATCTGCGGATCGGGGCGCTGTTGCAGAAGATGATGACCTGCTCACGGTTCTGCACCGCTTGAAAACCGCGGGCGCGCACCTCCGCTAGAAACGCCTCCATCCCGGCATGGCGCTCAATGTCGCGAAGCTTGCGGCGGACCACGCCGCCGTTCTGCACTGCCTTGCAGGCGAAGATATCTCGCATCCAGATATCCGGGGACAGGGAGGAACCGGGTTTGACCATGCCGGAAGCTTCCCGGCTTATGGTTAACAAAACCTTACCTCCGCGCCCGTGCGGAAAAGACATTGGCTGCCAGTTTGCGGGTTTCATCTTCGAGGTCCTGCAGGCCCGCAACTGCTGCGCCGCCATCGCCCGCCTCGATAGCATCGGCAATCCGGGTGTGAAGCCCGGTGATCACGGCGCGGTCGCGGGCGGTGAAGGTGATCATGTTCATCAGGGGCTGCATCGCCTCCACCGCGCCGGCCAGCTGATAGGACAGAACCGGATTGCAGGCCCCGTCCACCAGCGCCCGGTGAAAGGCCACGTCCGAGGCGCAGAAGGCCACATCCGTCAGCCCTGGCTGGCCTTGGCGGAAAATCTCTGCCCGCATGGTGGCAAGGTGGTCAGCGCTGCGTCGTTCCGCCGACAGCGGCGCGCAGGACCGCTCGAGCGCATAGCGCGCCTCGCAGGCGGTATCAAAACTTACTTCGTTCATGCTCAAGAGCAGGGTCGAGGTGGTAACCTGCTGCGCATAGGCATCTTCAAAGCTCAACCGGTTCACAAAGGCCCCGCCGGAAGCTCCGCGCTGGGTGCGGATCAGCGATTGCGCCGCCAGCCGTTTCAGCGCCTCGCGCACCGTCGGGCGGGAGACACGGAAATGATCGGACAGCTCCGCCTCCGACGGCAGCCGCTCATCCACGTTCAAGTCTCCGGAGATGATGGCATCCTTGATCGCCTGGGCTATTTGAACCGACAGATCGGCGGAACTGCTGGGGTCAATCTGCATACCCGGTGTCCTTGCAATGTGCGGCCCGGACGCGGCCCGGGCAAGAAATCATTTGTCTGACATTTAAAAGTCTGACATTTAAAACCTAAGGCCTGAGTCGGGGGAGGGCAATGCCTGGATCCTCTGCACGCAGGCTTTTGCGGCATTGGCTCTGCCGCACGCAGCCAATCACCTGAAACGCTCAAACGGAGACTTGAGCATGGCAAGCATCTTTCCCTCCCGCCGCATCCGGCGCACGCCCTTTTCCCCCGGTGTCGAGGCCGCGGGCGTCAAGGGGTACACGGTCTACAACCACATGCTGCTGGCAACGGTATTTGACAGCCTGGAATACGACTGCGCTCACCTGAAGGAGCACGTGCAGGTCTGGGACGTGGCCTGCGAGCGCCAGGTCAGCATCAAGGGGCCGGACGCGCTGCGGCTGATGAAGCTGATCAGCCCGCGCGACATGGACAAGATGGCAGACGACCAGTGCTATTATGTGCCGACGGTCGATCACAACGGCGGCATGCTGAACGATCCGGTGGCGGTGAAACTGGCCGCGGATCACTACTGGCTGTCGCTTGCCGACGGCGACTTGCTGCAATTTGCGCTCGGGATCGCCATTGCCAAGGGCTTCGATGTGGAGATCACGGAACCTGATGTTTCCCCGCTGGCGGTGCAGGGCCCCAAGGCGGATGATCTGATGGCCCGCGTCTTTGGCGAAGCGGTGCGTGATATCCGGTTCTTCCGCTACAAGCGGCTTGAATTTCAGGGTGCTGAACTCGTGGTGGCGCGCTCTGGCTGGTCCAAGCAGGGCGGGTTCGAGGTCTACGTCGAAGGCTCGGATCTGGGGATGCCCTTGTGGGATGCGCTGTTTGCGGCCGGCGCAGACCTGAGCGTGCGGGCAGGCTGCCCCAATGCGATCGAACGGATCGAAAGCGGGCTGCTGAGCTACGGCAACGACATGACCCGCGACAACACGCCATATGAATGCGGGCTGGGCAAGTTCTGCAACTCGCCGGAGGACTACATTGGCAAGGCTGCACTGGCAGAGCAGGCGGCCAATGGCCCCGCCCGCCAGATCCGGCCGCTGGTGATTGGCGGAGAGATCCCGCCCTGCCTGGACGCTTGGCCGCTTTACGCGGACGGACGCCGGGCCGGAGAGATTGGCTCGGCCATCTTCTCGCCGGAGTTCGCCGTGAACGCGGCAATTGGCATGGTGGACCGGTCCCATTGGGCACCGGGCACTGCGCTGGAGGTTGAGACCCCGGCAGGCATGCGGCCTGCTACAGTGCAGGAGAAATTCTGGCGCTGACGCTGAGCACCGGGGGCGCTGCCCCCGCCGCGGCAGGCCGCGGCGCCCCGGGATATATTGGGCCGGATGAACATGGGATCTGGTTCGCGGTACAGGAAAGGATGGCACGATGTTCAATGCACTGGTGGTGAACAAGGACGAAGACAGCGGCAAGACCACTGCCGCGGTGGAGCAGATCAGCCTGGATCAGCTGCCCGAGGGCGAGGTGACCGTGGCGGTGGAATACTCCACCGTGAACTACAAGGACGGGCTGTGCATCGGGCCAGGCGGCGGGCTGGTGCGCAAGTACCCGCATGTGCCGGGCATCGACTTTGCCGGCACCGTCGAAGCGTCGTCGGATGACCGCTACAAGCCAGGCGACAAGGTTGTGCTGACCGGCTGGCGCGTGGGCGAAGCCCATTGGGGCGGCTACAGCCAGAAAGCCAACGTGCGCGCGGACTGGCTGGTGCCGCTGCCCGTGGGGCTGGACAGCCGCCAGGCGATGGCGGTCGGCACCGCGGGCTTTACCGCAATGCTGGCGGTCATGGCGCTGGAGGATCACGGGCTGGAACCCGGGCATGGCCCGGTGCTGGTCACCGGCGCCGCGGGCGGTGTCGGATCTGTCGCCACCGCGATCCTGGCGAACCTCGGGTATGAAGTGGCTGGCGTGACCGGCCGACCGGAAACGGCGGACTACCTGAAATCGCTGGGTGCAACGCAGATCGTTGCGCGGGAGGAGATCAACGAGACCACCAAGCGCCCGCTGGAGAGCGAATCCTGGGCGGGCTGCGTGGACGCTGTTGGCGGCGCCATGCTGGCCCGCGTGCTGGGGCAGATGAAATACGGCGCCTCGGTTGCTGCGGTCGGCCTGGCAGGCGGGGCAGCGCTGCCTGCGACCGTGATCCCCTTCCTGCTGCGCGGTGTGAACCTCTTGGGCATCGACTCGGTCATGCAGCCCTATGAAAACCGCGTCCGTGCCTGGCAGCGCATCGCCAGCGACCTGCCGATGGACAAGCTGGAAGCGATGATCCAGCCCGCGGCCCTTGGCGATTTGCCGCAATTGGGCGCGGACATCCTCAAGGGTCAGGTCAAGGGCCGGGTGGTGGTGGACGTGAACGCCTAAATCCTTATAATGGCTTGTATCTGTCGGAAGACGCGCGGCGATGCCCGCGCGTTTTTCATTCTCCAAGGGCGGCCCCAATATCGGGCTGCGGTGTTTCCGGGCAGTCCTTCGGGCTGCATTGCCCCGCGGTACCCGGGCTGACGCCCATAAGCCGCAAGAAATCTGAATACCCGGGCATGATGCCGATTTGCCGCCCTTTGTCCGCTCACTGCCGCGGGCAAGGCGGCGCGCCGCCCTCTACGAGCGTGCAAACGGAGGTTTGCACGGCAAAGCATTCGGGAAAGGAGGCTGCAATGGCTGACGAAACCACCAATCAGGGTATCCCCGCCCCAGAGGGCGAGGCGGATATCATAGATACCGAATACGAGATCGGTCAGGACAATATCGAAACCCAGATCGGCCCGTTCGGGGTCGACATTCACAACCCGGTGTTCCTGGTGTCCGGGCTGGTCATCGTGGCCTTTGTGTTTTACGCGCTGGCCTTGCCGGAACAGGCGGGCGCCTTCTTCAACTGGCTGCGCCCCGCCGTCACCAGCAATTTCGACTGGTTCTTCTTCGGTGCCGCAGACCTGTTCGTTCTGTTCTGCCTGTTTCTGATCGTCTCCCCCTGGGGCAAGGTGCGCCTGGGCGGCAATGAGGCAATGCCGGATTACAATTACCTGGGCTGGTTTGCGATGCTGTTTGCCGCGGGCATGGGCATTGGCCTGATGTTCTATGGCGTCAGCGAACCGATGAGCCATTTCTCCACCGCCTTTGGCGGCACGACTGTGCCTGAGGGCGGCGGCGCCCGGACCGACTGGGCACCGCTGGGCGCAGCAGCGGGGGATGAAGCCGAGGCGGTGCGCCTGGGCATGGCCGCGACGATCTTCCACTGGGGGCTTCATCCCTGGGCCATTTACGCCATTGTGGCGTTGGCCTTGGCGCTGTTCACCTACAACAAGGGGCTGCCGCTCACCATCCGCTCTGCCTTTTATCCGATTTTCGGCGAGCGCGTCTGGGGCTGGACCGGCCATGTCATCGACATTCTGGCGGTCTTTGCCACGCTGTTCGGCCTCGCAACCTCGCTTGGCTTCGGCGCGACCCAGGCCAACGCAGGCCTGAATGAGCTGTTTGGCGTGCCGGCAGGCGCGACCACCGAGGTGATCCTGATTTCCGCGATCACTGCTGTTGCGCTGATCTCGGTCCTGCGCGGCCTGGACGGCGGCGTGAAGGTGCTGTCGGAGATCAACATGGGGCTCGCCTTCCTGTTGCTGGTGTTCGTGCTGCTGGTCGGTCCGACCGCCGCTATCCTGACAGGGTTTGCCGCCAGCCTTATGGCTTATGTCGAGTATTTGCCGGCACTGTCGAACCCTGTCGGGCGCGAGGATGTGAACTTCAGCCAGGGCTGGACCGCCTTCTACTGGGCCTGGTGGATCAGCTGGTCGCCGTTTGTGGGCATGTTCATCGCCCGCGTCAGCCGCGGCCGCACCGTCCGGGAGTTCGTGATCTGCGTGCTGCTGATCCCCAGCCTCGTCTGCGTTCTGTGGATGAGCGTCTTTGGCGGCACAGCCATTCAACAGGTGCTGTCTGACGGTTTCACCGGGGCGCAGGACGCGGCGCTTGAACTCAAACTGTTCAAGATGCTGGGAGAGCTGCCGCTGGCCGGGATCACCTCCTTTGTCGGCATCGTGCTGGTGGTGGTGTTCTTCGTGACTTCGTCGGACTCCGGCTCGCTGGTGATCGATACCATCACAGCAGGCGGCAAGGTCGACGCGCCGGTGCCGCAGCGGGTGTTCTGGTGCATCTTCGAGGGCGCCGTTGCCATCGTTCTGCTGCTCGGCGGCGGCCTTGGCGCGTTGCAGGCGATGGTGATCTCGACTGGCCTGCCGTTCACCGTGGTGCTGCTGCTGATGTGCTGGGCGATCTTCCGCGGCCTGCAGACAGAGGCACGCTAGGGTCGCTTGCCATGCGTGACAGAACACCCCGGCAAATCTGCCGGGGTGTTTGCCTTATCATCCGTTGTACTTGAAGAAGCCCAGCGAATTGCCATCCGGGTCGGTGGCATAAAAGAACCGCCCGGGCGGGATCTCGATGGTTTCCGAGACAACTTTGCCGCCTGCATCCGTGACCCGCTCCATCACGTCTTCCAGTTCGCCCTCGGCAGTCAGATGCAGGGTGGGGCCGCGGCCGTCGCCTGCGGGTTTGCCGGGATAGAGATGCAAGGCAACACCAGTTGCCTGATCCGCGGGTTTGAACATCGCAATCGGGTTCGGGCCGCTGCTGTCGATGCTCAGATCGGCCCCCGTCACTTTGCTGTAAAAGGTGACGGCCGCGTCCAGGTCGCTGACCGGCAGCTCGCCCCAGACCAGGAAATCCTTTGGTGTGAAAGCCATATCTAATCCTCCATGATGTGATGCCGCCAGATTGCCATGCCCTGATGACAGTTTCCGGCATCAGCCATACCGCTTGACCGGACCGCTACGGGTACGCTACGACCCTTGCGTTCTGCTCCGGCTTTTGCGCCTTGCAGGGCTGCCTGCGATCCCTCAATCCTTGTGCGGGAGCGCGGCTCGGCTGGAAGACCTGCCATGTTCGGGGTGATCCCTGGCATGTGCCGGTCGCCCCCTGAACCGCAGCGACTGAGGAGACACGCGATGAGCGTTTTGGATATTGATTTCGTCCGGGCACAGTTCCCCGCCTTTGCCGAACCCAGCCTTGAGGGGCAGGCGTTCTTTGAAAATGCCGGCGGGTCCTACACCTGCCAGCAAGTGATCGGCCGGCTGACCCGGTTCTACACCCAGCGCAAGGTCCAGCCCTACGCGCCCTACGAGGCGTCCCGTCTCGGCGGCGAGGAAATGGACGAGGCCCGCGCTCGCCTGGCTGCGCTGATGGGGGTTGCCACGGATGAGCTGAGCTTTGGCCCCTCGACCACCCAGAACACCTACGTGCTGGCGCAGGCCTTCCGCAAGCTGATGAAGCCGGGCGAGGCGATCATCGTCACCAATCAGGACCACGAGGCCAATACCGGCCCCTGGCGGCGTCTGGCAGAGGAGGGGATCGAGGTCCGCGAATGGCAGCTCGACCCGCAGACCGGCCATCTGGATACGGCACAGCTGGAAAACCTGCTGGATGAGAACGTCCGCCTGCTCTGTTTCCCGCATTGCTCCAACGTGGTGGGAGAGATCAACCCGGTGGCGGAGATCACCGCGCTGGCCCATGCCTCGGGTGCCTTTGTCTGCGTCGATGGCGTCTCTTACGCACCGCACGGCCTGCCCAACGTCGATGAACTGGGCGCCGACATCTACCTGTTCTCCTCCTACAAGACCTACGGTCCGCATCAGGGCGTCATGGTGATCCGCCGCGCGCTGGGCGCGCTGCTGCCCAACCAGGCGCATTACTTCAACGCAGGCGACCTCTACAAACGCTTCACTCCGGCAGGCCCTGACCACGCCCAGGTGGCGGCTTCGGCCGGCATGGCGGATTATTTCGAGTCTCTGGCGGCGCATCACGGCCACAGCGGCAGCGCCTCCGAAACCGGCGCCTTTGTCCACGACCTGATGCGCGCGCATGAAATCAAGCTGCTGCAACCGCTGCTGGACGCAGTGAAGGACCGCAACGATCTGCGCCTGCTGGGTCCGTCCACCGCCGGAAACCGTGCACCCACCGTGGCCTTGGCCCTCAGCCGCGCGGCTGAGCCGGTTGCGGCACAGCTTGCAGAACATGGCATCATGGCAGGCGGCGGCGATTTCTACGCCGTGCGCGCGCTGGAGGCGATGGGCATTGATCCAGCCGAGGGTGTGCTGCGTATCAGCTTCACCCACTACACGTCCGGGGCAGAAATCGCCAAGCTGATCGAGGCCTTGGACCGGGTGCTGTAACAGGAACCGCAAAAGGAAACGATATGAACAGCCGTGCCCCGGTCATCTGGTGGATCAGGCGGGATCTCCGCCTGGCAGACAATCCGGCCCTTACGGCTGCCGTGAACAGCGGCGCCCCGGTGCTGCCCGTCTATATCCTCGACGAACAGGAGTTGGCGCTGGGCGCGGCTCCCAAGTTCCGGCTTGGCCTCGGGCTGGACTGCTTTGCCAGGGCGCTGGAAAAGGCCGGATCGCGCCTGATCCTGCGGCGGGGTTCAGCACTTGCGGTGCTGCGGGAGCTGGCCGAGGAAACCGGGGCAGGGGCGGTGCATTGGTCCCGCCTCTACGATCCGCAGGCCATAACCCGTGACACGGAGGTCAAGCAACAGCTGAAGGCTCAGGGGATTGCGGCCAAGTCCCACGGCGGGCGGCTGCTGTTTGAACCCTGGTCTGTCGAGACCAAGACCGGCGGCATGTACAAGGTCTTTACCCCGTTCTGGAAATCCGTGCGGGTGCGCGATGTATCCAGCCTGCTGCCTGCGCCGGGCAAACTGCCCGCGCCGGACAGATGGCCTGCCAGTGACAGCCTGGCTGCGTGGAACATGGCCGCCGCGATGCGCCGCGGCGCCCAAGTTGTGGCCCGCTATTGCCGCGTGGGGGAGGCTGCGGCGCAGGCGCGGCTGGATGAATTTTTGGAAGACAAGGTCGTCGCCTACAAGGACCGCCGCGACTTTCCAGGCGAGGACGCCACTTCCGGCCTGTCGGAAAACCTCGCCTGGGGCGAAATCAGCCCGCACCGCCTGTGGCACCGGGGCCGCGCGGCAATGGAGCAGTCCAGCCAGGGAGCGGAGACCTTCCTGAAAGAGGTGGTCTGGCGCGAGTTTGCCTATCACCTGATGTATCACTCGCCGCATATCCTGACCGCCAGCTGGCGGCAGGAATGGCAGGATTTCCCATGGTCGCAGGAGGTGACGCCCGAAGTGCAGGCCTGGCAGCGCGGCCAGACCGGATACGGCTTTGTCGATGCCGCCATGCGAGAGCTTTTTGTGACCGGAAAGATGCACAACCGCGCCCGGATGATCGTGGCAAGTTTCCTCACCAAGCATCTGATGGCCCACTGGAAAATTGGAATGGACTGGTTCGCGGACACGCTGGTGGACTGGGATCCGGCCTCCAACGCCATGGGCTGGCAATGGGTGGCGGGCTCCGGCCCCGATGCGGCGCCCTTCTTCCGCGTGTTCAACCCGTCGGGCCAGCTGGACAAGTTCGACCCCGATGGCGCCTACACCCGCCGCTGGATAGCTGAAGGCCAGGGAAAACCGCCGCAGACTGCGCTGGATTTCTACGGCGCAGCCCCGCTGTCCTGGGGCCTTTCCCCGGACATGGCGCGGGCGGAGCCGGTCATCAGCCTGCAGGCAGGCCGGGACCGCGCGCTCACGGCCTATCACAACAGCCGTGAAAACGGCTAACGCATAGTTTCCTTGCCTCAAAGCCCCCTGCGGCCTAGCTTTTTGCCATAGCACGCCTGTTTCCTGCACAGGGGGAAGCGAATGAAGTTCACGTCCGTTGAGGGCCAGAAAGACCTGCCGCGCTACTTTCCGGCAGTGTTTGCCAAGGTAAAGGCCATGGAGGTCGGGCAGCTGGATATCCAGCTGCCGGACGGGCGCATTTTCACTGCCAGGGGCCGCAATCCGGGACCCGCGGCGGATCTGATCATCCACCACCCCGATTGCTTTGCCCGCCTGATCCGCGAGGGCGACCTGGGCTTCTCAGACGCCTATCTCGAAGGCTGGTGGAGCACCTCCGACCTGCAATCCTTTATGGATCTTGTGCATATGGGGGCCGATACCGTCTATGACGGATTTCCGGGCCAGGGGCTGGCACGCGCCTATGAACGCTTCCGCTTCTGGCTGCACCGCAACCACCGCCGCCAGGCAAGGAAAAACATCGCCCATCACTACGATCTCGGCAATGCGTTCTACCAGCTGTGGCTCGACGACACGATGACCTATTCCAGCGCCCTGTTCCGCAGCGGCCAGGACAGCCTTGAGACGGCGCAGACCGCCAAATACGCCTCCCTTGTGGATCAGATGGGGGTCAAGCCCGGCGACCATGTGCTGGAGATCGGCTGCGGCTGGGGCGGTTTTGCCGAATATGCCGCAAGCCAGCGCGGCTTGCGTGTCACCGGGCTGACAATCAGTAAGGAACAGTTAAGGTTTGCCCGGCAACGGGTTGAAAAAGCGGGGCTTTAAGATGCAGTAGAGCTGCGTTTGCAAGACTACCGCGACTGCCGGGGCCAATTCGACGGAATCGCCTCGATCGAGATGTTCGAGGCGGTGGGAGAAAAATACTGGCCCGCCTATTTCGGCGCGGTCCGGGACCGTCTAAAGCCCGGCGGCAAGGCGACACTTCAGATCATCACCGTCGCGGACCGGCGCTGGGAGGTGTACCGCAAGGGCGTCGATTTTATCCAGAAGCACATCTTCCCGGGCGGCATGCTGCCGTCCCCGTCAGTGCTGCGCGCCCAGGTGGAAAAGGCCGGGCTCGGTGTGGTCCGGTCGATCGAATTCGGCAGCAGCTACGACCAGACGCTCCGGCGCTGGCATGAGACCTTTAACACCCGGTGGGACCGGATCGCAGCCCTGGGCTTTGATGAACGGTTCCACAAGATGTGGAACTTTTACCTCACTTCCTGCGCCGCTGCCTTTAAGACTGGAAATTGCGACGTGACGCAGATTACAGTTGCGCATCGTTAACTGAACTGCGCCACGGAACTGACCTGACATGCCCACCGGAGCCCGCCTAGCCGCCGCAATTTCCCTGGCAACACTGGCGTTTATCGTTTCGTTTCTGGTCATGCCGCAGCTGCCCGAAGGCACCAACTTCGGATATTTTGTGCATATCAACGTGGTGCTGGGTCTGCTTTGCGGCTGGATCTTCATGGGCAAACGCGCAGGCCGCGGTGTTGTGCCGGCGATCAATAATGGACTGACGGGCATGGCCGTGCTGGTGTTGTGGGCGCTGTTCGTCCAGGGCGCCTGGGAAATGTTCCGGCTGGCCATGCGGCACCGCTACGGCGGCCCGTTTGAGGCGCTGTCGCAGATTTTTGTCATTGGCATGGAATACTTCTTTCTAATTGCCGTTCCGTCGGTGCTGATACCTTTGGTGGTCGGCGGGGCTCTTGCCGGCCTTGTGACTGAGAACGCTTCGCAGCGCTGGCGCTGAAAACATTCAAAAACAACAGGTTGTATCCCGTGGCTGATCTCTTTTTCTTTGGCACGCTGCGCCATTGGCCTTTGCTTGAACTGGTTCTGGGCCGCAGCCGGGACGCGCTGAAGGCGCAGCCTGCCAGACTGCCCGGTCACGGTGTCTATCAGGTGGCGGGCCAGCCTTTTCCCGCAATCGAGGAACGTCCGGGCGCCGTGGCGGAGGGTGTTCTGGTGCGGGACCTGTCGCAGGCCGATCTGGAGGCCCTGAATTTTTATGAAGGCGGCTTCGGTTACGCGCTAAAGCCTGTTGCCGTTGAGCTGGAGGACGGAAGCACGGCCGCGGCTGACGTCTATTTTCCGGAACCGGGGCTTTGGCAAACTGCGGAGCCTTGGGACCTTGCGGCCTGGGTGGCAGACTGGGGCGCGCTCTCCTTGCGCGCGGCTGAGGAGGTGATGGCCTATCATGGCCGGATGAGCGCTGACGAGGCGGCCCGCAGTTTCCCCTCTATCCGCCGCCGCGCCGCTGCCTGGCTGGCTGGCCAGGCCCGGCCCGGCGACGGGGTGCATGACCTTAGCCGTGATGTGATCGTTCATTCCCACAAGCGTGCCCATCTGAACTTCTTTGCGATGGAGGAGATGGACCTTCAGTTCCGCCGCTTCGATGGCAGCATGAGCCCGGTTCTGAACCGGTCGGCGTCGATGGCGGGCCATGCGGCCGTGGTACTGCCATACGATCCGGTGCGCGACCAGGTTCTGCTGGTGGAACAATTCCGCGCACCGCCCTTCATGATGGGCGACGCCTGCCCCTGGATGTGGGAGCCGGTGGCCGGCGTGATCGACCCGGGCGAGAGCGCCGAGGAGACCGCCCGGCGTGAAGCGGTGGAGGAAGCAGGCGTCACCATCCAGCATCTGGAAGCCGTTGCGCGCGGCTACCCCTCCAGCGGGGCGCTGGCGGAATATATCCATATTTTCATCGGCATAGCAGATCTTTCTGATGTGTCGGGCGGCGGTGGCGTTGCTGGCGAAGGGGAAGATATCCGCAGCAAGACCCTCAGCTACGAGGAGATGATGGCGGGGATCGACACGCAGGCCTACCAGGACATGCCGCTGATCACGGCAGCGCTGTGGCTGTCACGGCACCGTGATCGTCTGCGCGCAGAGCATTCCTGACCCGCTTCCCGCCTTGTGATCGGCAATCCGCTTGGATACACCATGGGGGAACGATCGAAAGGGATACCATGCGCATTGCACGCGATCTGGCTGATGCCGTCGGCCATACACCTCTTATCCGCCTGAACCGCGTCAGCGAAGAGACCGGCTGCGAGATCCTGGGCAAGGCGGAATTCATGAACCCGGGCCAGTCGGTCAAGGACCGCGCCGCGCTCTACATCATCCGCGATGCCATCGCCCGCGGTGATCTGAAACCGGGCGGCACCATCGTGGAGGGCACCGCCGGCAACACCGGCATCGGCCTGGCACTGGTCGGCGCCTCGATGGGCTTCAAGACGGTGATCGTGATCCCGGAAACCCAGTCCGAGGAAAAGAAGGACATGCTGCGGCTTGCTGGCGCGCAGCTGGTTCAGGTGCCCGCGGCGCCCTATAAGAACCCCAACAACTACGTGCGCTATTCCCAGCGCCTGGCTGAGAAACTGGCCAAGACCGAACCCAATGGCGCCATCTGGGCCAACCAGTTCGACAACGTCGCCAACCGTCAGGCCCATGTGGAAACCACCGGCCCGGAAATCTGGGAACAGACCGGCGGCAAGGTGGATGGATTCGTCAGCGCCGTCGGCTCTGGCGGCACGATTGCCGGCGTCGCCGAGGCGCTGCAGCCCAAAGGCGTGAAGATCGGTCTTGCAGACCCGATGGGCGCGGCGCTCTATTCCTATTACACCACCGGTGAACTGGCCTCTGAGGGCAGTTCGATCACCGAGGGGATCGGCCAGGGCCGCATCACCAGGAACCTCGAAGGCTTCACCCCGGACTACAGCTATCAGATTTCCGACGCCGAAGCCGTGCCCTACGTCTTTGACCTGCTGCATGACGAGGGCCTTGTGCTGGGCGGCTCCTCCGCGATCAACATCGCCGGTGCCGTGCGCCTGGCCAAGGAGATGGGGCCGGGCAAGACCATTGTGACCGTGCTGTGCGATTACGGCACCCGGTATCAGTCCAAGCTGTTCAATCCCGATTTCCTGCGTGAAAAGAACCTGCCGGTGCCGGAGTGGATGACCCACACGCCCGCATCGATCCCCGGTGTTTTTGAGGACGTATGACACCTTTTATAACCGCTTTGCGGACTCTGCTGCTGGGGCTGGTCCTTGTGACCGGCCTCGCAGTGCCTGCGCTGGCGCAGCTGACGGCTGAATCCCGCGCCTATTATCAGGACTGGCTCAAGACCGCGAACCGCGCGGAAGAAGTGATTGACGCCAGCCGCGCCTCCAGCGCCGCGCTGGAAGCCCTGCGCAAGGAGCTGACCACCTACCGTCAGCGGTTCCTGGAAGCGCGGACGGAAAACGGCGACCGTATCAAAACGCTCGAAGGCCAGATCAGCGCCCTTGGCAAGGCGCCGGAAGAGGGCGAGAGCGAACCAGAAGATATCGCTCAGCTGCGCGCCTCGCTGGAAGAGCAGCTGCGCGACCTGAAAGTGCCGCGCATCGTCTCCGAGGAGGCCTACAGCCGCGCCAACGGCCTGATTTCCGAGATTGACAAGATCATCCGCGAACGCCGCACCCGCAAGCTGCTGGAGCGCGGGCCCTCGCCGCTGAACCCGGAACACTGGCCCGGCGCGCTGCGCACCCTCAGCCGGTCGGCAAGCTCGATCTGGAACGAGACCGCCTCAAGGATCAGCAGCGCCACCACCGCCGAACGCATCAGCAACAGCCTGCCAGCGCTGCTGCTGCTCTTGGGAATTGCCGCGTTCCTTCTGCTGAGAGGGCGCCCCTGGGCCCACGCCGCAGGCGACTACCTGCGCCAGTTCGGCAGCAGCGGGCGCGGCGTCTGGGGCTTCATTGTGTCGCTGCTCGAAGTCATTCTGCCCTTCATCGGCATCATCTGCCTGGCCGCCGCGGTGGAGCTTTCGGGCATCCTCGGCAGCCGCGGCACGCTGCTGCTGGATTATGTCCCGGGCTGGGCGCTGCTGGTCCTGTCAT
Organism: Leisingera sp. S132; assembly: GCF_025144465.1. Lineage (NCBI taxonomy): Bacteria > Pseudomonadati > Pseudomonadota > Alphaproteobacteria > Rhodobacterales > Roseobacteraceae > Leisingera > Leisingera sp. S132. The sequence goes on from NZ_CP083553.1 coordinate 1,500,061, forward strand.
TCCACTGGCTGGGCAACCAGCTGTTCTCCGGCCGCATCGAAAACGATCTGGTGCCGGTGCAGGAGGGGCGGCTGAATGAAACCCGGCTGATGGTCGATATCCTGGCGGTGATCCTGGTGATGCAGGACGCGCTGGTAAAGCTGGAAAACATCGAAACCATCCCGTCTTCCGTTCACGCAGTTGCCAGCTTTCCGCTGATCACGGCGGCGGCGCTGGTGATGCTGCGGCTGCACCGGATCGGGGTTAAACGCCGCCAGAAGCAGGCACCCGGAGCGGAGGAAGACGGTGCCATAGCCGCGGGCGCCAACCGTATCCTGACCTTCGTACGGCGCGCGACGTATCTTCTCGGCTTCATTTCACCGCTGCTGGCCGCGCTTGGCTATGTCAATGCGGCTGAGGCGCTGATCTACCCCGCGGTGTCCACTCTGGCCCTGCTGGCCGCACTGCTGGTGTTCCAGCGGTTCCTGGGCGATGTCTACGGCTGGCTGTCCGGCAAGGGCTCTGCCGCGCGGGAGTCGCTGTTTGCGGTCCTGATCGGCTTCCTGCTGGCCGCCCTGGCGCTGCCGCTGCTGGCCCTGATCTGGGGCGCGCGGGTGGCGGACATGACCGAGCTTTGGTCGCGCTTCCTCGAGGGCTTTCAGATCGGCGAAACCCGTATCTCGCCCACCGCCTTCCTGACGTTTGCGGTGGTCTTTGCCGCAGGCTACGCGCTGACCCGGCTGATCCAGGGCTCCCTGCGCAATTCGCTGCTGCCCAAGACCAAGATCGACCCGGGCGGCCAGAACGCCATCACCTCCGGCCTGGGCTATGTCGGCATCTTCCTGTCGGCAGTGATCGCCATTTCCATGGCAGGCCTCGACCTGTCCTCGCTCGCCATCGTTGCCGGTGCGCTGTCTGTCGGCATCGGTTTCGGCCTGCAGACCATCGTGTCGAATTTCGTCTCGGGCATCATCCTCCTGATCGAACGCCCGGTCTCCAAGGGCGACTGGATCGAGGTCGGCGGGCTGATGGGCTACGTGCGCGACATCTCGGTGCGCTCCACCCGGATCGAGACCTTTGACCGCACCGATGTGATCGTGCCCAACTCGGACCTGATCAGCGGAACCGTCACCAATTATACCCGCGGCAACACCGTGGGCCGGGTGATCGTGCCGGTGGGCGTCGCCTATGGCACCGAACCGCGCAAGGTCGAGGCGATTCTGACCGAGATTGCCAAGGCGCATCCGATGGTGCTGCTCAATCCGGCGCCTTATGTGGTGTTCCAGGGCTTCGGCGCTGACTCCCTGGATTTTGAAATCCGCGCCATCCTGCGCGACGTGAACTGGGTTCTGTCGGTGAAATCCGACATGAACTATGAAATCGCCAAGCGCTTCCAGGAAGAGGGGATTGAGATCCCCTTCATGCAGCGCGACATATGGATCCGTAACCCGGAGGCGCTTTCACCCGCTGGCGCAGCGCCTGCCAGCGCTGCCGGCAGCAGCCCTCCGGCCCCGGCAATGCCGCCCAAGCCGGATGTGAGCGATCTGCAGCAGGACCAGGAAGGAGAAGGGGAAGCCGATGCCGACAAGTGAACCGCTGTTCCGCAAGGACGCCTATGCCCGGATGACCGAGGCCGAAGTGGTGGCCCATTCCGATCAGGGCGGGATCGTGCTGAACCGGACATTATTCTATGCCACAGGCGGCGGCCAGCCCGGCGACAGCGGCCAGCTTTTGTGGGCCGGCGGCCAGTGCTCCATCGCCACCACGGTCAAGGGCGGGGAGGGCGCGATCATTCTGGTTCCGCATGAAGGCGAGGCGCTGCCTGCGGTGGGCACCACTGTGACCCAGACGCTCGACTGGGACCGCCGCTACGGCCACATGCGGGTCCACACCGCACTGCACCTTTTGTCCGTGGTGATTCCGCTGGAGGTGACCGGCGGCTCGATCGGCGCGGACAAGGGGCGGCTTGATTTCAACATGCCCGAGGCGCCGGAGGACAAGCAGGCGCTGCAGGAGCAGCTGCAGGCACTGATCGACCGCGATCTGGCGGTGACGGAGGACTGGATCACCGACGCCGAACTGGATGCCAACCCGCAGCTGGTCAAGACCATGTCGGTGTCGCCGCCGCGCGGGGCAGGACACGTCCGCCTGGTGCGGATCGGCACGGAAGACGAGCAGGTGGACCTGCAGCCCTGCGGCGGAACCCATGTGAAGCGCACCGGCGAAATCGGCCGCATCCGCCTTGGAAAGGTTGAGAAAAAGGGCAAACAGAACCGCCGCGTCTACCTGCATCTGGAGGCCTGAAAAAGTTTTGGGGGTAAGTGAAGTTTTTGCAGTTTCAGCCCTTGCATTTCCCCGGCTGATCCTTCAAAAGCCCCCTCAACGGAGAGGTGGCCGAGTGGTCGAAGGCGCACGCCTGGAAAGTGTGTAGGCGGGAAACCGTCTCCAGGGTTCGAATCCCTGTCTCTCCGCCATAACCCTGGCATTGATACTGATAACCTGCACCCGCGCGGCGGATGCCGCTGCGTATCTTCTGGCCTGAAGTGCCGGGTTTGACTCAATTTCCCCCGGTTTTTTCCTTGTTGTCCGGCGGGCGGTTCGCTGCCCCTTTGCTGCCATGATTCGTGCCTTGCAGGGTAATCTTTGGCCAATCCGGGAAACAAAATCCGCATATCGCACAGAATTGATTGCCGTATGACCCCCAATCTCCGGGCTGCGCTGCCACAATGGGGAAGGCGGCACAGGCCGCGCCTGGGAAATCCCGTGTTTCGAATATGGAAACCATTCCGGCGCTGAAACCGCCCATATATGGCGGAAATGGCATGTTTGGACCCGAGCGGCACGCTATTTTGGTGGAAAAATGGAAACAGTGACGCGTGCTCCCGCCGGTAACGGAACCCGATTTTGCGTCCGGGCGGCGAAATGAGGGGAATTTTAGGCAATTTTTTGTCTTTGTCGCCCGATCCGCCTAAAGTATTCATGATTCAGCCCATTGGGGGGGCATGTTCTGCAAGCTGCTGGACTGTGGTGGACTGCTAAAATTTTATTTTAAGTCTTCGTGCCGTGATAAGCGCACTCCACTGATCCGAAAAGCGACTGCAATCCGGCTGTGTGCTGCTTGAGCACGCAAACCAGAGCGCCTGTGCGGTCTGGCCCTCCTCCTGCATGGGCGGGTGTTTTTTTGGCGGCATTCTGCGTGGCTGCGCGACTGCCTGGCTGGTCCGGACGATGGGGCTTGGGACCTGCCCGGCGAGGAGAGGGTGAAGACTATGAGCGACGAAAATCCGAATCCGGAACTGGATGGAATCGTAGAGGGTACCGCAGGCAATGACCTGATTGACGGGGCCTATACCGGCGATCCGGAAGGCGACATGGTCGATAACGCAGACGCCATTGACCCGGCTGCCGGGCCTGATGACGACGTGATCGTTGCAGGCGGCGGAGATGATACCGTCTATGCCGGTTCGGGCAGCGACACTGTGGACGGCGGCAGCGGCAACGACTTGATCCTCGGGGATGGGGTTTCAGGTGTCACCGAACCTGTAAAGATCACCATCTCCTCGACCAGCGCGACTTTTCAGAACCAGGTCTTTGCCTACACCATCGACCCGGAAACCGGTGAGATCAGCAATATTGTCGTGCTTTCTGAAAATGCAAATGCGGATGTGGGCGAAACTTACACCTACGATGCGCCCGCCGGTGCGGTCATCGGCGTTGGCATCATCAGCCCGCAGGGGACCTTCTATTCCTCGGGTTACGGCGAGAATGCCGATCTGAACCCCGACGGGCTGGATCATACCAAAGGGATCTACGAGTTCCCCGATGGTTCGGTGCAGCTGGGGTTCGAGGATCTGCGCAATCTGGGCGACCGGGACTTCAACGACGTCAAGCTGATCATTGATCTGGGCACCTCCGGCACGACGCTGGACAACGCGCACTACGATTATTCTTCCGAGCCCGCGGACCCGGTTGTGCCGGGCGACGACAGCCTGAGCGGCGGTGAAGGCGACGACACCATCCTGGGCGGCGGCGGCAACGACACCATCGACGGCGGCGACGGCTCCGACTCGGTGGAAGGCGGCGACGGCGACGATGTGATCGACACGTCCAGCAGCAGCGGCACGCCACTGCCCGACCGCGGTTTCCCGGGCTACACCGGCACCGACCCGGATATTCCGTTCATCCCGGCTGATGCCGATCCCTACGACGACCGCGATACCGTTCTGGGCGGGGCTGGCAACGACACTATCTCCACCGGGGATGACGCCGACCTGATCGACGGCGGCACCGGCATGGATGTGATTGACGGCGGCATCGACGACGACACCATCGATGGCGGCGCGGATAACGATCTGATCACCGGCGGCGAGGGATCCGACCTCATCGAAGGCGGCAGCGGCAGCGACACCATCTATGGCGGCCTTGACCCGGCTTTCCCGGACGGGCTGAACATCACCGATGACGGCAGCGATGGCCGTCCTGCGGACCCGGATCCCACCAATGGGATGGACACGATCTATGGCGGCGCCGGCAACGACGTGATCTATGGCCAGGATGACGATGACGAGATCTATGGCGGCACCGGCAATGACACCATCGATGCAGGCATCGACGATGACTATGTCGAGGGCGGTGACGGCAATGACCTGATCACCGGCGGCCAGGGCGCTGACACGCTGTCAGGCGGTGACGGCCGCGATACCTTCATCGGCGGCACGGCTGGCGACGTTGTTGACGGCGGCTCGGGCGGCGATGACTTCGACACTCTGGACCTGACAGGCAGCGGCCCGTTTGAACTGACCGGCGTCACGGTTGATCCGGATGGCAACAGCCTTTCAGGGACCGTGAACTTCCTCGATGAAGACGGCGAAGTGACCGGCTCGATGACCTTTGGCGAGATCGAGCAGATCATTCCCTGCTTCACCCCGGGCACGCTGATCGCAACCCCGCAGGGGGAGCGCAAAGTCGAGGACCTGCAGGCCGGTGACCGGGTGATCACCCGCGACAACGGCATTCAGGAAATCCGCTGGGTCGGCACCCGCACGCTCAAGACCGCAGAGCTGAAAGGCGCCGCGCATCTTCAGCCGGTTCTGATCCGCCAGGGCGCCCTTGGCAACGGCCTGCCGGAGCGTGACATGATGGTCAGCCCGAACCACCGGGTGCTGGTCGCCAACGACAAGACCGCGCTTTACTTCGAGGACCGCGAAGTGCTGGTTGCCGCCAAGCATCTGACCGGCCTGGCGGGCGTGGACCCGGTGGAGGTCGCCAGCGTGACCTACATCCACTTCATGTTCGACCAGCATGAGGTTGTGCTGTCCGACGGCGCCTGGACCGAAAGCTTCCAGCCCGGCGACCAGTCCCTGCGCGGGCTGGACAATGCACAGCGCAATGAACTGTTCGAACTGTTCCCGGAACTGAAATCGCAAAAGGGCCGCGATGGATACACCGCCGCGCGCCGCTCCCTTCGGAAACACGAGGCGCATCTGCTTGTGCACTGAAAGGTGCAGCTGCCGTCTTGGGGGAGTCGGTGGATAAGAGCGTAGCGCAGGAAGGCAGGGTCTCGGCCCTGCCTTCTCTGCTTTCAGGCGGTCAATCAGCGGCTCCGGCGCCAGGCTGCCCAGTCTTGCGGCGTGTCCAGATCGGTAACCGCGTTGCGGCCGGGCAGCGGCACGGTCTGCACCGTTTCACCCGTCAGGATGCTGCGCGCGCCCTGATCGCCCTGCAGGCCTTGCAGCGCCTCGAAGCAGCGCCGTGGGAACAGCACCGGGTGGCCCGGCGTGCCGTCCTCTGCTGCGGCGCGCAGGATGGGGTTGTCCGGACCGTCGAAATGCGCTGCGAGGTGCAGCATGTCCTGCGCAGTAATCTCCGGCATGTCGGCGGGCAGGATCATCACCGCTTGCGTGTCTTCCGGCAGCGCCGCGGTGCCGCGGCGGATGGAGGCGGACATGCCCTCCGCCGCGTCCGGCACCGGAACCTGGATTGCATCGCCTGTTGCTGCCGCCCGCGGATGGGACGGGCCGGGCAGGGTGGCGTAGACCGGCAGCCCGGTCAGCGCGGCGCGGCGGCACATCAGGCTGAGCAGGGGCTGGCCGTCCACCACCTCCATCAGCTTGTCTCGGCCCTGCATCCGGGAGGAGGCGCCGGCGGCGAGCAGGAGAATGGCGATGGCAGTCATGACTGGTCGAACCTCGGCGCTGTGCCGGGCTGATGGATGCCTCCGGCGGGGATATTCTTAGCCAGATGAAGAGGCGGATCCAGTGAAAGCCGCATAGGTCAGCAGGATTGACCGAATGTTTCGCGCGCGAAACATTCGGGTGCCGGCACTGACCTATGTGTTGCGCGGGTTTCGCGGCGTCAGCGTGCGCTGCTGTGGCAACAGCGTGGATTCAGGTCAGGCGGGCTGACCTGAATCCGGTGCTTTCGGGCCTCAGCCCCGCATCCGCGCGCCGTCTGCGTCGAACAGCGGCTGGGTGATCAGGCGGGCCTTGTACATCTTGCCGAGGATTTCGATTTCCACCTCCAGGTTTTCCTTGGCTGTCCCCGTGGGGACAAACCCCAGCGCGATGGATTTTTGCGCGTGGTGCGAATAGCCGCCGGAGGTGCAGAAGCCCACGACTTCGCCGTCCAGCCAGATCGGCTCATAGGCGACCACATCGGCGTCATCCGCCGCGACCTCAAAGGCGCAGAGCTGGCGGGCGGGGCCTGCCTCACGTTCGGCCTCAGCTGCGGCGCGGCCGATGAAATCCGCTTCCTTCTTGAAGGAGATGAAGCGGTCCAGCCCGGTCTCTGCTGCCGTATAGTCGGGCGAAAACTCCCGCAGCCAGGAGCCGAAGAATTTGTCCAGGCGCAGGGACATCATGGCCCGCATACCAAAGGGCTTCATGCCGTGCGGCTGGCCTGCATTCCACAGTGCATCCCACAGGGCGCGCTGGCTGGGCAGGTCGCAGTAGATCTCATAGCCCAGATCGCCGGTGTAGCTGACCCGCTGCACGATGCAGTCGGCCATGCCCACGGTCAGGCGGCGCACATCCATGAAGCGCATGTCCGAGATGTCCCGGCGGGTACAGGCCTGCAGCACCTCGCGGGCTTTGGGGCCTGCGATCTGGAAGCCGTTGCGGGTGTCGGAGATGTTTTCCAGCTGAACGCCGTCGTCCAGGTTCTGCAGGAACCAGCGCATGTGGTAGGCCTGCGAGCCGTAAGAGGCGGTGAGCTGGAACTCTTCCTCCGCCCCTGATTTTCCAAGACAGGAGATGGTGAAGTCGCCGATCAGGCGGCCCTTGGGCGACAGCATCGGGGTCAGCGACAGGCGGCCTGGCTGCGGCACCCGGCCCGCCATGATGCGGTCGAGCCAGGCGCGGGCGCCGGCGCCTTTGACCAGGTACTTTCCGAAGTTGTGGACCTCGTTGATGCCCACGCTTTCGCGCACCGCCTTGACCTCGCGCGCGGTGGCCTCAAAGGCGTTGGAGCGGCGGAAGGAGGGGGTCTCGTAGCGCGGCTCGTCGCCCTCAGTGAAGTAGTTCGGGACCTCCATGCCGTATTGCGCGCCCCAGACCGCGCCCATGCCGTCAAAGATGTCATACATCGGGGTGGTGCGGAACGGGCGGGCCGCGGGCAGCTCCTCGTTCGGGTAGGCGATGGAGAAGCGTTTCTGATAGTTTTCAATGACTTTGGGCCGGGTGTAGCCCGGGGTGATCCAGTCGCCGAAGCGGGCGCAGTCCATCGCAAAGGTATCGCGCTCGCATTCGCCCTCAACCATCCATTGCGCGAGCATCAACCCGACGCCGCCGCCCTGGGAGAAGCCGGCCATAACGGCGCAGGCGGACCAGTAGTTGCGCATGCCGGGTACCGGGCCGACCAGCGGGTTGCCGTCGGGGGCAAAGGTGAAGGGGCCGTGGATCACGGATTTGACGCCTGCGGCCTCCAGCGCGGGGAAGCGGTTGTAGGCGAAGGCAATGGAATCCTCGATCTTGTCGAAGTCATCGGGCAGCAGCTCGTGGCCGAAGTCCCAAGGCGTGCCGTCCACCGCCCAGGGTTTGCAGGGCTGTTCGTAGAAGCCGATGCAAAGACCGCGGCCCTCCTGGCGCAGGTAGCTTTCGCCGGCCGGGTCCATCACATGCGGGTGCTCGCCGCCGCCGTCGATGATTTCGGCGATCATCGGCACTTCGTCGGTGACGATATACTGGTGCTCCATCGGGTGCAGCGGGAAGTAGACGCCCGCCATGGCGCCGACCTCGCGCGCCCAGAGACCGCCTGCGTTGACCACATGTTCGGCGTGAATAGTGCCTTTGTTCGTCACCACATCCCAGGTGCCGTCCGGGCGCTGGTTGGTCTCGATCACCTTGCAGTGGGTTTCAATTGTGGCGCCGCCCATGCGCGCGGCCTTGGCATAGGCGTGGGTTGTCCCCGAGGGATCGAGGTGGCCGTCGAGCGGGTCGTACAACCCGCCGATGATGCCGTCCACGTTGGTGACGGGGGCGATCTTCTTGATCTCTTCGGGGGAGACAATCTCGGTTTCCAGCCCCATGAAACGGTGCTTGGCGCGTTCCGCCTTCAGCATGTCGAAGCGCTCCTGGGTTTCGGCCAGGGTGACGCCGCCGACGTGGTGGAGGCCGCAGGACATGCCGGTGATCTCTTCCAGCTCTTTATAGAGCTTGATGGTGTAGCCCTGCAGCGCCGCCATGTTGGTGTCGCCGTTCAGCGTATGGAAACCGCCCGCCGCGTGCCAGGTGGAGCCGCTGGTCAGCTCCGAGCGTTCGATCAGCATGACGTCGGACCAGCCGAGCTTGGTCAGGTGGTAGAGGACAGAGCAGCCGACGACGCCGCCGCCGATCACTGCCACGCGGGTGGTGGTTTTCATGGATCCCTCCCAGAACAGGTGTTTCCCGCATTCTGGACAGAAGTGAACAGTAGTCCAGAAGAAAAACGGCATAGTGTGCCGCTTATGGGCTGCAGGAGGGCTTCGGCGTTACTCAGAGGTGCGGAAGCGGCTGTTCTGGATGAGGAAAATTGCCGTCAGCGGGGCGGCCAGGAGAATGACGCCAACGGTGATCAGCAGCATGCCGAGCTGGGAATAGTCGGCGGCTGTGGTGACGGCACCTGCCGAATCTGTGACTTCACGGGTCACCACGAAGATCTCGTTCAGGTACTTGGTGCCGAGGCTGGAGGCCGAGAGCGCCAGGTTGGTGAAGGAGGCCATGACCGCAAAGAAGGTGGCCTTGAGCCCTGAGGGGGCGTTGCGGGCGATCCAGGCGAGCATCGGGATCATCGCAACCTGGCCCAGCGGCGATTCCACTGCAGTGTCGACGATGGCAATGAAGCGGGCGTCGACAATGCCGCCGGTCATTGCGGCGGTCCAGTGGTGGGCACCGTAGTAGAGCGCGATGTTGGGCAGGCTGAGGACGGCTTCGGTGATCGCCAGGAAGGCGACGATCCAGGCAATCGGGCGGCTGGCCATCAGCGGGCGGAAGATCAGCATCCCGGCCAGCGTCAGCAGTGAGGTGATGAGCGAGAGAACCGAAAGGAACTGCTGGTCGAACCCCAGCACGTCGATCTCAAACCAGGTGGCACCGGGGCCGCGCAAGGGGGTGGCGCGGTAGACGAAGATGATGATGGCGGTGCCAATGAGGGCGCGGGCGTGATCGGTGGGCAGCACCGCGACAAGCTGGCGCATCAGGAACAGGACGATGGCCATGGATCCGGCGAAGACGATTTCCTGCGAGTAGGGCACATCACCGAGGCCCACGGCCAGCGACAGCGCCACAAAGGCGCCGCCGCCGATGAAGTACCAGTGGTTCGGGGTGACCGGCTCTCGCGGGAGGTCGATGCGGCTGCGGATTTCGGTTTCGTCCAAGCCTGCGCGGCGCAGCACGGTGGTCTTGCGCCATTTCTGCCAGATCGCCAGCGCCACGCCGGACAGGGAAATCACCGGGATCAGCAGGGCGAGGGTGAAGACAAAGCCGTAAAGCGCGCCCTTGTCGGCTTGGGGCAGGGTATCGGCGCCGTCAAACAGCGCGACATTCAGCGCGGCGGCGGCGCTGGAGCCGCCGATCAGCGCGATGCGGCCGAAGGTCTGCATGGTGGTGTGCAGGGATTTGGTCTCTGCTTCTGGCAGGGGATTGCCGTCCGCATCCGCATGCGGCACGGCCTCTACCGACATGGCATCCGCCACCACGTCCTGCAGCACGAAGCCGCAGGGCGCCAGCAGGGCCGCGGTGACGTACCAGGCGCCCAGCGGCATCAGCGCGCTCATCATGTCCGGCTGCAGCACGATGGCGGCCAGAATGCCATAGCTGGCAGCCATCAGCACGGCGCCCGCGAGGATCAGCAGGTATTTCCAGCGCCAGATCAGGTCGACCAGATGGCCCAGCGGCATCTTCAGCGCCCAGGGCAGCCCGACCCAGAATGCCAGACCGGCCAGAAAGGCAGCGGAGAGGTCGAGGTATTCCTTGACGTAGAACGAGGCGGCGACGGTGCTGATGCCCTGCGCGCCATAGGCGAAGTAGATCAGCAGTGGCGGCAGGAAGGACCAGCGCAGCTGCCGGAACAGCTCCAGCACGATGCTGTCGAACCAGCCCCAGGCCAGTATTGCCGCACGGGTCACCGCCGCCCTCCTGTCAAGAGAGCGGCCGGATTTTCAGCTCGGTCACGCGGTTGCCTTCGCGCGCCGTGACCTCAAAGCGGAAGCCGTGGAAGGAGAACACCTGGCCCTTGACCGGGATCATCTGCGCCTCGTGGATCACCAGGCCCGCAACGGTGTTGGCCTCGTCATCCGGCAGGCTCCAGTCGGTGGCCCGGTTCAGGTCGCGGATGGTGGTGGCGCCTTCGACGAGATAGGAGCCGTCGGCGGTCTTTCTGGCGACGCTTTCCTCCGCGGGGTCGAATTCGTCGGTGATCTCGCCGACGATCTCTTCCAGGATATCCTCCAGCGTGATCAGGCCTTGCAGGGCGCCGTATTCATCCACCACCAGTGCAAAATGCGAACGCATGCGCAGGAACTGCCGCATCTGTTCGTCCAGGGTGGTGGTTTCGGGCACGAAGTAGGGGGCCTTGGCCACTTCCGCGATGTCAAAGGACTTCAGCCGGCCGGAATCTCCGCCCGCGCCGCCGGCCTGTTCGTACATCGCGCGGAACAGGTCCTTGGCGTGAACCACACCGATGATGTTCTCCTGTTCGCCGCGAAACACCGGCAGGCGGGTGTGCTGGCTGTGCAGGCATTGCTCCAGGATGGTTTCAGGTTCTGCGTCCGCATCGACCATTTCGATGTGGGAGCGGTGCAGCATGATCTCCTCGACAAAGCGGTCGGAAAGGTCGAGCGCGCCCAGGATGCGGTCGCGGTCTTCCTTTTCGACCACACCTTCGGAATGGCCCAGCTGCAGGGCGCCCGCGATTTCCTCGCGCACCGCCATGATGTGGCTGTCCGGGTCGATCTGCACGCCAAAGACCCGCAGCACGCCGCGCACGAACAGCCGCACCGCGCCCACGATCGGCGACAGGATCATGACGAGGATGCTGATCGGTGCCGACACTGCCGAGGCGGCCTTTTCGGCGTTGGAAATCGCGTATGTCTTGGGCAGGACCTCGGCAAAGACGAGCACCAGCAGGGTCATCACCAGCGTTGCCATCGCCACACCGCCTTCACCGAAGATCCTGGTGAACAATGCGGTGGCGAGCGACGCTGCGAGGATGTTGACAACGTTGTTGCCCAGCAGAACCGAACCGATCAGGCGCTCATTGTCTTCGGTAATGAACAGCGCGCGCTGAGCCCCGCGGGAGCCCTTGTCGGCCTGGGCGCGCAGCTTGCCGCGCGACGCGGCGGTCAGTGCGGTTTCCGAGCCCGAGAAGAAGCCGGAAAAGACGAGGAGCAGCACGATGGCCCCGGCAGTGGTCCAGAAGGCGCTGTCGAGAACGGTGGAGGCGGTGTCCATGAGAGGGCAGGTGTCCGGTCTGTTGATTGTTCGCAGTATTTATGGGGTCTTAGCCCCGCCGCTTCAAGCGTCGCGGTTAATCGCGGCGGGCCAGCGGGTGATGTTCGAGCACCAGTTCCTGCAGCCGCGCATCCAGCACATGGGTGTAGATCTCTGTGGTGGCGATGTCGGCATGGCCCAGGAGCGCCTGGATTGCGCGCAGATCGGCGCCGTTTGCCAACAGGTGGGTGGCAAAGGCATGGCGCAGGGTGTGCGGCGTCACCTTGTCCGGGGATATGCCGCCGGTCACCGCCAGTTCCTTGATCAAGAGGTAGAACCGGTGGCGGGTCAGGTGGCCGGATTTGCCGCGGGACGGGAACAGGAAACGCGAGGCCGGGTGCCCCTTGGCTTCGCGCTCTGCTTCAACGCCGTCGCGCACCAGCAGCCACTGCGCCAGAGCCTCGCGGGCGGGCGGCGACAGCGGCACCATGCGTTCCTTGCCGCCCTTGCCCAGGATCAGCAGCATCCGCGGGTCGCCGCGGGCGGCGGACACCGGCAGCGAGACCAGTTCCGTGACCCGCATGCCGGTGGCATAGAGCAGCTCCATCAGGCAGGTGTTGCGCAGCCGGTCGGCCTCTGTCCGGCCGGTCTGGCGGGCGGCGTCCAGCAGGCGGTCGACCTCGATCACTTCAAGGGTCTTCGGCAGCCGCTTTTCCCGTCCGGGGCCGCGGATCTGGATCGCGGGATTGTCCTCGCGCCAGCCTTCCTCAAACGCGAAACGGTAGATCTGCTTGACCGCCGACAGCCGCCGGGCCCGGGTGGAGCGGGCCAAACCTTGCGCGTCGCAGTTGATCAGATAGGCCTCGATATTGTCCTGAGTGGCGGTCAGGAAACCAAGCTTGCGGTGCTCCAGCCAGGCGGTCAGATCCTTGAGGTCGCGGCCATAGGCCAGGAGCGTGTTCTGCGAGGCGCCGGTTTCCGCCGCCTGGGCATCCAGGAAGGTGGAGATCCACTGGAAATTGTCGCGCGGGGCTGCCATGTCAGCCGTGCTCCAGCAGCATCAGCTGAAGGGCGGCGCGGCGGGCGGTGTCCTCCAGCCCGACGGCGCGGAAGGCGGCGAGGGCGGCGGTGAGATCGCCAAGGTTGCCGTCGGCGCCCTGGGCAAACAAAACCATGCTGCGCAGGATCGCCTCGCCCAGCTGGCCGTTGTCCAGCAGCCGGCGGATGGCGGGCGGCGCGGCGGCCTCCGCGGCAAACCCCAGCGAAATGGCTTCTGCCAGCGGTGACGGTGCGGCGGCATCGCCGGGGCGGCCTTGGGCGAGTGCGGCCAGGAAATGACCGGCCGCGCCGGAGGCCTGTGCGTCATGGGCGGCGGTTTCGTAGGCTGGCGACAGCAGGCGGATGCGCCAGGCGAGCTGAGCCGCCGGTCCTGTCAGCTCTGCGCGCGCCAGCGGCTCGGCAAAGAGATCCGCAAAGACGGTTTCGGTGCCGGCTTCCTGCATGGCCTGCCAGGCGCGGGGCAGGGATCTGGCAATCGTGTCAGGACTGCCGGACCCCAGGTCGTCCTCAAGTTTCTGCACCGCCGAGACCCGGTCCCAGATGCCGCCGGAGGCGGCGGGTTTGCGGGCGCTGAACAGGCCCAGGTACTGGTTCGGGTTGAGCGCGCCGGCGCGGGCCAGCCGCTCTGCGGCTTCCAGCTGCGCCTTCCAGCCGGCAATGTCGCGCAGGTCGGCGGCGGCAAAGGCCGGCGGCAGCGGGGCGGTGGGCATGCTCTCGCCAATGGTTTCAAACAGCCGGAAGGTCAGCGGGTCAGGATGCGCCGGGCGGCGCAGCGGCGGGGCCAGTTCGAACAGGTCCGGATTCAGGAACCTGTCGAGCAGATCCATCTGCTCCCTGGGCAGCAGCTCCAGCGCGTGGGCCGTTTCCAGCATCAGCGCCGCGGTCGGCCAGTCGCTGCGCCGGGCTGCGCAGAATATCCGCACGGCGTAGCTGTCCGACAGATGCGGTGACGCGGTGAGGGCCGCGCAGGAGGCATCCTCGCTGCCAGTCAGCAGGGTGGCGTCGAACCAGCGGGCAAAGCGCTCCTTGCTGTCCGCCGGGCCTGCGTGCTCCACCAGCGCCTGCGACGGGTCGGTGGCCCCCAGCGCCAGCAGCCGGTCGAGCCGGGCCAGCAGGATCCGGTCGCCAGTGGCGGCGGGCGGGCGGGTTTCCGACAGCAGCAGGGTGAACAGCAGCGCCTGCATCGCCGGGCTGCCGCGCACCGGCACGGTTTCGATCAGATGGGTGATGTCATCGGCGGAACTGCCGCGCCAGAGATCGGCAGGCAGGCCGGTTGCGGCAGCAGGCACCAGCCCGACCGGAGGCAGCAATGTCTCCAGCGGCGTCACCGATATTTGCGGCAAAGCGGCAGTGCCCGCGACGGGCGGCTCCAGCAGCACGGTGCCGGGCAGCCCGACACGGGGCGCCGGCTGGTTGAGCCAGTCAATTGCCGCCAGCGGTTCATTGGCAAGCGCGCTGCCTGCCAGCATCACCCCGGCGGCAGCCGCCTTAATCCGCATTCAGCACCACCGGTTTGCGCACTTCGCTGCTGGGCGCGCTGAAATCGGCGCCGAACCAGGGGCCGACATAGGCGTAGCCCACCAGCCCGATTGCAGCCAGAACCAGCAAGTAGACCAAATACTTAATCAATCGCCCCATAGCGCATCCAATGCCTGTTTCCTGCTCTTTTGCCCAAGTTATATATTCCCTTTTCGGCAAGATCACGTCATTCACTGAAGAATGAGCGAAAAAGAGCAAATCAGCGGCCAGAAGGCAGCAGCGCCGGTGCCTGGGAAACTGAAGAAGACCATCGTGATGGTGGGCATGATGGGGGCCGGCAAGACCGCCGTGGGCCGAGCGCTGGCGGCCCGGCTGAACGCGCCGTTTCTGGACAGCGACCATGAGATCGAAGCCGCCGCCAACATGACCATTCCGGAGATTTTCGCCCGCGACGGCGAGCCTTTCTTCCGCCAGAAGGAGCGCCAGGTGATCGCGCGCCTGCTGGAAGAAGAGCGCGGCGTGCTGTCGACCGGCGGCGGGGCATTCCTGGCAGAGGAGAACCGGCAGGTGATCACCGCCAAGGGCGTCTCGGTCTGGCTGAATGCCGACCTCGAGGTGCTGTGGAACCGGGTGCGCCACCGCGACACCCGGCCGTTGCTGCGCACGGCCGACCCGCGTGCGACACTCAGCAACCTGTATCATCAGCGGGTGCCGCTTTATGCCAAGGCGGATGTGTCGGTGGTCTCGGACGGGCAGGCCTCGATTGAAACCATGGTGGACCGCGTGCTGGACGCCTTGAAGGCACGCCCCGATGTATTGGAGTGGAACTGATGGAGCGCACGGTTCATGTGCCCCTGGGCGAGCGCGCCTATGATGTTGTGATCGGCCCGGGCCTGCTGGCGCAGGCCGGGGAGCGGATCAAGCCGTTCTTGAGCCGCCCGCAGGTGGCGGTGCTGACGGATGAGACCGTGGCGGAGAAGCACCTGGACGCCCTGCGTGCCGGGCTGGCCGCTGCGGGCGTGGAGATGAACGCGCTGGCGCTGCCGCCGGGCGAGGCGACCAAGGGCTGGCCGCAGTTCACCCGCTCGGTGGAATGGCTGCTGGATCAGAAGGTGGAGCGCGGCGACGTGGTTGTGGCCTTTGGCGGCGGCGTCATTGGCGACCTGGCGGGCTTTGCCGCTGCGGTGCTGCGCCGGGGCGTGCGGTTCGTGCAGATCCCGACCTCGCTCCTGGCGCAGGTCGACAGTTCGGTGGGCGGCAAGACCGGCATCAACGCGCCTCAGGGCAAGAACCTGATCGGCGCCTTTCACCAGCCGTCGCTGGTGCTGGCGGATACCTCGGTGCTGGAAACCCTGACCGCGCGGGATTTCCTGTCCGGCTATGGCGAAGTGGTGAAATACGGATTGCTGGGCGATGCGGAGTTCTTTGCCTGGCTGGAACAGAACGGCCCGGCGCTGGCTGCAGGCGATGTGGCGGCGCGGGTCGAGGCGGTGGCGCGCTCGGTGCAGATGAAGGCCGACATCGTGGTGCGCGACGAAACAGAGCAGGGCGACCGGGCGCTGCTCAACCTGGGTCATACCTTCTGCCACGCGCTGGAGGCGGCCACGGGGTACTCGGACCGGCTGCTGCATGGCGAGGGCGTGGCGATCGGCTGCGCGCTGGCGTTTGAGCTGTCGTCCAAGCTGGGCCTGTGTTCGCAGGAAGATCCCAGCCGGGTGCGCGCGCATCTGAAGGCGATGGGCATGAAGACAGATCTGGCCGACATTCCGGGCGATTTGCCCGGGGCAGAGGCGCTGCTGGATCTGATGGGCCAGGACAAGAAAGTGGTTGCCGGCCAGCTGCGTTTCATCCTGGCGCGCGGCATCGGCGAGGCCTTTGTCACCGGCGATGTGCCGCCGGGCGCGGTGCTGGACGTGCTGCGCAGCGCGGGCGCCTGAACCGGGCGGGCACCCGCGGACAGTCAAAGGGCAGCCCCGGGGCTGCCCTTTTTGTTTGCTGTGCCAGCGGCCGGCTCAGGCTGCGTTGCTGCTGTTCAGGTCCTGGTCCCAGCCGTCATCCTCTGCATCAAAGTCGATGCTGAGCGGCGGATGCGCCGCTGGCGCCGGCAGGGCTGAGGCGGCCGCGCCGATGGTGAATTGAGACACCTGCTCCCGCAGCTCCTGTGCCTGTTCAGACAGTGAGGTGGTCGCCGCGGTGGTCTGTTCGGCCATGGCGGCGTTCTGCTGGGCCATCATCTCCAGCTCACCGACAGCGGTGTTGACATCGCTCATCTGGGCCGACTGTTCCTTCATGTTGCCGGCAATCTCGACCACCAGCGAGGAAATCTCGCCGACCTGGTCATTCACGGTGGCCATGGCCTGGCCGGCCTGATCCACCAGCGCCGCACCGTTTTTGACCTGTTCGGAGCTGCGGGCGGTCAGTTCGTCGATCTGCTGCACCGCGTCGGCACAGCGCTGTGCCAGCATCCGCACCTCGGAGGCGACAACCGCAAAGCCGCGGCCTGCTTCGCCTGCGCGGGCGGCCTCAACCCCGGCGTTCAGCGCCAGCAGGTTGGTTTGGAAGGCGATGTCCTGGATCACCTTGGTGATCTGGGAAATCTCCTGCGAGGATTCCTGCAGCTTGTCCATTGCGGTGATGGTGTTCTTGACCACCTCGTCGCAGGATTTGACCCCGTGCTGTGCGCTGTCGGCCAGCTGCTCGGCGCGGCCGGCGTTTTCGGCGGAGCGCTGCACGTTGCTGGTCAGCTCCCCCATGGCATGGGTCGTTTTTTCAAGCGTCGCCGATTCCGCCTCGGTGCGGTGGGCGAGGTCCATGGAGGCCTCGGCAATCGACTTGGTGCTTTCATCGACGCTGCTGGTGAGTTCGGCAATCACGGAGATGGCCGTGCTCAGCGCTGTCAGCGAATCGTTGAAGTCCATCCGGATCGATTTGAATTCATCCGGAAAGAACTCCTGGATCGGCTTGTCCAGGCGTTTCTGCTGGAGGTCCATCAGTGATTTGCCGATGGTGCGGGCCACGGTGAGGATCTCCTCCCGGCGTTCTTTCTCCTCCTGCACGCGCTCTTCCTGCTTGCGCTGGGTGACGGTGCGCAGATCGACGACATTGCGTGCCACCGTGCCGATTTCGTCGCGGCGGGTTGCGCCGGGAACCTCGACCTCGGTCTCGCCGGAGCCGAGTTTCTTCAGCGCCACGTTCAGAACCGCCAGACCCCCGGTGATGTTGCGGGCAATCGACAGGCCAAGCAGAAGCACCAGCCCCAGCATGACAGCGGCAAAAATGGCCATCTCTGTCAGCAGCAGCTTGCTGTGCGCATCAAAGGCAGCCATGTCGCGCTCCAAATGCTCGATCAGCAGCACTTCCTTCTTTTGCAGAACCTCGATGGCCTTGGTTGCAGCTGCGAACCAGCTTTCCGCAGTGACGTCCGCGCCGTTGTCGCCGTGCAGAATACCCTTGCGCAGGTCCTCGAAGGTTTTCATTTCGGGGCTGCCGAACAAGCCCTGAACGGCTTTCCGGTCCTCTGCGGTTGCGAAGTTCATGAAGGTGCTCAGGCGCTCCTTGAACAGTTCATGATAGGCAACGAAGGTTTCGCGGTCTTTCGGTTTCCAGCCATGCTTGAACCCCACGGCGCCGGCTGCACGTTCCAGGCCCGCGGCGTCGATCGCACGCATGAAGAAGGACAGGGCCACGGCCTCCTGCGAGATCCGGGGATCGTCGATGCCGTTGGCCAGTGCCAGACCGGTCTGGATGAGGGCCGCGTTCAGTTCCGTGTAATAAGAAATCAGATCCTTCAGCTTCAAAGAGTGGGTGTCTATCTTCTGGCGGATGTCCTTCTTGCGGGCCAGTTCCGACCTGGCAAAGGTGATGGAATCTGCGGACTCGGCCGGTATGGACGCAAGGTCGATGTGGCTGATCTCCTCGAGATAGGCAGCCATCTTGGCGTCATTTTCCTGGCGCACCTTGACCAGCTTTTCCGGCGGCGTGCCCGCGGCGCTTTCGAGATAGTTTGCGCTCAGCCCGCGTTCCAGCTGCAGATTGTGGACAAGGCTGCTCATATGTTCCAGCACCTCCCCGGCGAGGACCGTGTCGGCCTGGGCCTTGCGCTGCAGGTCGAGCAGGGTTTGCCCGATGAACCAAAGGCTGAGAAGCAGCGGTGCTGCCAGAAGTATCCCGATCTTGGTTCTGATCGAGAGATGCTGCAAAAAGCGCATACCCATATTCCGAATCCTTGATGAACCGTTTCCCGTTATTTCCATTCAGCATTCAGGATATGTCTTAATTTTCACCTAGCTGCCGGCCAGCAGACCGTAATTTTATCGCAAAATGGCGGGCGCCTTCTGGCCGCCGGGAAAGGCTGTCTGCATTGGGGGACAGCGGGTTACCCGATTGAAAAGAAAACCTGAATTTCAGATGTATCAATAGGAAGTGCGGCCAGCGCTGAGACTGAAAGGCAGATGGAGAGACCATGGCCCGCAGGCGGTGTCTCCCGCCCGCAATGCCATCAGAAAACCAGTGCAAGCAGCAAAAAACCCCCCGGACCAAAGGGCCGGAGGGTGATGTCTGACAGCGGTCAGTGTTTCTTGATTCGCCCGGACGGGATCAGAACGGGATTTCGTCGTCGTCGATGTTGTGGGACGCGCCGCCGCCAAAGCTGCCGCCGCCACCGCCGCCCTGCGGTCCGCTGTCATAACCGCCGCCGTAGCCGCCGCCCTGGCTGCCGCCGCCGTAACCGCCGCCGCCCTGGCCGCCGCCGCCACCGCCTTCGCCGCGGCCATCCAGCATGGTCAGGGTGGAGCCGAAGCCCTGCAGCACGATTTCGGTCGAGTAACGGTCCTGGCCGCTCTGGTCCTGCCACTTGCGGGTCTGCAGCTGGCCTTCGATGTAGACCTTGGAGCCCTTGCGCAGATACTGCTCGCAGACGCGGACCAGGCCTTCGCTGAAGACAGCGACGGAGTGCCATTCAGTCTTCTCGCGGCGCTCGCCGGTGTTGCGGTCCTTCCAGGTTTCCGAGGTGGCAATGCGCAGGTTGCAGACCTTGCCGCCGTTCTGGAAGCTGCGCACCTCCGGGTCGCGGCCCAGGTTGCCGATGAGCATGACTTTGTTGAGTGAGCCGGCCATAGGGTTCCGTCCTTTATTTCCTGAATATCCTGTCATTGACCGGACCGGTGCGAATCCGTCCGGGCTGTTTTGCCAGCACACTATAGACCCCGGCAGGGTGAGGAAAGCAGCTCTCTGGGGATGGTTTTGCGCTTGTTTCGACGCCGCACACAGGTTCTTGCGCCTGTGTTGCTTTAAATTTGCTCCGCATTGGTTATATTTGCGCAAACAGGGACAGTGTCGGGACAGCGGATATGCGCAAAGCCGTTGCGGGTTTGGTTATTGCCATGGTTGGAGCAGGGCAGCCTGCGGCTGCCGATATGTTCAGCACCAAGAACCGGCGGGATCTGTTTGCGGCCCACACGAGGGTGCTGGATGGACGGGCCGCGGCCCAGTACAAGAACTCTGTCCGGCTTCAGCCCAAGACCTTCAGCATCCCGTCCTCCGGCGGCACGCTGCCTTACAGCGGCAAGTACCGCGGCCAGTATCTGGAGATGGCGCGCAGCGCGGCACGCCAGCACGGCGTGCCGGAGGATCTGTTCCTGCGCCTGGTTCAGCAGGAGAGCAACTGGAACCCCAATGCCAAGTCGCACAAGGGCGCGCTGGGTCTGGCCCAGCTGATGCCGGCCACCGCGCGGGCGCTGGGGGTGAATCCGGCCGTGCCGCAGCAGAACCTGGAGGGCGGTGCCCGCTATCTGGCGCGCCAGTTCCGCAAGTTCGGCTCCTGGCGGCTGGCGCTTGCGGCCTATAACGCCGGTCCGGATGCGGTGAAGAAATACGGCGGGGTGCCGCCCTACAAGGAAACCCAGAACTACGTGCGGAAGATCTGGGGCAGCTAGGGTCCTGATCCCAAGGCGGCGCAGGCGTTAACCTGTGGATAACTTTCCTTAATGCCGCGTTAACTCCGCCGGAGTGTCAAGCATTTGCCTTAATTTTTCGTGAATCTGCACGCAGGTTCTGGAGGGAATGCCTTGTATATCAACAGCTTTGACGAACGCCTTGAACGCATCGACTGGCAGCCGAGCGCGGTGCCGACCCGGCATATGATCGACAGCGTTCTGGCCAGCCGTCTGCCGGTTCAGCCGCGCAGCGCGATGCTCAGCCTGGCAGGCGCGGTCACGGGCATTCTGATCGGCGTCGGGCTGAAGGGCATGACGGTTGCGGACTCGCCGTGGGGACCGGACAGCGGCCTGGCGGGACTGGCAGGCAGCGGCCTGGCTCTGGCCGGTCTTGCGGTTTCAGTGGCGGCTGCCTTGGTGGCGGCAGCCAAGGGCAGCAAGGCGCCGCGGCTGATGCAATTTGCCTCGATCAACCTTCTGATGATTTCGGTGCTGCTGCTGAGCTGAGACCGCCCCCCGCGGGAGTGGGGGCACTGCTGTGATGATGTGCGCATGAAAACGCCGGGGTGTCAGCACCCCGGCTTTTCTTTTGCGCGCTGTTCTGGCGCCTTACTCGGCTGCGACCTTGATCACCGGCTTCATGCGCTCCAGCACGTCGTCGCTGAGGTGGCATTTGATCTGGTGGCCGCCGTCCAATGTGCGCACCGGCGGGACCTCCTTCTCGCACAGCCCGCCCGGCACTTCGGATTTCCAGCGGCAGCGGGTCTGGAACGGGCAGCCCGGCGGCGGGTTCATCGCCGAGGGAATGTCGCCTTCCAGAACGATGTGCTCTTTCTCCACGGAGGTATCAGCAATCGGCACCGCGCTCAGCAGCGCCTCGGTGTAGGGGTGGTAGGGCGGTGCAAACACCTGGTCGGTGTCGCCAAGTTCCACCACATGGCCGAGGTACATCACCATCACCCGGTCGGAGAGGTAGCGCACGATGCTGAGGTCGTGGGAGATGAACAGCAGCGTCGTCTTCTCGTTGCGCTGAATCTCCATCAGGAGGTCGGTGACCGCAGCCTGCACCGACACGTCGAGCGCAGAGACCGGCTCATCCGCCACCACGATGCGGGCGCCGCCGGCAAAGGCGCGGGCGATGCCCACACGCTGCTTCTGGCCGCCTGACAGCTGCCGCGGCATCCGGTCGGCAAAGGCGCGGGGCAGTTTCACCAGGTCCAGAAGCTCCAGCATGCGCTTGCGCCGTTCGGCCTCTGAATCGCCGATGCCGAAGATTTCCAATGCCCGCATGATCTGACGGCCCACGGTCATCGAGGGGTTCAGAGTATCGAAGGGGTTCTGGAACACCATCTGCACGTCGGAGACGGTCTTGGTGTCACGCTCCTCGATCGGGATCTGCTCGATGTTGCGGTTGTCGAGCAGGATCTGGCCCTCGGTGGCGGTTTCCAGTCCCATCAGCACCTTGGCGAAGGTGGATTTGCCGCAGCCGGACTCGCCGACAATGGCGAGGGTTTCGGATTCGCGGGCCTCGAAGCTGAGGGTTTCGTTGGCTTTCACCACCTTCTTATCGCCGCCGCCGAACAGGGCATTGGCAGATACCTCATAGTATTTCTTGAGGTTATCGATCTTGAGGATGACCTTGCCGGGCGCGGTCTTTTCCTTCTGGTCGGCAAGCGTCAGAGGTGCATTCCAGTCGATTTCCTGGAACTTCAGGCAGCGGGTTTCGTGCCGGTCATTGCCGTGCACCGGCGACATCGGGATGACCATGTCCTGATCGCAGCGGCCCTCCTCGAAGTAATCGCAGCGCGGGCCGAAGTTGCAGCCGTTTGGCCGTTCGTGGGGCAGCGGGAAGTTGCCCGGAATGGCCACCAGCGGACGCGAGTTCTTGTCGGCGCCGGGCAGCGGGATCGAGCGGAACAGCGCCTGGGTATAGGGATGCTGCATTTCGTCGAACACATCGTGGATCGAGCCGCGCTCCACTGCCTCGCCAGAGTACATCACGCACAAGCGGTCGCAGGTTTCCAGCACCAGGCCGAGGTTGTGGGAGATGAACAGCATCGAGGTGCCGTATTTCTTGCCCAGGTCCTTGACCAGTTCGACCACTGCGGCCTCCACCGTCACGTCCAGCGCGGTTGTCGGCTCGTCCAGAATCAGCAGCGACGGTTTCGACATCAGCGCCATTGCAATCACGATCCGCTGCTGCTGGCCGCCCGACAGCTGGTGCGGGAAGGAATTCAGCATCCGCTCCGGGTCGGGCAGGCGCACGTCGGTCACCACTTCCAGCGCGCGCTGATAGGCTTCCTTTTCGCTGACGCCCTCGTGGATCATCGGCACTTCCATCAGCTGCTTGCCGATCTTCATCGCCGGATTGAGGCTGGCCATCGGCTCCTGATAGATCATCGCGATCTCATTGCCGCGGATGTCGCGGAGTTCTTCGGCGCTCATCTCCGCCAGATCGCGGCCCTTGAACTTGATGGTGCCGCCGACGACACGGCCGTTCTTGCCCAGATCCTGCATGACGCCAAGCGCCACGGTGGATTTACCGCAGCCGGACTCGCCCACAAGGCCCACGGCCTCGCCGGGCTGAACGGTGACCGAGAAATCCATCACTGCAGGAATTTCGCGCAACCGGGTGAAGAAGGAGATCGACAGCTTGTTAATCTCGAGGATCGGGCCGTCGTAGTCTGCCAGTTTGTTCATATTCTTTTCTCCCTGTTGAGGCTGGAAGAGACAGGATCCCTTTCATCTGGCCTCAAGTATCCCGGGGGTCCGGGGGCTGGCCCCCGGTCCCGCCGGTTTGGATCAATCCCTCAGGCTTTCCTCGCGCAGGCCGTCGGCCAGCAGGTTGAGGCCCAGAACCAGCGTCAGCAGCGCGAAGGCAGGCGGCAGCGCCGGGTGCAGGTAGATCGACAAGAGCTTGCGCCCGTCATTGATGGTTGAACCCCAGTCCGGGCTTTCCGGCGGCAGGCCGAGGCCAAAGAAGCCGAGGGTGCCAAGCAGGATGGTGGTGTAGCCGATGCGGAGGCAGAAATCGACGATCAGCGGCCCGCGGGCGTTGGGCAGGATTTCCCACAGCATGATGTACCAGGGCCCTTCGCCGCGCGTCTGGGCAGCCGCCACATAGTCGCGGGTTTTGATGTCCAGCGTCAGGCCGCGCACGATGCGGAACACGGTGGGCGAGTTGACGAAGACCACCGAGACGAACACCACCAGGATACCGCCGGGGATGTCGAAGAAATCCAGCACTTTCGGCAGTCCCGGGATCTTGAAGCCGGTGCTGGTGTTGATCAAGTAGCCGCCGTTGGAGACGAGCTGCAGATAGAGCCAGATCGCAATGCCAAGAACACCGGCCATCAGCGGGTTACGCAGCTTGGGCCGGGTGTAATAGCGCGAGTTCAGCAGCACGCCGATGAAGACGATGGGGAACATGAACAGGACAATCGCCATATAGTTCGGAACGCCGGTTGCCACGATCTCGGGCGTGACCAGCAGGTAGAACAGCAGGATCACCGGGAAGGCCAGGATCAGGTTCGCCAGGAACGACAGGATGGTGTCCAGCCGGCCGCCGTAGTAGCCGGCAGGCAGGCCCAGCGTAATGCCGACCATAAAGGCGAACAAAGTGGCCAGCGGGGCGATCTGCACAACCACCCAAGCTCCTTTGATCAAGCGGCTGAAGACGTCGCGGGCCAGGTTGTCGCCGCCCAGAAGGTACCATTGGTATTCTTCCTCGCCGAGGCCGCGGACCGGGGTGCCGGGCACCTTGTTCTTCATGCCGGAGACTTGAGACAGCGGGTCATGCGTCACGATCATGTCCATCGCGCCGTAGATGCCGGTGAAGACCCAGAACATGACCAGGGCAAAGCCGATCATGCCGATGGGGCTGTCGAACAGTTTGCCATAGAGCCCGAGGCGGCGCTTGAAGGCCGCAGAGAGGGCAAAGAGAATGAGAAGCGAAATCCAGACCGGCGACAGCTGGTAGAGGATCCGCGCGGTGATATCGAGTGCGCTAAGAGGTTCCATGCTTTGCTGCCTTCCTTAGGAGATCCGGATACGCGGGTTGAGGTACACGTAGCCAATGTCGGAGATCATCTGGGTAATCAGAACAACGAACACGGACACCACGGACACAGCCAGCAGCAGGTCGATGTCGTTGTTGCCGGCAGCTTGCACCAGGATGAAGCCGAAGCCTTTGTAGTTGAACAGGGTTTCCACGATCACCACACCATTCAGCAGCCAGGGGAACTGCAGCATGATCACGGTGAAAGGCGCGATCAGCGCGTTCCTCAGCGCGTGTTTGATGACGATGTTGTGGAAGCTCACGCCCTTGAGGCGGGCGGTGCGGATGTATTGCGCGGTCATTACCTCGGTCATCGAGGCGCGGGTCATGCGGGCGATGTAGCCCATCCCGTAGAGCGCAATGGTCAGCACCGGCAGGAAGAAGTTTTCGAACGTCGGGTTGTCGGTTGCCGCAGTTGCGGTTCCCTTGAACCACTTCAGGCCGACAGTGGACGATGTGAAGACGGCGATGAAGATAACGCCAGAGACATATTCGGGGGTTGCCGTGGTCAGAATGGAGACCGTCGACAGGCCGCGGTCGGTTGCCGAGCCCTCGCGCATCCCGGCCAGAACACCGATGATCAAGGCAGAGGGAACCATCAGCAGCAGCACCCAGCCCATCAGGCGCAGCGTGTTCAGCAGGCGCTCGGTGATGATGCTGGCCACATCCTTTTTGAAAACGCTGGAATATCCCCAGTCCCCTTGCAGGATGCCGCAGAAGGTCGGCGCATTTGCAGCCTCCTCTGCACTGACCTCACCGGTGATGCAGCGGCCAGTGATGCCGTCTTCGCTCTCGCGGGTCCAGCCGGGCAGCACGCCCAGCCATTCGCCGTAGCGGCTGATCATCCAGCCGCTGTGGCCGTTCTTGTCCAGCCAGCTGGCCACGGCTTCATCCGTCATGCGGAAGTTGCCCTGGGTTTTGGCGAGTTTTTCGAGGTTGGGGTAGAGGTTCGTGAGGAAGAACACGATGAACGTCAGGCACAGGGCCGTCAGCAGCATCACGCCCGAACGGCGGAGAATGAAAAGTCCCATTTGGGTCCCCTGTCAGTCTGGCGGATCGGACCCGGCTCAAAGGGCGGGTCTCTTATCTTTTTAGCTGGAAAGCACCGCCCCGATTAGGGGCGGTGCAAGTGTCAGGAACTGGCGGGGCTTAGGCTGCCCAGCCCCACTTGTAGTGGTGGTGTTCGAAGGAGACGTGCATGTCGGCACCGACAACACCCTCGCGCATGTGGCGGTACAGCGAACGCCAGTAGGGCTGGATGGTCACGCCTTCTTCCTGGATCAGGGCCTGGCCCTTGGCCGAGATTTCACGGCGCTTGTCAGCGTCGGCAATCGAAAGGGCCTGCTCCAGCAGGGCGTCGAACTCAGGGTTGGACCAGCCGAACTCGTTCCAGGCTTCGCCCGACTTATAAGCCAGCGCCCAGATCTGCACGCCCAGCGGGCGGTGGTTCCAGTTGGTCGAGGAGAACGGGTACTTGGCCCAGTCATTCCAGAAGGTCGAGCCGGGCAGAACAGTCCGCTTCACCTTGAAGCCAGCGTCGCGCAGCTGTGCCGCCACCGCGTCGGTGGTGTTCCGGCGCCAGTCATCGTCAATCGACAGGATTTCATGCTCGAAGTCCATCATGCCGGCTTCTTCCATCAGCGCCTTGGCGCCGGCGGGGTCAACCTTCTGCGGCGGCAGTTCGGCATATTCCGGATGGATCGGGCCAACGTGGTGGTTTTCTGCAGGCTCGCCGCGGCCTCCATAACCCAGTTCCAGGCAGACAGAGTTGTCGACGGCCATCTGGATCGCCTTGCGGACGCGCTTGTCTGCATAGGGTTTCTTGCCGTCGATTTCCGCCAGCTGGTTGGTGCGGATCACGATCGAGGACATGGTCACAACTTCGGACTTCTTGTAGCCGAGGCCATCCATCACGTCGATGAATTCACCAACCGACTCATAGAGCATGTCCACTTCGTCAGATTCCAGAGCCGCCAGCCAGGACGACGGATCAGTGCCGAAATCCACGTATTCGATGCGGTCCAGCGCCGGCTTGCCGTAAATCGCCTCGCCCCACCAGGTGTGGTCGTCGTTGCGTTCCAGAACCGAGCGCACGCCGACTTCCAGCTCTGTCAGCAGGAACGGGCCGGTGCCGACGTTCTGGGTGAAGTCGTTGGTCTGGAAGGAAGAGTGCACGATGGCCGCCGGGTAGTCGGCCATGCCTGCAATCAGCGAAATGTCGGAGGCCGGCAGGTTCAGCTTGACGGTGTGGCTGTCCACAACCTCAATGCTGCCTTCAACCGCCTGGCCGGTGTCGCCGTCGACCAGGGTTGCGAAACGGCCGGCCATCGAGTTGCCTTCCAGGCCCTTGTCGCACCAGCCGGCGATATTGCGGGCAACATCTTCGGCGGTGAAGTCGTCACCGTTGTTCCACTTCACGCCTTTGCGGACGTTCAGCGTGTAGACGGTGGCGTCTTCGTTGATTTCCCAGCTTTCCAGCAGCATGCCGGTGAAGGAGCCGTCGTTGTTGTATTCAACCAGGTATTCGATGGTGCCGCGGGTCTTGTTGGCCATCTGCGACCAGTCAAAGGTGCGCGGGTCCTTCAGCGGGCGGACTTCGGTCTGCACACGCAGGGTGCCGCCTTGCTGCTTCTCTTCTGCGGCTTTCACGGGAGCAGCCAGGCCGATCATGCCATAGGCCGCTGCTGCGGTGACGCCCAGCGAAGTGGCGCGGGTCAGGAACTCCCGGCGGTCCAGCTTGCCGTCCAGCACTTCCTTGGCGTGCATCTTGGCGGCCCAATGGATCGGGGCTCCGTTGATGGTGTCTTTGGTCATTTAGGTCTCCCTGTCGTACCGTTCGGTCATTTTCTTGCGAAACGGATTTTGGCCCGGCGGCTGGCCAGGCGATTATGGTTCGAGTTTTGGATTAAAGTTTCCCCATGCCTGCATTCCGGCAGAGATACGACGTTTCGTCAATGCACAGTTTCGTCGTTTCCGTGTAAAAATACGACATTTCTGGCGTCGGTTTTCTTATTGGGAGCGGCATACATCCGCATACTGTTCAAAACTGCCCAGTAGTGGCGGCTAACGGATGCGTGAATTCGCGGCCCGAAGGACGCGTGCCGGGAAACCGCTGGCGGATCAGTCTATTGCAGTCTTCTGCAGGCGTTTGCGCGCAATTCGCTGGGAGGCTGGCCGGTGTGCTGCGAGATGAAGCGGGTGAAATAGGCGGCACTGCCAAAGCCCAGCCGGGCAGCGATGTCGCGAATGGGCAGATCTGAGGTGATCAGCAGAGTCCGCGCGGCGTGCAGCTGGCGCTCTGTCAGCAGGGCGGCTGCGGTCTTGCCGGTTGCGGCCTTGCAGACCCGGGTCAGATGCGTCGGCGTCACATTCAGGGCTGCCGCGTGTTCAGCCATGCTGAGCTGTCCGGCCTGGAGGCCGGCAATGCGCTGGCAATAGGCCTGGCAGAGGCGCTGTGCCGCGGTCAGCTTGCCTGCTGCCCCAGGCTGGCGCCGAAGGGCAACGGCGGCCAGCTCGCAGCGGGCCTGCACGGCACGGTTCCAATGCGGTTCGCGTGCGGCCTGTTCGCGGCTGATGGCCTCGAAGTGGCCGGCCAGGCTGGTCTGCTCCTGCAGGCTGGCGAACCTCCTGTGCATCGGCTCTTCGGGGAAAGGCGGCAGCAAGGGGCCCGACATCGTCAGCACCTGGCCCAGGCACTGGCGCCCGAAATCCGCGGACCACAGCGTGCCTGCGGGAATGAAGATGACGCTATGCAGCCCAAAGCCGCGCTGCTCGCCATTCAGCATAAGGCGTCCCTGGCCGCGGGAGATCCAGATCAGCAGGTGGTCGCAGCGGCTGTGTGCCAGACAGGTTTGCCAGCCGCCGTCCGGAGCCAGCCGCACCAGCGGTGCGGTATGGAACTCTCTTGGGAAATCTGAATCAAATGGCATGAGCAATTACTGGCAGAGGATCCGGTATCAGTGGCTGAAACAGCTCATGAATTGCTGATTCTGGCAAGTTTCCGCTTGCCGGAACCGGAAATGCCGGCAATTTGACGGGCCGGCGGCAGCTCAGGCCAATGCGACCTGGTGCCAGTTTTTCATCCGGGCGCGGAACCAGCTGCGCTGGCGTTTGGCAAACTGCCGGGTGGCGACGGCAGAGCGCTCCTCTGCTTCCTCGAGCGTGAGATGGCCTTGGGCGTAGCCCATCAGTTCCGGCGCGCCGATGGCCTTGCAGGACGGCAGAACCGGATCGTAGCGGCTGCGCATGGCCTCGATTTCTTCCAGGGCACCCTGATCCAGCATCAGGCCGAAGCGCCGGCGGATGCGGTCCTCCAGCCAGGTTTTGTCCGAGTTCAGTACCATTGCCGTGCAGTTTTCAAGCGGCAGGGCCGGGGCAGGAGTGTCGTCCTGCCAGCGGGCCAGGGGGCGCCCGGTGGCCCTCAGCACTTCCCAGGCGCGCTGTACCCGGGCCCGGTTCATCAGGTCGATGCGGCTGGCGGTTTCCGCATCCAGCTCTGCCCGCAGCGTCTCCAGCGGCAGGCCATCAGCTTCGGCCCGCACCGCGGGCGGCGTGGCGGGGATCTCGGCCATGCCTTCTGTCAGAGCGGTGAAGTAGAGGCCGGTGCCGCCGACGATGATCAGGCGCTCCGGCCCGTTCAGAAGCGGCAGCACCTCGCGCAGCCAATGGCCGGCAGAATAATCCGCGTCATAGGGCATATGCCCGTAAAGCGCATGCGGCGCCTGCGCCTCTTCCTCTGCCGAGGGGCGGGCGGTGATCACGCGCCAGCAATCGTAGACCTGGCTTGCATCTGCATTGACCACAATACCACCTTGGCGCGCCGCAATATCCAGCGCCAGCGCGGACTTTCCTGAGGCAGTGGGGCCGGCAATCAGCACAGGTTTGCCGGGGTCGATGTCGGGCAGGTTCATCGGGGTGCGGTCCGTCTTCTGGGCATGTTCCGCAAATATGCGCGGAAACTGCGCTGCGCGGATTGAATCCGCCAGCGATTTACTTCATTTTGCCGCGCAAATTAACCCTCACATCTTCTGGAGCGCAACATGCCTCAACCGCAAGACAAGCCGGAGCTGGATCCGGCCGCCGCCTATAAACGCGTCATGCTGAAAATTTCGGGCGAGGCGCTGATGGGCGACCAGGGGTTCGGCCTGCATCCGCCGACCGTGCAGCGCATCGCCCGCGAGGTGAAGACCGTGCACGAAATGGGGGTGGAAATCTGTATGGTGATCGGCGGCGGCAACATCTTCCGCGGCCTGTCGGGCTCTGCCCAGGGGATGGAGCGCACCACCGCCGATTACATGGGGATGCTGGCCACGGTGATGAACGCGCTGGCCATGCAGTCGGCGCTGGAAGGGCTGGGGGTGTTCACCCGGGTGATCTCTGCGATCCGCATGGATGAAGTCGCCGAACCCTATATCCGCCGCCGCGCCGTGCGCCACCTGGAGAAGAAACGGGTCTGCATCTTTGCGGCCGGCACCGGCAACCCCTATTTCACCACCGACACCGCCGCGACCCTGCGCGCCAACGAGATGGCCTGCGAGGCGATCTTCATGGGCAAGAACGGAGTGGACGGCATCTATGACAAAGATCCCAAGGAACACGCTGATGCGGTCCGCTATGACGAGATCAGCTATGATGATGTCTTTGCCAAGCGCCTGAAGGTGATGGACGCCTCTGCCATCGCACTGGCGCGCGACAACAACCTGCCGCTGATCGTCTTCCCGCTGGATGAGCCGGGCGGCTTCCGCGGCATCCTGTCGGGTGAGGGCACTTACACCAAGGTTCAGGGCTGAGGTTCTGAAAAGGCATTTGTGAAACCGCCAGCGCGATAAGCGCTGGCGGTTTTCTTTGTCAGGACAAAGCCTGAGCCAGGGCGGCCGGATCAAAACCGTGAATTCCGCTGCTGGCAGGCTAAATCTTGCGGCACCGGCGGCGGCGAATCCTCCGCTTGATCGCTATACATCAGCCTTCCAATGGCTTATGAGCCAATGGAAGACCGCCTCAGATAAGGGGAGAGAGCAGCATGTCTGATGATTTTGAACTGGATACCGACGATCTGAAACGCCGCATGGAAGGCGCCATGGCCAACCTGCGCACCGAGTTTGCCTCGCTGCGTACTGGCCGGGCCTCGGCTTCGATGCTGGAGCCGGTGATGGTGGATGCCTACGGTTCGATGACGCCGATCAACCAGGTCGGCACCGTGAACGTGCCGGAGCCGCGCATGGTCACCATCAACGTCTGGGACAAGTCGCTGGTGGGCAAGGTGGAGAAGGCGATCCGTGAATCCGGCCTGGGCATCAACCCGCAGCTTAACGGCACCATCATCATGCTGCCGATTCCGGAGCTGAACGAGGAACGCCGCCGGGAGCTGACCAAGGTTGCCGGCCAGTACGCCGAGCACGCCCGGGTATCGATCCGAAACGTGCGCCGCGACGGTATGGACCAGATCAAGAAGGCCAAGGCCGACGGCATGTCGGAAGACGACCAGAAATTCTGGGAGGCCGAGGTCCAGGACCTGACCGACGCCATGATCAAGCATGTGGACGAGGCGCTTGAAACCAAGCAAGCCGAGATCATGCAGGTCTGACGGGCTGTAATGCCAGGAGACGCAAACCCGCAAGTGCGCGCTGCCGGAGAAGCTCCGGCGGTGCGCTCCGGCCCGCGCCATGTGGCGATCATCATGGATGGCAATGGCCGCTGGGCGCAGGCCCGGGGCCGGCCGCGGCTGTTCGGCCACCATGCCGGCGCGCGCCGGGTCCGTGAAGTTGTCGAGTGCTGCCCGGATTTGGGCGTGGAATACCTGACCATTTTTGCCTTTTCGACAGAGAACTGGAAGCGCACACAAACTGAAGTCACCGGTTTGATGAGCCTGTTCCGCCGCTATATCTCCAAGGAAATGAACGCCTTGGCTGAGAAAAATGTGCGGGTGCGGTTTATTGGCGACCGGGTGCGGCTGGATGCCAAACTGACCGGTCTCATGGACAAGCTGGAACGCAAGACTGAGGGCAACAGCGGCACCCAGCTGACCATCGCGCTGAACTACGGCGGCCGCGACGAGGTGGCCCGCGCCACCAAACGGCTGGCGCGGGACGTGGCGGAGGGCCGGCTGAACCCCGAGGACGTCGATGAGGAAACACTGCCGCGCTATCTGGACACCCATGTGCTGCCGGACCCGGACCTGGTGATCCGCACCAGCGGCGAAGCCCGGATCTCAAACTTCCTGCTGTGGCAGTCGGCCTATGCCGAGTATGAATTCATCGACACCCTTTGGCCGGACTTCACGGCTGAGGAACTGGCTCGGCTGTGCAGCAGCTATGGCCGCCGCGACCGCCGGTTCGGCGCGGTGAAGACATGAGCGGCGCCAAGGACCGCTGGGCGGATCTGTTGCCGCGCGCCTTGTCCGCCGTGGTGATGATCGCTGCGGGTGGTTTTGCCGTTTGGTCTGGCGGGGTGGTCTTCAACGCAATGATTGCACTGTGCTGCGGCGGCATGGTGTGGGAATTGGTCCGGATGCTGTTGCCGTCGCGCAGCGGCACGGCGCTGCAGCTCGGCGCCATCTCTGCCGGAGCGGTTCTGCTAGCGTCGTTCTTGCCTGCGCTGTGGGTGCTGCCGGTGCTGGCCGCGCCTGTTGCCGCAGGCGTCGGCCAAATCGGTGAACAGCGGCGGTATTTCACTGGTTTTGCCTTGTGGGTGCTGCTGGCGGGTTTCGGCTTTATCTGGCTGCGCGGCCAGATGGGCATGGCCTGGATGCTGTGGCTGATCTGCATCGTCGTGGCCACGGATGTGGCCGGGTATTTTGCGGGCAAGGCGATTGGCGGGCCGAAGTTCTGGCCCCGTGTCAGCCCCAAGAAAACCTGGAGCGGCACCGCCTCGGGCTGGATTGCTGCCGCCATCGTCGGGGCAGTCTTTGCCGCGCAGATGGGGCAGGGCGTGGGCTTTGTTGTGCTGTCGGTACTGTTGTCGATGGCAAGCCAGGCCGGCGACGTGGCCGAAAGCGCCCTGAAGCGCAAAATGGGCGTCAAGGATTCCAGTGGGCTGATTCCCGGTCACGGCGGGCTGTTCGACCGTTTCGACGGGATGCTGGGCGCTGCAGCCATGTTCCTGGCCGTAGCCGCCTTTTGGGGATAACCAGTCAGGAAAGACCATGCGGAAAATCTCCATCTTCGGTGCCACCGGGTCGATTGGCCAGAACACCATCGATCTGATCCGCCGCGCGCCCGAATCCTACGACGTGGTGGCGCTGACAGGCGGTGCCAGCATTGCCCGGCTGGCCCAGGACGCCATTGCCTTGCGTGCAGATGTGGCCGTGACCGCTTTTGAGGACCGGCTGCCGGATCTGCGGGCGGCGCTGGAAGGCTCTGGCGTGGAGGCTGCTGCCGGGCAGGCGGCTCTGGTCGAGGCGGCGGCACGGCCCGCGGATTGGGTGATGTCGGCGATT
Source organism: Leisingera sp. S132 (assembly GCF_025144465.1). Classification (NCBI taxonomy): domain Bacteria; kingdom Pseudomonadati; phylum Pseudomonadota; class Alphaproteobacteria; order Rhodobacterales; family Roseobacteraceae; genus Leisingera; species Leisingera sp. S132. Next base: position 1,532,905 of record NZ_CP083553.1, read on the forward strand.
GTCGGTGCTGCCGGGCTGGCGCCGGGGCTCGAGGCGCTGAAACACGGCACCACGCTGGCGCTTGCCAACAAGGAATCGCTGGTTTGCGCGGGTAAACTGCTGCTGGAAACCGCAGAAAGGCACGGCGCCCGGCTGCTGCCGGTGGACAGCGAGCATTCGGCGGTGTTCCAGGGGCTGGCGGGCGAGGACATTGAGGCGGTGGAGCGGATTGTCATCACCGCGTCAGGCGGCGCTTTTCGTGACTGGCCGCTGGAGGATCTGCCCAGGGCGAGCCTGGCGCAGGCGTCCTCGCATCCCAATTGGGACATGGGGCAGCGGATCACAATCGACAGCGCGTCGATGTTCAACAAGGCGCTGGAAGTCATTGAAACCCGGGAATACTTTGGTGTGCGGCCAGAACAGATCGAGGTGCTGGTGCATCCGGAATCTCTGGTCCATGCGCTGGTCGGCTTCAACGATGGCGCGCTGATGGCGCATCTGGGGGCTGCTGATATGCGCCATGCCATCGGCTATGCCCTCCACTGGCCCGCGCGGCAGGCTTTGCCGGTGGAGCGGCTGGACCTTGCCCGCATCGGCCAGCTGAATTTCCGCGCCCCCGATCCGGCGCGCTATCCGGCGCTGCGGCAGGCTTATGAAGTGATGGAGCGGGGCGGCCTGATGGGGGCGGCTTTCAACGCAGCGAAGGAACAGGCACTGGATGAATTCATTGCCGGGCGCATCCGCTTCACTGATATGGCCGTGGTGACGGCGGCGGTTCTAGAGCGGATTGAGGCGGAAAGCGACCTCATTGATGCCGCAATGACACTTGATAACGTGACCCGGGTTGACCATGTCGCCAGGAAACAGGCGGCGCAGGCCGCCGAAGAACGCATAGGGTAGATCTTTGGACGTACTTTCTTTTGTCCCGCAGTTTGGCGGTTTTCTCTATACCATCGCCAGCTTTGTCATCGCCTTGTCGGTGATCGTGGCGGTGCATGAGTACGGCCATTACATCGTTGGCCGCTGGTCGGGCATCCATGCAGAGGTGTTCTCGCTGGGCTTTGGCCCTGTGCTGTGGAGCCGGGTGGACAAGCACGGCACCCGCTGGCAAGTGGCTGCGCTGCCGTTTGGCGGCTTTGTGAAGTTCCTTGGCGATGCCGATGCGGCCTCGGGCAAGGATGCCGAGGCGATGGAGGCCGCTGCGGCGGATCCGGCGGCGTTGCGGCGCACCATGCATGGGGCACCGCTGTGGGCGCGGGGCGCAACCGTTGCGGCAGGCCCGGTGTTCAACTTCGTGATGTCCGCGCTGATTTTCACCGCCATTGCGTTTTCGCAGGGAACCATGCGCGATCCTTTGACAATTGGGTCCCTTGAGGCGCTGCCCGGTGCTGAAAACGGGCTTCGGCAGGGGGATGAGCTGCTTGAAGCCGGTGGACTGGCAGTGCCAGATTTCCTGGATTCAAACGCCTGGGACGCCTTTCGGGAGGCACTGCCGCAAGAGCAGCCGCTGGACTATACCGTGCGCCGGAACGGCGAGGAGCTGACGGTCAGCGGGCCGTATCTTTATCCGCCATTTGTACGGGGCGTGGTGCCGCGCAGCGCGGCCGCTGATGCGGGGCTGCAGCCGGGTGATGTGGTCGTGTCGGTCGATGGCGCGCCGCTGGTGTCCTTTGATCAGCTGAAGGAACTGGTTGAGGCCGCCGACGGCCGTGTGCTGGTGCTGGATGTGTGGCGCGGCGGTGAAACAGTCGAGATGGCGCTGGCCCCCCGGCGCACGGATGAACCGCAGCCGGATGGCGGCTTTGCCACCCGCTGGCGGATCGGCATTGTCGGCGGTCTGGCGTTCTCCCCCGCAACCGAATCCGCGGGTTTCGGCGACGCGCTGGCAGCGGGCACCTATCAGGTCTGGGCGGTGGTCGAGACCTCGCTCTCGGGCCTGAAGCATATGATCACCGGCGCAATCAGCACCTGTAACCTGTCCGGTCCGATCGGTATTGCCGAAACCTCCGGTGCGATGGCCAGCCAGGGGGCTGAAAGTTTCATCCGCTTTATCGCGGTTTTGTCGACGGCCGTCGGCCTGCTGAACCTGTTCCCGGTGCCTGCGCTCGATGGCGGGCATCTGATGTTCTACGCCTATGAGGCCGTGGCGGGCCGTCCGCCCAGCGACCGGGCGGTGCGGGTTCTGATGACCTTCGGCATTGCGGTGGTGCTGTCGCTGATGCTGTTTGCCCTGGGGAACGACCTGTTCTGCTGAACGGGCACCGCTGCAACGATCCCGGCCAGGGGCGGCCACAGTGCCGCCCAAGTGCTGCCACATTCCCCCATTAACTTTTCCTCAACCCGCTGGCGGAACCTTTCGCTGCTCGCCGGCGGCTGAGAGAAGAACTGGGGAAAGTGATGCACGTACTCTCGCAATCATACCACGGCCTTGGCCTCCTGGTCCGGCTGAATTGGGACCGGGCAGTAACCGGTTTCGTTATCTTTGGTGCGCTTGCCGCAGGCGCCTGGCTCGCCTCTTTGTGATTCCCGCAACCGGCGCGGAAGCCCGCTGCGCGCCTTGCCCCCATGAAGCGCCTTAGATGGTTTTGACAAGCGCTTTCAAACCCGGTACGCACGTCCCAAAGCTGCTATAATAATCGGGTTCTGAAAAATGGTTTGGGGGAAAATCGCAGGCAAGTCCTGTGTCGAGCGCAAGTCGGGCATCAATATCTTGTACCGGAAAGTTTCTGCTATTTCTCTGGCAGTTGCGCTGGGTTACGCGCTGGCACCGCTGCCGGCCGAGGCGCAGAGCTACCGTTTCAATTCGGTGCAGGTCGAAGGCAACCAGCGCATTCAGACGTCTACCGTTGTCGCGTATACCGGCATTGAACGCGGCCAGACTGTCAGCGCGGGCGAACTGAACGATGCCTACCAGCGCATTCTTGACAGTGGCGTATTTGAAACAGTGGAAATCGTGCCGCGCGGCAGCACGCTGGTGATCAAGGTCACTGAGTTTCCGACCATCAACCAGATCAGTTTCGAAGGCAACAAACGCCTTAAGGACGATGCGCTTACTCAGATCATCGAATCTGCACCGCGCCGGGTGTTCAACCCCAGCCAGGCCGAGCGTGACGCTGCTTCCATCGCCGAAGCCTACAGCGTGCAGGGGCGCCTGGCCTCGCGCGTCACTCCGCGGATCATCCGCCGCAGCAACAACCGCGTTGACCTGGTCTTCGAGATTTCCGAAGGCGATACCATCGAAGTGGAGCGCGTTTCCTTCACCGGCAACCGCGTCTATTCCGACCGGCGCCTGCGGCGGGTTCTGGAAACCAAGCAGGCGGGGCTGCTGCGCGGCTTCATCCGCTCTGACACTCTGATTGAGGACCGGCTGGAATTCGACAAGCAGGTGCTGCGGGATTTCTACCTGTCGCGCGGCTATGTTGATTTCCGGGTTAACAGCACCAACGCCGAAGTGACCGAAGAACGCGATGCCGTTTTCCTGGTTGTCGACGTGACAGAGGGGCAGCAGTTCAAATTCGGCAACATCACTGTCACCAGTGAAATGGCCGAAGCGGATGCGGACGCGTTCGCGTCGACCCTCAGGATCAAGCCGGGTGTCACCTACACGCCAACGCTGGTTGAAAACGCAATCGACCGGATGGAAGGCCTTGCCGTCCGCAATGAGATAGACTTCCTGCGGGTCGAACCGCGGGTCACCCGCAATGACCGCGACCTGACGCTGGACATCGAATTTGTCCTGACCCGCGGCCCGCGCGTCTTTGTCGAACGGATCGACATCGAAGGCAACACCACCACGCTGGACAGGGTCGTCCGCCAGCAGTTTGCCTCTGTCGAGGGCGACCCCTTCAATCCGCGCTCCATCCGCAACAGTGCGGAGCGGATCCGGGCCCTTGGTTTCTTTGCAAATGCGGACGTCGAAACCCGCGAGGGCAGCTCTGCGGATCAGGTGATCGTTGACGTGGACGTTGAAGAGCAGCCAACCGGCTCGCTGAACCTCGGCGGTGCCTACTCGGTCACCGATGGTTTTGGCCTCAGCATTGGCCTGACGGAAAACAACTTCCTGGGCCGCGGTCAGCGTTTGTCTTTCAACATTGCAACCGCAACCGAGTCCGATTCTTATGTTCTGGGCTTCACTGAGCCTTATCTTTTGGGCCGGAAACTGCGTTTCGACCTGGATCTGGGGCTGAATGAAACCGACTCCAGTTTCTCGGAGTACCGAACCAAACGGGTGTTCTTCCGTCCGGCACTGACGTTTGACACCGGGGAAGATACGTCCCTGCAGGTCCGCTATACCTGGGATGCGGACGAGATGCTGTTTGATGACGATGACACCAATCAGAATCTTGCGGGGCCGGTGGTGCGGAACGAAATCGCGCAGGGCGAACGCAACGCCAGTGCGATCGGCTTTACCTACCGCTATGACAGCCGCCTGACCGGGCTGGACCCGACCGCGGGCTTCCTGGTGGAAATCGGCGCGGATTATGCCGGCATCGGCGGCGATTCCGAATACATCAAGGCAACAACCAAGCTGATTGCCCAGAAGCAAATCTGGAACGAGGAAGTGACCATCCGCGCGACCCTTGAGGCCGGGGCCTTCCAGTGGGAAGGCAGCGGCAGCAGCCGCTCGATCGACCGTTTCGTTCTGACCCCGTCTGTCATGCGCGGCTTTGAGCCTGGCGGTATTGGCCCGCGGGACCAAAGCCCCGGCAACCCGGGCGGCGGCAACTACAACGACTTCCTGGGCGGCAACTACTATGCGGTTGCGCGGTTCGACGCGGAGTTCCCGCTGGGATTGCCTGAGGAACTGGGTATGCGCGGCGGCCTGTTCTACGATGTTGGCGGCCTTTGGGGCCTCCAGGATGTTGACACCTCAGGCGCCACTATTGTGGGCCGCAACAGGTCTTTCCGCCATGTGGTTGGCGTCTCGCTGCTTTGGACCACGGGGTTCGGCCCGCTGCGGTTCAATTTCTCCAAGGCCCTTCAGAAAGAGGACTTTGACGAAGAGCAGACCTTTGACCTGACCTTGCAGGCGAGGTTCTGATCTGGTGCCGCGGTTTGCGCCTGGAAACTGGGCAGCGTTTGGCCTTGCCCTGGCGCTGAGCTGGTTTCCGGCGCCATTCGGCCACGCTCAGGAGGCCAGTGCAAACGGAGGAACCGAGTTCCAGCTGGGGCTGCCGCAGAGCGGCATCCTCACAATCCAGCCGGACCGCCTGTTTTCCGAAAGTGCCTTTGGCCAGCGGGTTGAGCGTGAGATCGAGGCCGAAGGCGCGGTGCTGACTGCAGAGAACCGGCGGATCGAAGCGGAGCTGCGCCAGGAAGAATTGGAGCTGACCAAACGGCGCAGCGGGATGGAGCCGGAAGCGTTCCGAGCCTTGGCCGATTCCTTTGACGAGAAGGTGCAGGAAACCCGCCGCCGCCAGGATCAGAAACTGCGGGAGATTTCCCAGATGGGAGAAGACGCCCGGCGCGAGTTCATTACGGCATCGCTGCCAGTGCTTCAGCAGATCATGCGCGAAACCGGGGCGGGCGCCATCCTCGACCACTCTTCGGTCTTTCTGAGCGCCGATGCGGCCGATATCACATCCCTGGCGATTGCGCGGATTGACGCTGTTCTGGGGGACGGCGCCGCAGATGGGGCCGGTGAGCACTAAGCGTGCGAACTTGCCCAATGGCTGTTCGCTTGCTAGGGACAGCGCAGTAATCTTGACGTAAATGGGAAACCTCGCATGACCACCGAGCTGCAAAGCGCTGACATTCAACTGATCCAGCGGATCCTGCCGCACCGCTATCCGTTTCTGCTGGTTGACAAGGTGGTCGACATCGACAGCTATAAATCGGCCCGCGGCATCAAGAATGTCACCATGAACGAGCCGCATTTTCAGGGCCATTTCCCGGGCACGCCGATCATGCCGGGCGTCACCATCGTCGAGGCTATGGCGCAAACCGCGGGTGTGATGCTGGGCGTGGGCATGGATATGGTCGACACCGATCTGCTGATCTACTTCATGAACATCGACAAGTGTAAATTCCGCCGCAAAGTGGTGCCGGGCGACGTGCTGGAGATGCATGTCGAAACCCTGCGCGGCAAGCCGGGCGGCAAGATCTTCAAGTTCCTGGGGCGGGCAACGGTCGAGGGTGAAGTGGCCGCTGAGGCTGAGTTCACCGCAATGGTCGACCGTCAGGCCGAGGGCAGCTGAGATGAGCAGAATCCACCCCAGTGCCGTGATTGAAGAGGGCGCCAAGCTTGGAAAGGACTGCGAGATCGGCCCGTTCTGCGTGGTTGGCGCTGAGGCGGTTCTGGGGGACAGGGTTGTTCTGAAATCCCATGTTGTTGTCACCGGCGACACCGAAATCGGTGACGAGACCGTAGTGTTCCCCTTTGCCGTGCTGGGTGAGATCCCGCAGGACCTGAAATTCAAGGGCGAGAAGTGCAAGACCGTGATCGGCAAGCGCAACCGCATCCGCGAGCATGTGACGGTAAACGCCGGCACCGAGGGCGGTGGCGGTGTGACCCGCATCGGCGACGACGGCTTGTTCATGGCCGGCTGCCACATCGCCCATGACGCGCAGGTCGGTGACCGGGTGATCGTGGTGAACTCTGCCGCGGTGGCGGGTCACTGCGTGCTGGAGGACGATGTGATCATCGGCGGCCTGTCCGGCATCCATCAATGGGTGCGGATCGGCAAGGGGGCCATCATCGGTGCGGTCACAATGGTGACCAACGACGTGATTCCCTATGGCCTGGTGCAGGCGCAGCGCGGCGAACTGGATGGGCTGAACCTGGTTGGCCTTAAGCGCCGCGGCGTCGCCCGCAGCGACATCACCGCCTTGCGCGCGGCCTTCCAGATGCTGGCACAGGGCGAAGGCACCTTTCAGGAGCGAGCCAAGCGGCTGGGGGATGAGACCGAGAGCCAGTATGTGCAGGAGATCGTCGCCTTCATCACCGGCGAGAGCGACCGCTCTTTCCTGACACCGGGGGGCTGACGCGATGCTGGCAGTGATTGCAGGCACCGGCGCACTGCCGGCTGAAGTGGCGGCGCAAGCCCCGGGCCGTCCGCTGATCTGCGCCATGGCAGGGGCGGAACCGGATTTGGTCGATCCCGAGATCACCTTCCGCTTTGAACAGCTCGGCAGCTTTCTGGAGCGGCTCAAGGCGGCTGAAGTGACGGAGATCTGTCTGGCTGGCGCCGTGCGCCGCCCGCAGATCGACCCTTCCGCCATCGATGCTGCCACCTTGCCGCTGGTGCCGGTGCTGCAGGCAGCGCTTGCGGCGGGCGACGACGGCGCCTTGCGCGCAATCATTGGCATTTTCGAGCAGGCCGGTTTTGCCGTCCGCGCGGCTCATGAGGTGGCCCCGGATCTGCTGATGGCTGCTGGCGTGCCGACCAGGGTGCAGCCGGGCGAGCTGGACAAGGCGGACGCAGAGCGCGGTGCGGAGATCGTCGCCGCCATGTCGGCTGCTGACATCGGCCAGTCCTGCGCGGTGCGCAAGGGGCAGGCGATTGCGGTTGAGAACCTGTTTGGCACAGATTGGATGCTGGACTCGCTGCAGCGGCGCCCGGACGGGCAGGGCGGTCTCTTGTTCAAGGCTCCGAAACCCGGACAGGACCGCCGCGCCGATCTGCCCACCATCGGCGTGGAGACGGTTGAAGCCGCGGCCAAGGCCGGGCTTTCCGGCATTGTGCTGGAGGCGGGCGGCGTCATCGTTCTGGATCAGGACGCGGTGATTGCGGCTTGCGACCGGCTGGGCCTGTTCCTCTGGCTGCGCGAGGCATGAGCCTGCGGATCTTTATCCTGGCCGGTGAGCCTTCGGGCGACCGGCTGGGCGGGGCGCTGATGGCAGGCCTGAAACAACTGTCACCCGGCGTTCAATTCGATGGCATCGGCGGGACGCTGATGGCGGAGCAGGGGCTGACCTCCCGTTTCCCCATGGATGAGCTGTCAGTGATGGGGCTGGCTGAGGTGCTGCCCAAGTACCGCCACCTGAAGCGCCGGATCCGGGAAACGGCAGAGACGGTCATCGAGACAAGGCCGGATGTTTTGATCACCATCGACAGCCCGGATTTCTCGCTGCGCGTGGCGCGGCTGGTCAAGGACCGCAGCAGTATCCGCACCGTGCATTATGTGGCGCCGTCGGTCTGGGCCTGGCGGCCCAAGCGGGCGCAGAAGATGGCTGAGGTCATCGACCACGTTCTGGCGCTGCTGCCGTTTGAGCCGCCCTTTATGGAAGCGGCCGGGATGGACTGCGACTTTGTCGGCCATCCGGTGGTGGCGGAGCCGCAGGCCACGGAGGCGGAGATTGCTGCTTTCCGCAGTGAGTTCGGCTTGGGGGATGCGCCGTTTGTGCTGGCGCTGCCAGGCTCGCGCCGCTCGGAGGTGGCACGTCTGGCGCCGGAGTTCGGCAAGGCACTGGTGCAGTTCGCTGCCAAGCATCCCGACTACCGGATTGTGGTTCCTGCCGCCGCGCCCGTCGCGGTTCAGGTGCAAGACGCCTTGAAGGACTGGCCGGCGGGCGCCGTCATGGTCGATCCGAACCGGTACCCCCCGGAGCGCGCCAAGGCCTTCAAACGCGCGGCATTTGCCTCCGCCAGTATGGCTTTGGCTGCCTCCGGCACGGTTTCTCTGGAACTGGCCGCAGCCCGTACGCCGATGGTGATTGCCTATAAATTTCAGTGGCTGACCTGGCAGATCATGAAGCGCATGGCGCTGATCGACACGGTCACACTGGTCAATCTGGTGAGCGATACGCGGGTGGTGCCGGAATGCCTGGGGCCGGACTGCACGCCGGAAAACATCGCCGCCCGGCTGGAAGTGCTGGCAAAGAACCCAGACGACCAGATGCACGCAATGGAACTGACCATGCAGCGCCTGGGTCAGGTCGGAGAGGCGCCGGGGCTGCGCGCAGCGCGCGCGGTTCTTGAACGGCTGCCCGGGACCTGAGGTCAGGAGCGCACCGGATGCAATGCCTCCGGCGCGCGGCTTCTGGTGGCGCGGATGCTTGCGCACCCGCGCGGTCCGTGCCGCCACCGCAGTTACAGAACGCGGGTGGCTGGCACTAATGCAAATGCAGGGATTTTTGCTCAGAAGAACCTAAGGGCAGGTCTGCCCTCAGCCGCGCAGGCCATTTTGGGCAGATATACCGCATCAAGGGCAGGGTATCAGTAGCCGCGCCAGATCCAGCCGCCGCCAAAGATGCGGCTGCCCTCGTTGGCGTAGAACACACAGGCCTGGCCGGGGGAGACGCCTTCCTCGGGCGTCAGCAGCTCCACCTCGGCGGTTGTGTCCGTCAGCGGCCGGATGATTGCTTCGCGCGGCGGGCGGGTGGAACGGACCTTGACCTTCAGATGCCATTCCGCGCGGCTGGTGAAGGGTTCATCCCCCAGCCAGTTGATCTCGCGCACTGGAATGGTGCGGGTGGCCAGCAGCTCCTTGGGACCAACAACCACCTGTTTCTTGTCCACATCCAGCTTCACCACGTAAAGCGGTTCGGACAGCCCGCCGATGCCCAGGCCGCGGCGCTGACCGATGGTGTAGTGAATCACCCCTTCGTGGCTGCCCAGAACCCGGCCGTCGGAATGCACGATCTCGCCCGGTTCCGCCGCGCCTGGGCGCAGTTTCTCGATCACGCTGGCGTAGTTGCCGTCCGGCACAAAGCAGATGTCCTGGCTGTCGGGCTTGTCCGCCACCGCCAGGCCGTACTGGGCCGCCATTTCGCGGGTGGCGTCCTTGGAGGGCAGATGGCCCAGCGGGAAGCGCAGGTAGTCCAGCTGCTCCGGCGTGGTGGAGAACAGGAAATAGCTTTGGTCGCGGTTGGCGTCTTCGGCCGAGTGCAGTTCCGGCCCGTGTTCGCCCATCTTGCGCTGGATGTAATGGCCGGTGGCCATGCAGTCGGCCTCCAGATCCTTGGCGGTTTCCAGGAGGTCCTTGAACTTCACCCGCTCGTTGCAGCGGATGCAGGGCACCGGGGTTGCGCCCGCCAGATAGCTGTCGGCGAACTCGTCAATCACTGCATCCTTAAAAATGTTCTCATAATCCAGGACGTAATGCGGAAAGCCGCGCTCCTCCGCAACGCGGCGTGCATCGTGGATATCGATGCCTGCGCAGCAGGCGCCTTTTTTCGCCAGCGCCGCGCCGTGATCGTAAAGCTGCAGCGTCACGCCGACCACGTCATAGCCCTGATCGGCCAAATATGCAGCAACAACAGAGCTGTCGACGCCGCCGGACATGGCCACCACCACCCGGGTCTCCGAGGGCGGTTTGGCAAAGCCGAGCGAGTTCAGTTCCAGGTCTTGGTCCAGCGCCATGGGGCAGCTCCTAAAGGCAAGGGGGCAGGCGCCGCAGAATATATGAAAATCCTAAGGACTCTCAAGGGGCGTGGTTCATGCAGCGTTAAGCCTGTTGGGAAATTCTGGTGCCAGACCCAACGAGCAAGATCTTCAGAGGGAAGAAAGATGTTTTTGAAGAAAGTCGACGGGCCGCGGGCGGTTACCCTGCCGGATGGCACCATTATGACCCGGGCCGATTTGCCGCCGGAAACCACCAAGCGCTGGGTGGCCTCACGCAAGGCAGCCGTGGTGCGCGGTGTGCTCTATGGGCTGCTGCCGCAGAAGGAGGCGATGCGCCGTTATGGCCTGAGCGAGGAAGAGTTTCGCAGCTGGGTTGCAGCCGTTGCCGATCATGGCGAAGAGGCCCTGAAAACCACACGTCTCAAGAAATTCCGTGATCAGGACGCAAAATAAATCAGGCCGCCCTTGAGTTGAAATTCTAAATTAACCATCATGGTAACGAGGCATTAACTTTTTTCCACCAAGGTTAACGCGACCTGAGGGAAACAGTGTACAGGCGGAGAAAATAATATGCGCATTCTGCTGGTTGAGGATGATCCGACCACGGCAAAAAGCATCGAGCTGATGCTGACTCATGCCAATCTGAACGTTTACACGACAGATTTGGGGGAAGAAGGGATCGATCTGGCCAAACTATACGACTATGACCTGATCCTTTTGGATCTGGGGCTGCCGGATATGAACGGCCATGAGGTGCTGCGCCAGCTGCGCATGTCGCGCATCGAAACGCCCATTCTGATCCTGTCGGGTGCCGACGATACCGACAACAAGATCAAGGGCTTCGGCTTTGGTGCGGACGACTACCTGACCAAACCCTTCCACCGCGAGGAACTGGTGGCGCGGATCCATGCGATCATCCGCCGTTCCAAGGGCCATTCGCAGTCGATCATCAAGACCGGCAAGATCGCGGTCAACCTGGACGCCAAGACGGTGGAGGCCGGCGGCAAGGCGGTGCATCTGACCGGCAAGGAATACCAGATGCTGGAGCTTCTGTCCTTGCGTAAGGGCACCACGCTGACCAAGGAGATGTTCCTGAACCACCTTTATGGCGGCATGGATGAACCGGAACTGAAAATCATCGATGTTTTCATCTGCAAGTTGCGTAAAAAACTCAGCAACGCAACAGATGGCGAGAACTATATCGAAACCGTCTGGGGCCGCGGCTATGTGCTGCGCGATCCGCAGGAGGATCATCTGTCGGGCGGTCAGCGGATGGCTGTCGGCGCCTGAAAGGATGAACACCCGGGTGGCGCGTGAAGGCGTGCCACCGGTTGCAAAGACCTGCCAATCGGCGGGTCTTTTTGTTTTTATCTTCCGGCTGCGCGGGTTGTCAGATGCGCTGGACGCGGCGGGCGCAGAGCCTTATCACCGAAGGTGAGAACGAAGAGGGACCGCGCGTGGCAGAAATGACAGAAAGAGACGTGGCCAGCCTGACGGCAGCAGATGCTGAGGCAGAGTTTCAAGCGCTTGAGAAACAGCTGCGGGCGGCGGATCTGGCCTATCATCAGGACGACGCGCCGGAAATCAGTGATGCGGAATATGATTCGCTGAAGCGCCGCTACCGGGCTCTTGCGGATGCTTTCCCTGAACTCGCGGAAGCGGCCACCCAGCTGGATGCAGTGGGCGCACCAGCGGCCTCAGGCTTTGGCAAGATTGCCCATTCAGTGCGGATGCTGTCGCTGGGCAACGCCTTTGAGGATGAAGACGTTTCGGACTTCGACCGCAGCATCCGCAAGTACCTCGGCCTCAGCCCGGCGGATGCGCTGGCCTTCACGGCGGAGCCCAAAATTGACGGGCTGTCGCTGTCCCTGCGTTATGAAAATGGCACGCTGATCCAGGCCGCGACCCGCGGAGATGGCAGCATTGGCGAGAACGTGACCGCCAACGCCCGCACCATTGCCGACATCCCGCAGCAATTGGAAGGGGCGCCGGACGTTCTGGAAGTGCGTGGCGAAGTCTACATGAGCCACGCGGATTTCGAGGCACTGAATGCCCGGCACGAAGAACGCGGCGGCAAGACATTTGCCAACCCGCGCAATGCGGCTGCGGGCTCCTTGCGGCAACTGGATGCAGAGATCACCCGTGCGCGTCCTTTGCGGTTCTTTGCCTACAGCTGGGGAGAGCTGAGCGCACCGCTGGCAGAGACCCAGATGGAGGCAATCGAACGGCTGAAGTCCCTGGGTTTTCAGACCAATCCGCTGACCCGGCTCTGTGCCTCCACCGAGGAAATGATCCGCCATTACCGCAGCATAGAGGAACAGCGTGCGACGCTGGGCTATGACATCGACGGCGTCGTCTACAAGGTCAACGATCTGGCATTGCAGGCGCGGCTGGGGTTCCGCTCCACCACGCCCCGCTGGGCGATTGCTCATAAATTCCCGGCCGAACTCGCATGGACCCGGCTGGAAGCCATCGACATTCAGGTCGGCCGCACCGGCGCGCTGAGCCCGGTGGCGCGGCTTAGCCCGGTGACGGTTGGCGGTGTGGTTGTGTCCAATGCAACGCTGCACAACGAGGATTACATCCTGGGCCGGGATTCCAAGGGAGAGGAAATCCGCGGCGGCAAGGACATCCGTATCGGCGACTGGGTGCAGATCTACCGTGCGGGCGATGTGATCCCCAAGGTGGCGGACGTCGACCTGTCCAAGCGCCCGCAGAGCGCAGAAGCCTACCAGTTTCCGCATATCTGCCCCGAGTGCGGCAGCCCTGCCGAACGGGAAGAGGGCGATGCGGTGCGCCGCTGCTCGGGCGGCATTATCTGCCCCGCCCAGGCGGTGGAGAAACTGAAGCATTTCGTGTCCCGCGCAGCCTTTGATATCGAAGGTCTGGGTGCCAAGCAGGTGGAGCAGTTCCACAGCGATGGCTGGATCAAGGAGCCTGCGGATATCTTTGATCTGCAAGCAAATTACGGCTCCGGCCTGCAGCAGTTGAAGAACCGTGAAGGCTGGGGTGAGAAATCAGCGGAGAACTTGTTTGCAGCGATCGAGGAAAAGCGCACAATCGCGCTGGCCAAGCTGATCTTTGCCCTTGGCATCCGCCACGCTGGCGAGGTCGCAGGCCGCGATCTGGCGCTGCACTATCTGGATTGGCAGGCAATGGCCGATGCAATCGACGCGGCCCGCCCCGCCTCCTTGGCACACCGGGCCGCGGATGAGGCTGAGGAGGCCGAACGCCAGAAGGCTGCCGTCGAAGGGCGGCGCGCAAAGATCTCGGAAACACGGGCTGCAGCTGTTGCGGCTTGCGACGTTCCGCCGGAGGCCGCCGCGGCTTGGGCCGACCTCATCGGTGTGGACGGCATCGGCGCGGTTCTGGGACTGTCCCTGTGTGACGCCTTTGCCAACGCAGAGGAGCGCGCGGCCTTCGACCGGCTGATCGCAAAACTGGCCATCGTTCCGCCCGATGCCCCTGCGGCGGATAGTCCGGTAGCGGGCAAGACCGTTGTCTTCACCGGCACGCTGGAGAAGATGACCAGGGCCGAAGCCAAAGCCCGGGCAGAGGCGCTGGGGGCCAAGGTCTCAGGCTCTGTTTCCAAGAAAACCGATATTTTGGTGGCGGGACCGGGTGCCGGCTCCAAAGCCAAGAAGGCCGCGGAACTGGGTATCCGGACGATGGACGAAGACGGCTGGCTGGAGCTGATCGCAGAGGCATGAGCGGGCGTCCCGAGATCCTGTTTCCGCTGTTTGCCGGCGCCGAGACCCTGCAGGGCGTCGGCCCGAAAACGGCGCAGAATCTCAGCCAGATTGATATCGAAACGCCGCGCGACCTGCTGTTTTCGCTGCCTTATTCGGTGATCGACCGCCGCCGCCGCGACACTATCCGCGGGGTGGACCTGCCCGCCACGGTGACCGTGGAGGTGACCATTGGCCGCCACCGCCCGGCGCGCAACCGCGGCGGCGCTTACCGCATTCATGCAGAGGATGCGGAGACTGAGTTTCAGCTGGTCTTCTTCCATGGTCGCAGCCGCTATCTTGAGGCGCAGCTGCCCGAAGGCGCCCGGCGGGTGGTTTCGGGCAAGCTGGAACTGTTTGATGGCTTGGCGCAGATGGTGCATCCGGATCACATGCTGCCTGTGGAAGAGGCGCACGGGATCCCGGAGTTCGAACCGGTCTACAGCCTGACCCATGGGGTCACGCAAAAGACCATGTACAAGGCGGCACAAAGCGCGCTGTCACGGGCTCCGGAGCTGGCGGAATGGATCGACCCGACGCAGATGCTGCGGGAAAACTGGCCTGCCTGGCATGACGCTCTGCAGTCTGCCCATGCGCCGCAGGGGCCCGATGACCTCAGCCCGCAGGTACCGGCGCGGGCGCGGCTGGCCTATGATGAGCTGTTTGCCCATCAGCTGACCCTGGCGCTGGCCCGCCAGAAGGAACGCAAGGCCCGCGGCATTCAAAGTGTTGCCACCGGCCGCTTGCAATCAAAGGTTCTGCAGGCGCTGCCCTACCGTCCTACAGGTGCGCAGGCCCGCGCGATCGAGGAAATCTCAGCCGATATGGCCTCGGGCAAGCGTATGAACCGGCTGCTGCAGGGGGATGTGGGTGCGGGGAAAACACTGGTTGCTTTCATGGCTTTGCTGGTTGCTGTTGAAGCAGGCGGGCAGGGGGTGATGATGGCCCCGACCGGCATTCTGGCGCAGCAGCATATGGAAGGCCTTGCACCGCTGGCCGAAGATGCGGGCGTCGTGATTGAGATCCTGACGGGCCGTGACAAGGGCGCTGAGCGCAAGGCCAAACTGGCGGCCCTGAAACGCGGCGATATTCATATCCTGGTCGGAACCCATGCGGTGTTCCAGCAGGACGTGGAATTCCGCGACTTGCGCCTGGCCATTGTTGATGAACAGCACCGCTTTGGTGTGCGTCAGCGGATGGAACTGGCTGAAAAGGGCAAGGGTGCAGATGTTCTGGTGATGACCGCTACACCGATCCCGCGCTCGCTGGCGCTGGCGCAATACGGTGACATGGATGTTTCTGTGCTGGATGAGAAACCACCGGGGCGCAAGCCCGTAAAGACGGCGGTGATCAGCACCGAACGGATGCAGGAAGTGGTCGACCATCTGCGCAAGGCGATTGCTGAGGGGCGGCAATGTTATTGGGTTTGCCCGCTGGTCGACGAATCCGAGCTGAGCGACCTGACAGCGGCGGAGGAACGCTTCAAGCATCTGCGCGCCATCCTTGGCGAAGGCACGGCGGGTCTGGTGCATGGCCAGATGCCGCCGGCTGAAAAGGACGCGGCTATGGCGGCGTTCGTTGAAGGAAAGACCAAGGTTCTGGTGGCGACCACGGTGATCGAGGTCGGGGTGAACGTGCCCAATGCCTCAATCATGGTAATTGAGCGGGCAGAGATCTTTGGCCTTGCCCAGTTGCACCAGCTGCGCGGCCGGGTGGGGCGCGGAAGTGCAGAGTCGACCTGCCTCTTGATGTACCAGCCGCCGCTGACCGAGGGCGGCCGCAAACGGCTGGAGGTGCTGCGCGAGACTGAGGACGGGTTCCGGATCTCGGAAACCGACCTGCAGATGCGCGGCGCGGGCGACATGATCGGTACCGCGCAATCCGGGTTGCCCCGATTCCAGATTGCCGATCTGGAACGCCAGGCCGGGCTGATGGCGGTGGCGCAAAGCGATGCGCGGGCACTGCTGGCTGCTGATCCTAGGCTGGAAGGCGAGCGCGGCAAGGCGGCGCGCGTTCTGTTGTGGCTGATGAAACAGGATCAGGCGATTCGTTTGATTTCAGTGGGTTAAGCTGCTGTCACGCGGGTGTTCCGCGTGGGTGTTCTCCTGTGTTCGCAAATGTTCTCAAAAAGTTCTTTACAGGCGCGCCTGAAAATGAGAACAAAGAGGCAACAAGATTGCCAGAGCGCAGCATCACAGACTGGAGGAGGCCCGAGCCATGATTGCACAGCTCAAAACCACCATTCAAAACGCCCACTCAACCCTGCTGCAGGACGCCATCGGCGCGGCCTCTCTGATGGTGATGCTGGTGGCGGCGCTGCATCTGCCGGGGCTGTTCTGACGCCTGTACCGTTTTCCTGAATGCTTCTGCTGTGCCGGGCCGGCCCTTTCCTGTCCCGGACTGTTTTAGGGGATCAACCGCCTGTCCCGATCCCCCGCGGCCCGATCTTCGACTGAATCGCCTCAAGATCCTGCCTGGCCCGCCCGGGTCCCGCACAGCAGAGCATCACTGCCGCCGCCATCTGCCCGGATGTGCGGCGGTTTTTTTCATGTGCAAAGAACACAAGTGAAAGCTTCCGCTTAAAAGCGGAGCTGCGCGCGTTGCAAATAATGCAGCGAAAATACCAGCGGCCTCTTAGGCGCACTGCTCCTTGGCGGCGGTTTGCATGGCTTCCAGCGTCGCCTCCAGCGCCAGCATGATCGAGGCATGGCGGTTCTTGAATTCACGCGCAGGCTGCAGCACCTCCAGCCCGTCAAACGGGGCATCCGGCACCGGACCGTCCTGGGTCAGCATGGCCTTCAGCTGGTCGCGTGCGGTTTCCACCTCTGCCAGCGAGCGGCCAACTGCATTGGCACCGACCACAGCGGCAGAGGCCTGTCCCAGCGCGCAGGCTTTCACGTCCTGGCCGAAATCGGTGATCCGGCCATCCTCGACTTTGATGTCGACCGTCACCGCAGAGCCGCACAGCGGCGAGCGCTTCTTGACCGTGGCATCCGGTGCCTGCAGCCGGTCCAGATGCGGGATGTCGGCGGCCAGCGCCAAGATGCGCGAGGAATACAGCTTGATCAGATCACTATCGCCAGACATCGCTTTCCCGGTCTTTCCCATTTTGCAGGTTCCCCATACATAGGGAGCCGAACAGCAGATGCAAAAGGTTTTTAGACATGTCCTTTGATCCCGCCAGCCTGACCTACAACGATGCCGGGCTGATCCCTTGCATTGCGCAGGACGACACCTCCGGCGAGGTGCTGATGATGGCCTGGATGAATGCCGATGCGGTGGCGAAGACGCTGGAGACCGGCAGGGTCACCTATTGGTCGCGCTCCCGGCAATCATTCTGGATCAAGGGCGAGACCTCCGGCCATGTGCAGGAACTGGTGGACCTTCGCATCGACTGTGACCGCGACTGCCTGCTGGCGCTGGTGCGCCAGACCGGGGCGGCCTGTCACACCAACCGGCGGACCTGTTTTTATACCGCGGTGCGGGACGGGGAAGAGGTTGAGCTGATGAAGCCGATGAGCTGATCCGCTTCGGGTGCGGCCCTGCCGGGCTTGCCTCCGGCGGGGATGTTTTCAGCGAGGGGAAGGCGGCAGACCCACCATTTCCCGGATATCCTGCGGGGTGGCGCCTTCGGCTCGGTATTTGGCGATGGCACGCGCATCGTCGCGTTTGGCGAGGCGTTTGCCAGAGTCATCGCGGATAAGATGGTGGTGGTGGTAAATGGGTGTGGGCAGGTCCAGCAGGCATTGCAGCAGGACGTGGATCTGGGTCGCCTCGAACAGGTCGGCACCACGCACGGCGTGCGTTATGCCCTGGTCCGCGTCGTCCGCCACCACCGACATGTGGTAGGAGCTGCCCATGTTTCTGCGAACCAGGATGATGTCGCCGACGCTTGAGATCAACGTATCTGCGTCCAGTGCGTGCGTGCCCGGGAAGGCCGGCCCGGTCTCCGTGAAACTGCGCAAATCCGCGGCGCGGACGGCTTTCTGCATGTTGAGCCGGATTACGTCCTGGCCCGTGGCCTCTGACGGCTGCCGGCTGCGGCAGGTGCCGGGGTAAATGCGCCCGTCGGGCCCGAATTGCGGCACGCCTTCCTGCGGCGCGCCAGCCGCGGCCTCTATGTCGGCCCGGTTGCAACGGCAAGGATAAGTGAGACCCAGTGCAGCTAGCTGGTCGAGCGCGGCCTGGTAGCTGGGCAGCCGCTCTGACTGGCGCATGACCGGTTCGGGCCAGCTGAGGCCCAGCCAGTGCAGGTCCTCATAAATCTGCGCCTCCCATTCGGGGCGCGCACGCGACTGGTCGATGTCTTCGATGCGCAGCAGGAAGGTGCCGCCTTCTGACATCGCCATATCATGTGCCAGCATCGCCGAATATGCGTGGCCCAGGTGCAGCGGTCCGGTCGGCGACGGCGCAAAACGTGTGGTGAATGTCACGCTTTCTCAATTACATAGACGGTGGATTTCAGGTTCATTCCGGGGAGGTGCTCCCCGTGTTCCCGAAATAGCAGCCGCGCTGCGGAACAGTCCAGCCATTCGTTGAGCTTTCCAGTGAATGCCCGGTCTGCCAAGGCGTGATCATTGAAGGAGAAAGTGAATAAGCCGCCCCGTGGCAGCGCATGCATGATCATGTCGAAAACGGGCGGCGGGGCCGCGCCTGTGCCCAGCACGCCGCAACCGGTGACCAGACGGTAGGAACCTTGCCGGATGGGCCGCGGATCAGCCACATCAATCTGTGTGAGTTCTCTGTAGGCACCTTTGCTGCGCGCCTGTGCCAGCATCTCGCCGGAGGGCTCCATGCCGTCGATAATCTCAAACCCCTGCCGCCGCAGCGCAAGGCCGGACAGGCCGGTGCCGCAGCCGAAGTCCAGCACCGGCTCGCTCAGGTCAGATTGAAATTTTGCCAATGCCCCGGCGATACGGCCCGGTGTCGCGTAACCGTTCTCGGCAATTTCGGCGTCATAGGAAGCGGCCCATTGGTTGTAGTGTTCCAGGGTCGCTTCCGGTGTTTCAAGGCCATAGGCCTTGTCCAGAAACTTCTCGGTCATGGAAAAAGCTTAGGCGCGGACACGGCTTTTCGTCTAGGAAAAGTTTTTCAGCCAATCCTGCCAGACATCCTTGGCGCGGTCGGTATAAGCCTTGTAGCGGTCCTTGCGGCCGCGGCGGCCGCCCTTCAACCCGTCGACCGGGCGGAACAGGCCGAAGTTCACATTCATCGGCTGGAAGGTCTTGGCCTCGGCACCGCCGGTGATGTGGTGGATCAGCGCGCCCATGGCGCTGTCCTGCGGCACTTCCGGCAGCACTTGGCCCAGGATTTCAGCCGCTGCCAGGCGGCCTGCCAGCAGTCCCATGGCGGCGCTTTCCACATAGCCCTCGACGCCGGTGATCTGGCCGGCAAAGCGGATGTTGGGCTTCGACTTCAGCCGCATCTGCCTGTCCAGCAGGGTGGGCGAGTTCAGGAAGGTATTGCGGTGGATGCCGCCAAGGCGGGCAAAGCTGGCGTTCTCCAGGCCGGGGATCATCTTGAAGACTTCGGTTTGGGCGCCGTATTTCATCTTGGTCTGGAAGCCAACGATGTTGAACAGTGTCCCCAGCGCATTGTCGCGGCGCAGCTGCACCACCGCATGGGCCTTGACCTCCGGCTGATGCGGGTTGGTCAGCCCCACCGGCTTCATCGGCCCGTGGCGCAGGGTTTCGCGGCCGCGTTCGGCCATCACCTCGATCGGCAGGCAGCCGTCGAAGTAGCCTGCGGTCTCGCCTTCGTGGAACTCGGTCTTCTCGGCGGCCAGCAGCGCGTCGATGAAGGCCTCATACTGGTCCTTGTCCATCGGACAGTTGAGATAGGCGGTGCGCTCTTCCTCGGTTTCGCCCTTGTCATAGCGGGACTGCATCCAGGCCTGCGACATGTCGATGCTTTCCGCATAGACAATCGGCGCGATGGCATCAAAGAAGGCCAGCGCCTTGGCCCCGGTTTCGGCCTGAATCGCCTTGCCCAGCTCCGGCGATGTCAGCGGCCCGGTTGCAAAGATCCAATGGCCCTCTGTCGGCAGTTCGGTGATTTCTTCGTAAGAAACCGTGACATTCGGATGCGCCTTCAGCTTGGCGGTCACCGTTTCGGCAAAGGGGTCCCGGTCCACGGCCAATGCGCCGCCGGCGGGCAGCCGGTGCTCATCCGCGGTGGTCATGATCAGCCCGTTTGCGGCGCGCATTTCCCAGTGCAGCAGGCCAACGGCGTTCTGCTCGTCATCGTCCGAGCGGAAGGAGTTCGAACACACCATCTCGCCCAGGTTGCCGGTTTGGTGGGCAAAGGTTTCCACCTTGGGGCGCATCTCGTGGATCACCACCTGTACACCCATGTTTGCCGCCTGCCAGGCCGCTTCCGAGCCGGCCATGCCGCCGCCCACGATATGCAATGTCTGTGCCGAATGATCTGTCATGCCCGCCACATAGGGCAGGGGGCGCGCGCGTGCAACAGGCTTGGGGCGAGCGGGAAGCCGTGGGCGGGCGTTCAAAGCGGGAGGGGGGGGATTTGGGGCCGCCGCTGCAGGAATGGATCACCGGGGTGAGAGAACCGGTTGGAGGGACCCTTCTGCAGCAGCAGCCCAAATTGTGCCGGTCTGCGACCTTGCCCAATATCTGCCATCTTTCTGCCCGAATTGAAAGCCGGGCATTTGGCTTATTACGGAAACATTACGTTCCGATTGGTAAACAAAGCCTAAAGCTTTCCGTAAATTTTCGGAAAAACTCACTCCTGCCAGTCAGGCGCGCGCTTTTCGATAAAGGCGGCCATGCCTTCGATGGTGTCGCGGTGCATCAGGTTTTCGACAATCACGCGGCTGGTATAGGCATAGGCTTGGTCCAGCGGCATCTGCAGCTGCTCGTAGAACGCCTGCTTGCCGATCTTCACAGCCGCTCCGAGTTTGGAGGCAATGGTTTCCGCCAGCCGCGTGGTCTCGGCCTCCAAGTCCTCCAGCGGCACGGCACGGTTGGCCAGGCCGAGTTCCACGGCGCGCGCGGCCTCGACGAACTCGCCGGTGGTCAGCAGCTCGAACGCTTGTTTGCGCGGGATATTCCGTGACAGCGCCACCATCGGGGTGGAGCAGAACAAGCCGATGTTCACGCCGTTGACGCCGAACCGGGTGCCCTCCGCCGCCACCGCCAGATCGCAAGAGGCCACCAGCTGGCAGCCCGCCGCGGTGGCAATACCGTGAACTTGGGCAATGACGGGCTGGGGCAGGGATTGCAGCCCCGTCATCACGCTTGTGCAGCGCGCAAACAGATCCTGGAAATACCCCTTGCCGCCGTCCTCGCCAGTGCGGCCCGCGGTCATCTGCTTGATATCATGGCCAGCGCAGAACGCCTTGCCTGCACCGGACAGGATCACAACCTTGATGCGGCTGTCTTCGCGCAAGGCATCGATCTGTTGCTGCAGCGCGGCCAGCATCTCATCCGACAGCGCGTTCAGCTTCTCCGGCGTGTTCATGGTGAGCCGCGCAATTGCACCTGTGTCGTGACGTTCCAGAATTGCCATCTTGCCCTCCTCGCAAATCCGGGGGCAACTCTAGGCGGGGCGAACGGAAAGGGAAAGCATGGCGCTGGCATTTGATGTCGCAGGTCTGACGGAATACCTGCATGAGATTTTTCCGCAGGTGCGGGATGACTTTGCCATCGAAACGATGGAGGAAAATCACCTCCGGATGCGGCTCTTGACGGCAGAGAAGCACCTGCGGCCCGGCGGCACGGTGTCCGGCCCATCGATGTTTGCGCTGGCCGATTGCGCGGTCTACGCGCTGATCCTGGCGCATCTGGGGCAGGAGGCGCTGGCCGTGACCACCAATTGCTCGCTCGATTTCATGCGCAAGCCCGCGGCCGGTGCTGACCTCATTGGCGAGGCGCGGCTGCTGAAGCTGGGCCGTGTGCTGGCGGTGGCCGATGTGCTGATCTATTCCGAGGGCATGGCAGAGCCGGTGGCCCGCGCCTCGATGACCTATTCGATCCCGCCGAAACGCTAAAGGGCGGTGGCGAAAGGCTGACCCACCTTGACCAGGGTTTCCCGGCCTTTGGCGCTGTTGGCGACCAGATCATCGGAGAACTGCACTTTGCCCGGCTCGAATACCACCACCACGGTGGAGCCGCCGAACTTGAAATAGCCCTTCTCGTCCATCTTCTGCACGGTGCCCGAAGTGCGGGTGTTGACGATGGAGCCGACGCCAAAGGCGCCGACCTCGACAAAGCAGTAGCTGCCCAGGTTCTCGGTTTCGATCAGCGTCCAGGTCCGCTTGTTCTCGCCGAAAACATCCGGCCCCGCGCCTAGTGCAATCGGGTTGACCGAATGCAGTGCGCCGGGAACGCCCTGTGCTGCGGTGATGCGGCCCGCGGCCGGGAAGTGGTAGCGGTGGTAGTCCGCCGGGCACAGGCGCACGATCGCCAGCGCACCGCCGATGAATCGCTCCGCAATGCCGGGCAGCATGGTGCGCACCGACATCGGATAGCCCTTGACCGGAACAAACACGTCCTCTGCCAGTTCCGGGAACACCAGCACCCGGCCATCAGCCGGCGATACAATGTCTTTCGGGTCCGCGCTGAAGGGGCGGGCTTCTGGCCTCAGATGGCGCACGAAGAAGTCGTTGAAGCAGCCATAGCTGTCCGCCGGGGCGGTGGCCTCGCTCATGTCGATGGATAGCTCGTCAACCACTGCGGCGATCTTGCTCTTGGAGAACCGGGAATCGAACCAGGCGCCCATCAGCCGGCTGATCAGGGAGGAGCGGAACAGCAGCTTTTCCACCGGCCGTGCACTGGCGTTCTGATAGGCCCAGCGGATCCATTTTTCGCCCAGCACCGCCTCTTCAAAGGTCTCGCCGGTCTCGCGGTCTACAACAAGAATGGGGTCGCGCTGCATCAAATCTGCCAAATATGGTTTCGTTCCGCTGCGCCTAGCAAAGCGCGGGGGCGGGGCCAAGAGCAGATGTGTGGTGCGGCGGCTGCAAGGGTCACCGTTGCGGGCGCCAAGGTGCGAATAAAAAAGGCCGGGGCGAACCCCGGCCGTCAGGTTGTTCTTTTGCCCAGGGGATCACGGGCGCCAGAACGGAAGAGTGGCTTCATAATGGGCGTCTTCACGGGACAGCCCGATGTCTTTCAGCTGCGTGTCGCTCAGGTGTTTCAAATGGGTTCGTGTGCGATGGCGCAGGCTCCACTTGGTCACCAGCACGGCAAAGGAGACGGCCCATTGCGCCAGCACCGGCAGGGCCGGGCGGCTGTTCAGATAGGACATGTTCGATTGTGCCATTTGCATATGCTGTGCCATGAGAGGCTTCCTTCGTATTGTGTTGATACAATCCTGTTGATTTGTCGTGATGTTTTGATACAAAGGGGGTGATAGGTTGTCCAAGGATGGATTGTAATGGGTACAATTTGGCCGCAAGCTCTGGGTGAGACAAAAGGTCCCAAGTACAAAAAAGGTCGCAGATACAATCCGCTCTGCTGTCGAAATGGGCAGTTTGAAAATTGGTACAAAGCTGCCACCGGTCCGGGATCTCGCGTATCAGTTGAGCATAACTCCGGGCACCGTTGCCCGGGCCTACAGCATTCTGACCGATGAGGGCGTGCTTGAAGCGGAGGTCGGGCGCGGCACCTTCGTAGCCGAAAAGAAGAAGCCGGTGCCCGATGACGTATGGTCGCGGGAGCTGCATCTGCTGGAGGCGCGCGTTCCCGGCCATGTCAGCCTGTTCAGCCCGCGGATTGCCGACATGGGGCAGGTGTCAGCGGTGCGCGAAGCGCTGCACAAAGTGGCCGAGGGCGAGGCGCGGAATTTCCTGAACTACCCGACCCGTGATGCCTATAAGCCGGTGCGCCAGGCTGCTGCGGATTGGATCGCAAAGGCGCCGGTTGGCCCGGTCAGTGAAAAGGACGTGGTGCTGACCCATGGCGGCCAAAACGCCATCATGGTTGCGCTGCAGGCAATCTTGCAAGGCCCGCAGCCGGTAATCATGGTGGAGGATCTGACCTATGCGGGTTTCCGCCGCGCGGCGGAGCTGCTCAGGGCGCAGGTTGTTGAGGTCGCGATGGATGAACATGGCATCCGCCCGGATGCGATGGAGCTGGCAATCCGCAAATCCGGTGCCTCCGTCATCTGCACCAGCCCAGAGGTGCATAATCCCACCGGACTGTTCACGCCGCTGGAGCGCCGCAAGGAAATCGTCCGAATCGCCCGCCGCCATGGCGTGCAGATTGTCGAGGACGACTGTTACCGCCTTGGGGACTCGCGCGCGCCCAGCTACCGGGCGCTGGCGCCGGAACTGGCCTGGCATGTGTCCTCGATCTCCAAGATCCTGACGCCGGCCTTGCGCGTCGGCTTCGCCCTGGCGCCGGAAGGGCGGGCGGCGGATCTGCGCCGGGTGGCAGAATACGGCTATTTCGGCCTGGCCCAGCCGCTGGCGGAACTTGTGCGGATCCTGCTCAGCGATCCGCGGCTGCCTGGCTTGGTGAAAGCCGTGAACAATGAAATGGCCCGCTATGTGAGGGTTGCGGTCAACGCGCTCGGCGGTTTTGACCTGACCTGGAATCCGGAAGTGCCCTTCCTCTGGCTGAAACTGCCGTCCGGCTGGCGCGCCGCCGCATTTACCCGCGCTGCAGAGGCCAATGGTGTCCAGATCCGCTCGGCAGATGAGTTCGCCCTGCGCGACGGCCGCGCGCCCCATGCGGTGCGCATCGCCATCAACGCGCATGTGCCGCTGAAACAGTTCGAGGAGGCGATGCAGCGCCTGCGCGCCCTGCTGGACAACCCGCCGGAACAGATCAGCGTGTGATTTTATGGGGTATTATAATACCTATTTTTTAAACCATTGTTTTGTAACGGTTTAATCTTGTTTGCTTGTATTGACTGGGGCTTGGGATGCCCGTAAACCCCGTCCATCGAATTCAGGCCGATGACCTTTGGGATTCTGCCTTCACGACAAACAGGATTGACCTGCCATGAAAACCTTCTCTGCTACTCCGGCAGATATCGAGAAGAAGTGGATCCTGATCGACGCCGAGGGCGTTGTTCTGGGCCGTCTTGCCTCGATCGTTGCCATGCGCCTGCGCGGCAAGCACAAAGCGTCCTTCACTCCGCATATGGACATGGGCGACAACGTCATCATCATCAACGCCGACAAGGTGCAGATGACCGGCAAGAAGCGCGAAGAGCACTTCTACTGGCACACCGGCCACCCGGGCGGCATCAAGTCGCGCACCAAACAGGAAATCCTGGAAGGTGCACACCCGGAGCGCGTTGTGACCCAAGCCGTCAAGCGTATGCTGCCGGGCAACCGCCTGTCGCGTCAGCAAATGACCAACCTGCGCGTTTACGCTGGTGCCGAGCACCCGCACGAAGCCCAGGCACCTGAAGTTCTGGATGTTGCATCCATGAACAAGAAAAACACCCGGAGCTGATACCGATGGCTGATCAGATCAACACTCTTGAAGAGCTCGCAGCTGCAACCGGTGTGGAAGCAGTGGCTGAAGAAACCATCGCGCGTGAGCCGGTTCGTGACGAACTAGGCCGCTCCTATGCCACCGGCAAGCGCAAAGACGCTGTTGCCCGCGTCTGGATCAAGCCGGGCTCCGGCAAGGTCGAGGTGAACGGCAAGGAAATCAACAAGTACTTCGCCCGTCCGGTGCTGCAGATGATCCTGCGCCAGCCGTTCCAGGTTGCCGGCGTCGAAGGCGAGTTTGACGTCTACGCCACCGTCAAAGGCGGCGGCCTGTCCGGTCAGGCCGGTGCGGTCAAGCACGGCATTTCCAAAGCCCTGCAGCTGTACGATCCGTCGCTGCGCGGCGCGCTGAAAGCGGCCGGCTTCCTGACCCGCGACAGCCGCGTTGTGGAACGTAAGAAATACGGTAAGGCCAAAGCCCGCCGTTCGTTCCAGTTCTCCAAGCGCTAAGCTGGAAACACATGCTTTTGGAAGGGCTCGCCGCTGGCGGGCCCTTTTGCGTTTCTGGCGCTGCTCTGGTGCCGCGGATTTATAGCCGCCTTCAGGGTTCCTTTAGAAAGACTGCCTAGGGTGGCCCGGAACTCCTAGGACGGGAACCGGAAGGCAGAACAGCATGACATCACCAGACCAATTCAAGACTGCCCCGATCGGCAACGGAAAACTGGAAATCGGCCGCTTCACCCATGGCTATGAGGATCTGGAGATCGAGGGGCAGGGCGATGGTGCCAATGTGATGGTGGGCTCCTTCTGTTCGATCGGGCGCGGTGTCCGGGTGATGCTGGATCAGTCCCCAGCGCTGGACCGGATCTCTGCCTTTCCCTTCGGCGAAGCCTTTACCAGCCATCTGGGCGGGTCCGGCACTCATGTTCCGCAGCCGGTCTGCCGGGATGTGGTGATCGGCAATGACGTCTGGATCGGTGCCAATGCGACCTTGCTGGGCGGGGTGACGATTGGTGATGGCGCTGTGATCAGCCCCAATGCGACCGTAACCGGCGATGTCGGCGCCTATGAGGTCTGGGCCGGAAACCCGGCGCAGCTTGTGCGCAAGCGCTTCGACAGCGCGGTCTGCGAAAAACTTCTGGCGTTGCGCTGGTGGGATCTGCCGCTGCCGCTGATCCAGGAAATGGCCCCGCTGCTGTCCACACAGCCCACGCTGGACCTGATCGAGGGGTTGCAATGCATTGTCAGCGATCTGGTGACCTTCACGGACGAAAGCGCGGCCTGACTGCGCAGCGGGCTGAAAAACCTTTGGTTTTCAGAGTGCAAGCCAGCCCGGGATGCCCCTGCGGTGCCCGGGCGTTAACATTTTCGCAAAAATAGCGTAACATGGGCGGACCGCTTCCTGATGGGGGACAGCTGTCATGCCGCAAACGATCTACGAGAAATACGGCGGGTTCAGCGCCATCAGCCGGGTCGTAATGACCTTTTACGAACTGGCGCTCGACTCCGACCAGATCGGCGACTACTTCGCCGATGTTGACATGGCGCGGCTGATTGATCACCAGACCAAGTTCATTTCCTCGCTGCTGGGCGGCCCGGCCTCCTTCAGCGACGACCGGCTGGAGGCGGTGCACAGAGCCCTGGGCATCAGCCACGAAGATTTCGACGAAATGGGCGCGCTGCTGAAAGAGGCGCTGGAACAGCATGGCCTGTCAGAGCCGGATATCCGCACCACGCTCAGCGCCATTGAGGGCAAACGCAGCATCATCGTCACCCGGGAAGCGGCATGAGCATTGCCGCCATCAATGAACAATTGCTGCGCGCAATTGGCGTCGGGGTGGCTGTGGTGCGGGCGTCAGATCTTGGTTTTGTCTTTCACAATCAGCCCTTTGCAGAATGGTTCGGCACTCCGGGCGAGGGCGCGGCGCTGACCGATGCTATCGACGGCCTGCAACCGGAGGACCTTGGGCCGCTCTGTGACGAGGGGCTGCGCTATTCGGCGGAGCTGAAGATCAAACGCAAGCGCCGCACGCTGGTGTTCGCCATCAACATCTCGCAAGCCAGCCACCTGAACGAGGCGCTGCTGGTGGTCGAATGCCAGAACATCACCCGCATCCGCGAGCTGGAGAGCATGATCGACAGCTATTCCACAATGGTGGAGCGTAACACCCGCGAACTGGAGCGCGAAAAAGAGCGGGTGGAGCGGCTGCTGCTGAACCTGATGCCGCGTTCTGTCTATGAGGAATTCAAGACCTTTGGCGTGGTCACCCCGCAGCTTTACCCCAAAGTGTCGGTGGTGATGCTGGATTTCGTGAATTTCACCGACTTTGCCTCCCGCACTGATCCGACGGTCACGCTGGGAGAGCTGAACGACATCTTCACCGCATTCGACCGCATCGTCGAGCAATACGGCTGCGAGCGGATCAAGACCATCGGTGACGCCTATCTGGCGGTTGCGGGCATGCCGGAGCCGACGCCGGACCATGCCACCGCCGTGGCCCATTGCGCCACCCGTTTCCTGCGCTACCTGGACCGGCGCAATCAAAGCCATCAGCACAAGTGGCAGGCGCGGATCGGCCTTGGCACCGGCTCTGCTGTGGGGTCGGTGGTGGGTATCCAGAAATACGTCTATGACGTCTTCGGCCCCGCAGTGAACCTCGCCTCGCGGCTGCAAGTCTTTGCCAACCCGATGAAAATCGTCGCGCCCGAGGATATGAAGGACGCCCTGTCAGAGGAATTCCACGTCACCGACATCGGCCCTGAGGACATCAAGGGCATCGGCGAGGTGAACCTCGTGAACGTTGGCGATGAGTTGAGCGCACCACAGCCCAGCGGCCGGTTCTAGCTGCTGGATTAGTTGTCCGGCCCGATCAGCCCCAGCCCGCGCAGGTAGATGCCGATGCCGCTTTCCAGCAGATCCTCCGGCGGGAACGGCGAGGCGGCACCGGGAGAGTTGCGCGCGTAAAGCTCCACCACCCCATGGCTCATCGCCAGCACATGGGCCGAGAACATCGAGGCCGGCGGGCGTTTCTCTGCCGGGATATGCTGGCTGAGGTCCGCCGCGGCGCGCTCCAGAATGCCCCGTGCACGGGCGGCAGCATCGGCGAGTTCCGGCGTCCGGTTCACCGAGATGCCGCTTTCGAACATAGAGATGTAGTGGCCGGGATGCTTGCGGGCAAAAGCCAGATAGGCCCGCCCCGTCGCCTCAAACGCTGCCAGAGCCGAGGGCTGATACTTGTCATAGGCATGCTGCATCAGGTCGGCAAACATCACGTAGCCCTGGCGCGAGGCTTCCGCGATCAGGTCCTCGCGCCCTTCAAAATGGCGGTAGACCGCCGCCGGGGTGACACCGGCCTGCTTGGCGGCCTCCGACAGGGTAAAGCCGGTCGGCCCCTTGGCCTCGATCAGCTGCAGGGCGGCTTCGACCAGCGCCTGGCGCAGGTTGCCGTGATGATAACCGCGTTTAGGCATCCCAGATGTCCGGGCCTCCGCATATTTCGGTGTCCAAAGCGCCGATGGCCTTGGCGTCCTTGCTGGTGTAATCAATCGCGTGCAGCACGTTGCGCATTGCCGCCAGCCGCGCCCGCCGTTTGTCATCCGAGCGGATGATTGTCCAGGGCGCTTCGGCGTTGTGGCTGCGCGCGAAGGTCTCTGAAATGGCAGCGCTGTAGCCGTCCCATTTCTCCAGCCCCTTCACGTCGATCGGGCTCAGCTTCCACTGTTTCAGCGGGTCGGATTCGCGTGCCAGAATGCGGCGCAGCTGTTCGGCCCGGCCCACGTTCAGCCAGAACTTGAACAGGTGGATGCCGTCCTCTGCCAAAGCCGCTTCAAATCCAGGAACCTGGTCAAAGAACCGCTCCCGCTGCTGATCCGTACAGAAACCGAACACCTTTTCCACCACACCGCGGTTGTACCAGCTGCGGTCGAAGAACACGATCTCGCCGCCCGAGGGCAGCTGCTGCACATAGCGCTGAAAATACCACTGGGTCTGTTCCGCTTCGGTGGGCTTGGACAGCGCCACGACGCGCGCCCCGCGCGGGTTCAGGTTCTCGCGGAACCGCTTGATGGTGCCGCCCTTGCCGGCCGCGTCGCGGCCCTCAAAGACGATGGCAATCCGCGCACCGCTGGATTTGACCCAGGACTGCAGCTTGACCAGTTCAATCTGCAGCGCCTCAAGCTCTTTGTCATAGGCCTTGCGCTTCATCAGCTTCCTGTGCGGATAGCTGGGGCTGAGGATTTCATCCTTGTCCGCGCCCTTGATGGCCTCGCGGATCTCCTCCGGTGCGCCGCTCTGAAAAAAGCGGCTGATGGCCCCGTCAAACGGCAGCGGCATGTGCAAAACCCTTCTGTCCTCAACCCCTTATATGGGAAGGAAGTATGGAATGTGAATCGCTTTAACGCAAATGCGCGCGTTCCGCCGCGCGGCGCACCGCATCGGCGACATCTTCCGTTGCGACGTGCTGCGGCATGTGGCCGATGCCTTCCAGCAGCGTCAGGCGCGCGCTGTCCACGTTGCGGGCCAGCCCTTCGGCATGGAGATTGAGGCTGACCAGATCATCCTCGGTGCCGTGGATCACCTCCAGCGGCACCGTGATGCGGCCATAATGCTGTGAAAGCTCCGTCACTTCCTCCAGCAGGTTCGCCCGCTGCCTGGCATTGGCCCTGAGCGAGTTGCGCCGCAGCGACAGGCGGGTGCCAAAGTGTTCCGCGTATCCCTCCGGCACCGCTTGCGGGGCAAAGATCTCCTGCAGGGAGCGGCTGACCACGGCATCCGGCACATAAGCCGCCAGCAGCGGCACCGCCACCGCACTGCCAAAGCGCGAGGAGGTGAGGCGGTAGAGCGGATCCAGCGGTGTTGTCCACGGGTAAGCCACCCCGGATACCGAAACCAGGGCAGAGACGCTTTCGGGGTGATCCACCGCCCAGGCCAGCGCCACAGCACCGCCATAGCTTTGGCCCAGCACGACGGGCTTCTCGGCCCCCATCTGCGCTGCGGCCTGGCGCAGCACGTCCGCCTGCTGGCGAATGGTTGCGCCCGTGCCGTTCAACGGGCTGGAATAGCCCAGGCCCGGGCGGTCGAAGATCAGGATGCGGAACTCCTCCGCCAGCGCCGGCGCCAGCCGGAACGTCATGTCGCGGGTGTTTCCGCTGGAGCCATGCAGCAGCACCAGATCCGGCGCGCTGCCCTTGGGCTGCCCCATCTCCACCACATGCACCCGGTGGCTGCCTACCACCAGAACCTGGCCTTGCGCCGGGTGGCGGGCCTCAGCAGCGGCTTCGCGCCGGCCCGCCTGCCAGTGGGTCAGGGCAGCCCCCGCTGCCACAGCAAGGCCTGCCCAGATCAGCATCCTAGCGGCCGATCTCATCCAGCTCATAAGGCGTCGTCTGGTAAATCTCATTGATCCAGTTGCCATAGAGAAGATGCGCATGGCTGCGCCAGCGGTTCTGCGGCTGGCGGCTGGGATCATCGTCCGGGTAATAGTTGCCCGGCACGTTGATCGGGGTGCCATTGGCCACGTCGCGGTCGTATTCCTGCTTCAGCGTATCGCTGTCGTACTCAAAATGGTTGAAGATATAGAGCGCCCGGTGCGCCTTGTCCTCAATCAGGCAGGGTCCGACCTCGTCGCTGCCCAGCAGCGTCCTGAGCCCCTCGGCGGTATCGACCTCCGCTTGCTTCATCTCCGTCCAGCGGCTGACCGGAATCACGAAATCATCCGAGAACCCTCGCAAGTACGGCGAGGCCGGTGCCAGGTTCTGGTGCCGGAAGCAGCCGAACGCCTTGTGGTCCAGCATATGCTTCTTCACGCCATGGAAATGGTTGATCATCGCCATGCCGCCCCAGCAGACGCCAAAGGTCGAATGCACGTTGTTCTGGGTCCACTCGAACACCTCGCGCATCTCGTCCCAATAGGTGACCTCTGCAAAGTCCAGATGCTCGATCGGGGCGCCGGTGATGATCAGCCCGTCGAACTTCTCGTGCTTCACCTCCTGGAAAGAGTGATAGAACTCCTCCATGTGCTCAGCCGCGGTGTTCTTGGTCTGATGCTCGGTCATCCGGATCAGGCTCAGCTCGATCTGCAGAGGTGTGGCACCGATCAGCCGGGCAAACTGGTTCTCGGTCTGGATCTTCTTGGGCATCAGGTTCAGGAGCCCGATGCGCAGCGCCCGGATATCCTGGCGTGCCGCCTGATCCGGCGACATGACCATCACGCCTTCGTTCGTCAGAACGTCATAGGCGGGCAGGTCAGCGGGGATCTTGATGGGCATGTCAGTATCCTGATTTGCGGAAAGTTGTACGATATAGCGGAGGTTTTCAGATAAGCGGGTTAGCCGCGGGCCTCAAGGGCCTTGGCGATCAAATCCACGAAACCGGCCTCATCCTTGACGGCAGAGATCTGGCTGGCAGTCACCGTGACGCCCCAATTGTCCGCCATCGCCTGATAGCGCGGCTGGCGGTGCGCCAGCGCCTGGGCATAGGTCCAGCGGATAAAGGCATCGGGGTCGACATCCGCCTCAGATATCTTGTTTTCCTTAAGGTATTCCTGCCAGACGCGGTTCAGGAATTCCGGCTGATAGGACATCGGCTTGGGCGCGCGGTCAAAACGGCGCACCAGCTCTGCGGTGTGTTCCTCGCTGCCCTTTATCCAGACCATCAGCGTGTGCTTGCTCAGCTCGGACAGGATCTGGTCGTTCGGATCATTGGCATCGACCCATTCGCAGATCGACCCGCCGGTGTCGCAGATGAAATGCGGATAGCCATAGAGCTGCTGCGCGCGGCCTTCGAAATACTCGGTGTCCAGAAGCGCCCGGATTTCCGCTACCCGGAACTGTTCCTGGCGGCGTTTGTACTCGGCAATCGGAAGGCCGCCCTTGGTGGTGTCGCCGGGCTTGCCCAGATAGGCTGAGACCGGGCGCAGGTTTTCAAATGTGATGTTGGAGCCGATGAAGATCGAATCCGTCAGCAGCAGTTCGCGCAGGAACGGCACTTTCATCGCCTCGGCCTTGGCGTTGTCGGCGATGTATTCACCCATGTAGCGGGTGCCGATGCGGTAATCGATGGAATAGTGGAACCAACTGCCGGCCCCGCGCAGAACGTTGCTGACATAGGTTTTGCCAAGCCCGGACATGCCAAAGAACAGCACCCGTTTGCTGGGGGCGTCGCGCCAGTCCTGTGCGGAAGAGTAGAGCATGGAAGTTTCAAGTCCCTGAAGGTGTCACGCCTTGCTAGCCACCCGTGCGGGCTGGGTCAATTCCATGCGCGCTTGAGCCGCGGCAAAAGAAAACCCCGCCCCTGGGAGGGGCGGGGCATACTGCCCGGCAGGGGCCTGGATCAGAAGTG
Organism: Leisingera sp. S132; assembly: GCF_025144465.1. Taxonomy (NCBI): domain Bacteria; kingdom Pseudomonadati; phylum Pseudomonadota; class Alphaproteobacteria; order Rhodobacterales; family Roseobacteraceae; genus Leisingera; species Leisingera sp. S132. The sequence continues at coordinate 1,565,644 of NZ_CP083553.1, forward strand.
GAAGCCGACCTTCAGGCCCACGCTGACCGCGTCGTTGTCCCGAAAGTTGGTGACCGGGCTGCCGCCCGGGGAGGCAACCGCATCGCCCAGCTGGGTGTAGCGGATGCCGGCAGAAACGGTCATGTTGTCCTGCTTATACTGAACGCCCACCCGGATTGCTTCATAGCCATGCGTCGGTGCCAGCGGCGAGACAAGGTTGTCGCCGTCCGAATCCGAATAGATCAGCGCCACCGAACCGGACCACTTCTCGTTGAAGGCGCGCCCGACACCCAAGGTGTAAGTAACGGAATCATCCAGATCGATCAGGTCGCGTCCAAAGATGCCAGGAACCAGATTGGTCACGCTGTGCTCGGCCCAGCGGATGCCACCGAACAGCAGAGTGTCCTGGGCGATGCCGGTTTGGAAGTCCAGGTTCACAGACTGTGGTGTTTTGGTCTTGGTTGAGCTGGTGCCGTTCGCAGCCGGGAAGCCTGAAAAGCTTTCAGTCAGATCGAAATCATGCTCGATTTCGGAGCTGTAGGTCAGGGCAACACGCAGGGCGATGTCCGGGATCTCATAGGCGACGCCGGCCACCCAGCCAAAGGCGCCATCTTTGGCGACTTTAACATTGTAGGTGCCGCCTGGAATGGCTGAGGCGTATGCGCCGCCCTGCAGATTGATTTCGCCGTCGATCTCCTGGTAACGCAGACCGCCGTGGACGCTGAAGCGCTCATTGAACTTGTAGCGCAGCAGGGCGGTGATCGCGTTGGAATCTGCCTGTGCCGTGGTGCCGCCCAGCAGCAGGGACCCGGTGGTCGGATAGTTCACATCCACACCCCAGGGCTGGTCGAAGATCAGGGCGAACGACAGCTGTTCGTTGATATCGCGCTTGTAGCCGGCGCCAAACATGTTGAACCGCTCACCGACATCGCCAGTGGCAGAGCCGAACGGGTTCAGCGATGTGCGGTCGTTGCCCGACAGGTCCACCGACGTGGTCGCGAACGAAAACTCGGCATAGTTGCCTTCTTCAAAGATGATCCCGATCGGCTGGCCGGTGCGGTCCAGACCGCTTGCCATGGCAGAGCCGGATGCCAGCGCCAAAGCCGCTGAAGTTGCAAGATAGCGTTTCATTGTTCCTCCCTCATTGGCGGCTGTGGTGAGCCGCTTTACGCGAACGTAATCGGGCCGATTTCAGCAAATCAACATTAACCGCACGGCAACTAGCCGGATTCAGTCAGCTCTGACGGGTTCTGTGGGACTTGCCTGCAACTATGTTGAGGTAATTTGCAATGCAGATAACGGCTGCACCGCCCAGCACCCAGGCATCCAGTGCTTCGCCATAGATCACCATGCCAAGGATGGCGATGGCGGGCAGGCGGGCGAAATCCACCGGCACCACCACGCTGGCAGGCGCCAGCGACAGGGCGGTGGTCAGGCAGAAATGGGCTGTCAGCCCGGCGATGCCGATCAGCACCAGCCAGGGCAGGGTGGCAGCATCCGGCAGCGCCATGTCTCCATCCCACCCGGCTGCCAGCAGCCCCATGACCAGCTGCATGGACGTCAGCCAGAACAGGATTGATGCGGTATTCTCATGCCGGGTCAGCCGTTTGGTCAGGATCGCTGTAAGGGCAAAGAAGATGGCGCAGCTGGCCGCCGCCGCCAGGCCAAGGTTCAGGGTGTCCGGACTGGGCCGCGCGACAATCAGAATACCGGCAAAACCCAGCGCCGCCGCCAGCATGCGCCGCCGCGTCAGCGCCTCGCCCAGCAAGAGCGGCGACAGGATGATCACCCACAGCGGCGAGGTGAACTCCAGCGCAAAGACCTGGGCCAGCGGAATCAGCGTCACCGCCAGGAACCACAGATTCTGGCCGGTGAAGTGGAACAGGTTGCGCAGCAGATGCACCCCCAGACGCTGCCGCCGGACCTGATGCCAGCGGCTCGCGGCGGTCAGGACGGCCACCACAATCACCACCCCTACAAGGCTGCGGTAGGCCATGATTTCAAAGGTGTCCAGCGTCAGCCCGGCCTCGCGTCCGGCAATCGCCATGGCGGAGAAGGACACAATGGCCCCTACCATCCACAGCGCTGCCAGCCCCGCGCGTGTTTCGCCCTGTGTCATGCCTGCCCCCGGTAACTGCTGCTGCGAGAAGAGGCGGATTTTCCCTGCGGGGTCAAGCAGAACACGGCGGGGCAGGTGCAGGCCTCAGGCCGCAGCGCGGTTCATGGCCTGCGCATCCAGCCTGCGTCCCGACTTGATATAGGCCGCGGCGGCTGCGATTGGGTCGAAGTTCACCCGGTTCAGCAGCGTTCGGATCTCTGCGGTCAGGTCTCCCGCCGCATCGCCTGGGTTGCCTGTTGCATTCTTTTTCCCCGGCAGCAGCACCGGGCCGCTGTGGCCCAGTTCCGCCAACAGCTTGGCGGCGCCTTCCGGCGTTGTCGCTTCCTCCAGCCGGGCGGTGACAAAGTTGATCTTTTGGCCGTAGCTCAGAAGGTAATAGGCATAGCGTGCTTCCATCTCCAGAGCGTACCAGATCGCCCAGCCAATCTGGCCCAGTTGCAGGAAAGTGCCGGGATTGACGATCACGTTGCCGTAGCTCACGTCAAGGTACCATTGCCAGATCACCGTGACATTGTTGAAATCTCCGCGCCCCGCATAGCTGGCGCATTGCTTGGCCAGATCGCGGCGCAGGATGATCACGGTGGTGCGGTTGCAGATGCTGCTGTCTGCCAATGCCTCGATCAGCCCGCATTTGCCCAAGGCGTGATTGGACTCAGCATAAGGAGCCTCCAGCGGCTCCAGTTTCGCATTCCAGAAGTTCCGCATCTTCGGAGTCATACCGCGGGTGTTGAACGTGCGCATGTGGCCGATTTCGGGCATTTGCGATCCAAAGTCCTCGACCTCCAGGGGCTCGTGCACAGAGTTGATTTCCAGGTTGTCGCGCAACAGCTGCGCCAGCCAGGCGGTGCCGGTGCGCCCGGCTGAAAGGGTGAAGATAAAGTCGTTTGCACGGGGCTTTTCCGGTATGGCGGCAGCTGCCGCCGGGGTGCCTGGGCGCGTATAGCCGAACTTGCGGATCTCAGCGGCGCAATTCTTTGCCACGATGTCCGCGGCACCAGGATGCTGCGCAAAAAGCGTGGCGGGATCCGTGCCCGACTTCGGGCGGAACGCCCCTTTGGCCCGCAAGCTGGAAAACCGCTCCCACAACCCGTCGATTCCCAGTGCGGCGATGTCTTCTTCCAGGTGTTCATAACGCAGGAAAACATCCGGCGCAGACGGGCCGTCCAGCGGTGCAATCCGGACGTTTTCGGTCAGCATGCCGGGGAAGCGTTGCACGAACTGTCCAAGGGGGATCCCGGCGGCGTCGGCTTTTTCCCAGTAATATCGGGAGATTATGGCGTCAAACGGATCGCGCCAGATTGTGACCTTGGTGTAGCTGTCCCAGATGTCCTGCGGGATCAGTTGCCGGGCCTCGTCGGCGGGGATGTGGTTGTAGAAACCGGCGCGTGTCTCAGAGCCATCCGGCCAGACCTGGTGCCGGTGATTCTGCGCACCGGGATAGCCCAGATCTGAACGGGTCTTTTCGTCGTCGGGAGAGATCGGGGTGATGATGCTTGTGTCGTCGCAAAAGCTGGACAGGGCAATTTCAAACGACGTGCCACCTACCTTCTTGGTCTTGATGAAGATGAGTTTCAGCGGGTGGCAAATAATCATTGGGTTCTCCGGAACTGTCGTGTCTCGGGGACTATTCCAAACAGGTCTGACGGATGTGTTAACCGCTTGCCGCAGATTAAGAAAAACCCCGGCCAATCCGGCCGGGGCTCTCTAAAATCTGATCATTCCCACTCGATGGTGCCTGGAGGCTTCGAGGTGATGTCATAGGTGCAGCGGTTGATGCCTTTCACCTCGTTGATGATCCTTGTGGCGGTTTCGCCCAGGAACTCGTGGCTGAACGGGTAGTAATCCGCCGTCATGCCATCAACCGAGGTCACCGCGCGGAGTGCACAGGCGTAGTCATAGGTGCGGCCGTCGCCCATCACGCCAACGGTGCGGACAGGCAGGATGGCCACGAAGGCCTGCCAGATCTCATCATAGAGGCCGTGCTTGCGGATCTGGTCGATATAGATCGCATCCGCCTCGCGCAGGATCTCCAGCTTCTCGCGGGTGATCTCGCCGGGGCAGCGGATCGCCAGGCCCGGTCCGGGGAAGGGGTGGCGGCCGATGAAGCTCTGCGGCAGGCCCAGTTCGCGGCCCAAAGCGCGGACCTCGTCCTTGAACAGCTCGCGCAGCGGCTCGACCAGCTTCAGGCCCATCTTCTCCGGCAGGCCACCCACATTGTGGTGGCTCTTGATGGTGACGGAGGGGCCGCCCGAGAACGACACGGATTCGATCACATCCGGATACAGGGTGCCCTGTGCCAGGAACTCGGCGCCGTCGATGGTGTCGGCGTGTTTCTGGAACACGTCGATGAACAGCTTGCCGATGATCTTGCGCTTGGTTTCCGGGTCGCTTTGCCCGTCCAACTCGCCCAGGAACAGATCGCTCTCATCCGCGTGGATCAGCTGGATGTTGTAGTTGTCGCGGAACATCGAGACGACTTCTTCCGCCTCGTTCTTGCGCAGCAACCCGTGGTCCACAAACACGCAGGTCAGCTGGTCGCCGATTGCCTCGTGGATCAGGATCGCGGCGACGGACGAATCCACACCGCCGGACAATCCGCAGATCACCTTCTTGTCGCCGACCTGCTCGCGGATCTTCTCGATCATCTGCTCGCGGTAGGCGCCCATGGTCCAATCGCCGCTGAAACCGGCCAGGCGCACGAAGTTCTCATAAAGCTTGGCGCCGTTAGGGGTGTGATGCACCTCCGGGTGGAACTGCACCGCATAGAAACTGCGGGAGACATCTGCGGTAATGGCATAAGGCGCGTTGGGGGAGGTGCCGTAGACTTCGAACCCCGGTGCGATCTTGCTCACGTGGTCGCCGTGCGACATCCAGACTTGTTCGCGGTCGGCGTCATTTGCAAACCAGCCTTCCAGCAGCGGCGGCGTTTCCACCGTGGGGGTCACATAGGCGCGTCCGAATTCGGCGGTGCCGTGGCCGCTTTCCACTGTGCCGCCCAGCTGGTGCATCATCACCTGCTGGCCATAGCAGATGCCCAGGATCGGCACGCCATAGTTGAAAATTTCCTGCGGCGCCCGGGGGCTGCCCTCGCGGGTCACGCTGTCCGGCCCGCCGGAGAAGATCACCGCCTTGGGCGCCAGCTCGCGCACAAAGTCCATAGTGACATTCTGATAGGGGTGGATTTCGCAATAGACGTTCAGCTCGCGCAGGCGGCGCGCAATCAGCTGCGTGACCTGGCTGCCAAAGTCGATGATGAGAAGGCGGTCATGGGATGTCTCTGTCATGCACGCGCCATAGGGCAGGAACGCGTTTTCCGCAAGGGGGTTTGGCCGATCTGCGGGGCAGCGGGCGCTATTTAACGGCAGACCGCCGTCCGGGCCGCAAAAGGTATGCCAAAGTCCACCGCCGCGGTGGAAATTGCAGCGGCAATGTCGCTTTTCAACTTGAATGGCCGCAATCCTGCGGCGGCGGCGCGCGCGAGGGCTATAATACCCTTCGCAATGAAATGCCTGTGGTGAGGATAAACCATGACAGAAGCAGCCCCGCGCCGTCGTGCCCGCGGTTCCGGCGGCGGTGCCGCCCGCCGCGCCGAGCGCACCAGCGTCAAGATCGAAACCGCCAAGTACATCGAGCGCAACATTCCGAACTTCGAGATTCTGAACGAGGAAGCGCTGGAGATCATCGAGTACAACGCGGACACGATCCTGGAAGAGGTCGGCGTCAATTTCGTCGACAACCCGGCGGCGCTGCAGCGCTGGCGCGAGGCAGGTGCCGATGTCCAGGGCGAGCGCGTGCGCATTCCCCGCGGCCTGGCCCGCAAGCTGTGCGAAACCGCACCGGCCGAGTTCACCCAGCACGCCCGCAACCCCGAGAAATCGGTTGTCATCGGCGGCCGCAATCTGGTTCTGGCACCGGTCTATGGCCCGCCCTTCGTGCGCACCCGCAGCGGCGGCCGCCGCTATGCGACCATGGACGACTTCAACAAGTTCGTGAAGCTGGCCTATATGTCCAAATGGCTGCACCACTCCGGCGGCACCGTTTGCGAACCGACCGACATTCCGGTGAACAAGCGCCACCTTGACATGCTGATGGCGCATATGACCCTCAGCGACAAGCCGTTCATGGGCTCTGTCACCGAACCCAGCCGCGCCCAGGACTCCGTCGACATGGCGGGCATCCTGTTCGGCAAGGAGTTCGTGCAGAACAACACCGTGATGACCTCGCTCACCAACATCAACTCGCCGATGACTTTCGACGACGTGATGATGGGCTCGCTTGAGGTTTATGCCCAGAACAACCAGGCCTGCATCATCTCGCCGTTCATCGTCGGCGGCGCCATGGCGCCGGTGTCGGTGGCAGGCACCCTCACGCAGGTGCTGGCTGAGGTTCTGGCCGGTATCGCCTACAACCAGCTGTGCCGCCCCGGCGCGCCTGCGATCTTCGGCGCCTTTGTGTCCTCGATCGACATGAACTCCGGCGCCCCGACCTTCGGCACCCCCGAAGCGTCGCTGGTCACCTATGGCGCAGGCCAGCTGGCCCGCCGCCTGGGCGTGCCGTTCCGCTCTGCCGGCTCCTTCTGCGGCTCCAAGCTGCCGGATGCGCAGGCGGCTTATGAAACCGCCAACTCGCTCAACATGGGCCTGATGTCCGGTGTGAACTTCATGCTGCACTCCTGCGGCTGGCTCGAGGGCGGCCTGGTTGCCGACTTCGAGAAGTTCGTGATGGACGCTGACCAGCTGGGCGCGCTGCATGGCCTCGCCAAGGGTATTTCCGTGGACGAGAACGGCCAGGCGATGGACGCCATCCGCGAAGTTGGCCCCGGCGGCCACTACCTTGGCTGCGCCCACACCCAGGCGAACTTCAAAGCGGCCTTCTGGAAGTCCGATCTGCTCGACTACAAACCGTTCGAGCAGTGGGAAGAAGAGGGCGCGCGAGACACCTATGCGCTGGCGGAAAGCCGCGTCGACAAGCTGCTGGCCACCTATGAGCAGCCCGCGCTGGATCCGTCCATCAAGTTGGCGCTGGACGAATATGTGGCCGAGAAGAAGGCCTCCATGCCCGACGCTTTCATGTAAGCGCGAGCCGGAAAATCAGGGGCAGGGGGATGCACCCTCTGCCGCAGCAAAACGGCGGTCCCGCGGGGCCGCCGTTCTTGCTTGTGATCGTGCCTTCAAGGAGGCGGCTTCGCCCGCCAGCGCAATCAGCACATCCACATGGCGGATCATCGAATACCCTGCCTCGCCCGCCTGGCGGGCGGTGTTCAGGGCGTCCTCCAGTTCCAGCAGGCGCATCACGGCGGCAGCAGGCTTGGGCACCTCACCGTAACCCAGAATGCGCCGCAGGTCGCGTTTGCGGCAGTAATTCCGGGCCCCTAACCGGGCCGCCCGCGCCAGAATCCCCGGGCGCCGGAGCAACGAAACGCGGCTGATAACATCCTGCATGACCGTCTCCTTTCCTATCTCGGATCTGGCTCTGCTAAAACACAACTCCAGGTGGTGTTGCGGAAAGGGGGCGACCGGCGAACGGTCCGTTTTGTGATGATTATTTTTTTTCTGGAAACAATGATGTCCGATCCGCGCTTTTGTCCAACTTCAGCCGGGCGTAAAGGGACAGGCCGCAGGCACCTTTGAGTGCGGCTGACCCGGCAGCCTGGCTCACGACCGGGGGTTACGAATGCAAAATATGACTCAGGCACCCTTTCCAGGCTGGGTGCCGCTGGAAACCTGCCGCTACCTTCAGCACACCGAGGCAGGCCGCCCGATCCGGCAGCTGGCCCGTAAGGCGGGCTGCCATCCCTCCACCATCCTGCGCCAGGTCCGGCGGGTCGAGATCCTGCGGGATGATCCGCTGATTGATGAGGTTCTGACCTATCTGGCCGGACGCTATAAAAAGGCCACGGCGAAACCGCGCCCGGAAGACAAGCCAACCGCTGCAAGCCGCAGCCTGCGGTCGGGGTTCGAGCGGGAGGCGGCCAGTGTGCTGACCCTGCTCAGCCGCGGCGGCGCGGTTCTGGCTGCCGCCGAAGGCATGGAAATGGCTGTTGTGGTGCGCGAAGGCCAGGAGACCGACGGGCACAAGGTGGCGGTGTCGCGGCCCTTGGCCGGCGCGCTGGCGCTGACCGGCTGGATTGCCTGCTCGCGCAAGGGCCGGATCAGCCGCTACGCGATCACCGCAGCCGGCCGCGCGGCGCTGAACCGGATCATCGCCGATCAGGAAAACCGCGCCCGCGCCAGGCTGGAGGGCGGGTTTGCCGAAGTGCAGACACCGTTTGAGGCACCGGATGCGGGAGAGGCCGGGGGATTGGGGCGCAAGTCCCGCTACAGCGGGGCTGAAACCCCGCTGGAGATGCTGGCCCGGCTGCTGGACAAGGACGGCAAGTCCTTCCTGACCCAGCCGATGGTGCGCGCCGGGCGGCGGCTGCGCGAGGATTTCGAGCTGGCGCAGATCAGCAGCCACCTGGTGCAGGAGGAGATGTATTTTGCACAAGGCAGCCACCCCATGCGCAGCACCAGCCATCAGGCCGCTGCAGCAGCGCATCAGCGGATGACAGAGGCGCTGCAGAAACTGGGGGCAGGGCTCAGCGACATCGCGCTGCGCTGCTGCTGCCATCTGGAAGGGCTGGAAACCGCAGAGCGCAATCTCGGCTGGCCTGCCAGATCCGGCAAGGTGGTACTGCGCATCGCCCTGCAGCATCTTGCGGACTTCTATGGCGAGACCTGCCCGCAGCAGGAAGAGATGATCGGCTGAGCCGGGCCGAGCCGCAAAAGAAAACGGGCCCGCAGCGCGGACCCGTTCGAATGCCTGATCTGGCAGTGCAGCTTAGGCTGCGACTTCTGCCTTGGCTTCTTTCAGGTGCTTCAGCACGGTCTCCGGGGAGGAGACGCCATAGGGGTCTTCGCCGTGGTTGTCCGAGAGGCCCGGCTCTTCGAACCATGCTTCGACCACGCCATCGTTGACGATGGCAGCATAGCGCCAGGAGCGGTTGCCGAAGCCCAGGTTGTCCTTGGCGACCAGCATGCCCATCTTGCGGGTGAACTCACCGGAGCCGTCCGGGATCACTTCCACGTTTTCCAGCTCCTGCGCACGCGCCCAGGCGTTCATCACGAAGCTGTCGTTCACGGACATGCAGTAGATCGCGTCGATGCCCTCGGCCTGGAAACCGGCAAAGCCTTTTTCAAAACCCGGCAGCTGGTAGGTGGAGCAGGTCGGGGTGAAGGCGCCGGGCAGCGAGAACAGCACAACACGCTTGCCTGCAAAGTAGTCAGCGGTGGTCTTGTCTTCCCAGCGGAACGGGTTCGGGCCCTCGATCGCTTCGTCGCGGACACGGGTGTGGAAGGTCACGTCGGGCAGCTTAACGCCAGCTTTCATTTCAGCTTGCTCCTGATTGCGGATGTCATTCGGCGGGCAGGCTTAAAATGATTCTAAGCAGGCTTCAACACGTCCCTGTGAAATGCGCGCAGGTTTCCTGCGCCTGTCCGCACAGGCAGCGGTACGGCGCCGGAAAACCGCGCGAGAACGGCATGTTCGCCCCGGTGCGGGACGTTATACCGCAGCCTTCTTGATCGTGACCGTGGTGCCGCGGATCTTGCGCTCCATCGCGTCTGTGGCGTTGTCGAGTTTCTTGATTGTCTCAAGAAGCTTTTTCTTGTCCTTGGAATCCTCGATTGCGCCGGGGAACTTCTTCTTCACTTGCTGGTACTGGTCGTTGATCTTCTTCAGATCCTTGTACTTTGCGGCGGCTGCCTTCAATTCCGGCGCTGCCGCCTTCAAATCCTCGCCCGCCGCGTCGATGGCCGCGCTGCAATGGGCGTTGATCGCCTTCACCAGCGCGCCGGCCTGATTGGTGAATTTCTTGAGATTCCGGTCCACCAGTATCTGCGGCAGCTCTGTCGCGTCCTTCTTCTTGTCATGGCTGTCCGGCTTTTCCTTCAGGATGGCGTTCACCTTCTTCTGGAAATTCGCCGCGTAAAGCTTCTGCGCCGCATTCAGCTTGCCCTCATATTCGGACGCCTTCCTGACCGCGGCAATCTCCTTCTCCAGTTCCCCCTGCAGCGTCTCGATGTCCTTTTTGGAGGCAGAGGATTTTGACCGTTTCTTCAGATCCTTCTCGATGTCCTTCAGGAGATTCTGCTGCTTGGCCATATGCGCCGTGGCATCGGCGCAGAAGGCCTTCATCTCGTCGACGTCGCCCTGAAGGATGTCCACGGCCTTGTTCCAGGTGGTCAGCCCGTCCTTGAAACTCTTGTCCTTCTGGAAATCGGCCAGTTTCTCGGATTTCACCCCGTTTTCGCGCGCCTTGGCCAGGCTTTCGCGGAAGAAATCCTCGCCCTCCCAGGCGTTGCCCAGCGAAATCCCGATCCGCTTCTTCAGCTTGTCCCCCTCGGCGGTGGTGAATTTCCTGGTGCCGGCAGCCAGCTTCTTGGCCTCTGCCTTGAATTTCTCCAGTTCCTTGGCCATGCGTCCCTCCCTGAATGATCTGCGTTGAAGTCTGCTTGCTTGCGGGAATTATGTGTCCCGCTGCGCCGCTTTGGCAAAGAAAAACGGCACATTTGCAGTGTTTGAGCCATGACAAGGCGGCAAGGCGGGGTTGACGATATGCCCGTGCCAAGCCAGATCAGCTATGTTAAACCCGCTCAGAACGCCAAAGGCCGGAAGGGAAACCCACGTGAGAGACCTTAAGATCCCGGAGCAGCGCCACCCCGAAAAGGCGCATCGTCCCGACAACGCTCAGCCCAAGAAGCCAAGCTGGATCCGGGTCAAGGCGCCGGGCGGCAAAGGTTATGCCGAAACCCACAAGATCATGCGCGACAACAAGCTGACCACGGTCTGCGAGGAAGCGGGCTGCCCCAACGTCGGCGAATGCTGGAGCCAGGGCCACGCCACCATGATGATCATGGGGGAGGTCTGCACCCGCGCCTGTTCCTTCTGCAACATCGCCACCGGCAAGCCGCCTGAGGCGCTGGATGCGTTTGAGCCGGGCCGTGTCGCCCATGCGGTCGAAAAGCTGGGTCTGAACCACGTGGTGATCACCTCTGTGGACCGCGACGATATCGAGGACGGCGGCGCCGAGCATTTTGCCCAGACCATCCGCGCGGTGCGCCACCGCAGCCCGAACACCACCATTGAAATCCTGACCCCGGATTTCCTGAAATGCGATCCCTCGGTGCTGGAAACGGTCGTTGAGGCGCGCCCGGATGTCTTCAACCACAATCTGGAAACCGTTCCGGGCCTGTACCCTGAGGTTCGCGCCGGTGCGCGCTATTTCCACTCCCTGCGCCTCTTGCAGCGGGTCAAGGAGCTGGACCCGTCGATGTTCACCAAATCCGGCATCATGGTCGGCCTGGGCGAGGATGCGCAGGCGGTGAAGCAGGTGATGGACGACATGCGCGCCGCGGATATCGATTTCCTGACCATCGGCCAGTACCTGCAGCCGACGCCCAAGCACCACGCGGTGGACCGCTTTGTGACGCCTGAAGAGTTCAAGACCTATGAAAAAGCCGCCTATGGCAAGGGTTTTCTGATGGTCTCGGCAACACCGCTGACCCGATCCTCCTACCATGCCGGCGACGATTTCGCCCGCCTGCGCGAAGCCCGCAACAAGAAGCTGGGCCTGGCATGACGCCTGAGCGTCTGGCGCGGCTGACAACGCTGCGCCACGCCCTGCATCAGATCCCCGAAGTCTCCGGCGCTGAGGAAAAGACCGCCGCCATGGTGGCGGACTATCTGCGCGGGCATTGCCCCGATCAGCTGCTGACCGGCCTTGGCGGCCACGGTGTTGCTGCGGTTTATGAGGGCAGGGCGGAAGGCCCTACCGTCCTGATCCGCTGCGAGCTGGACGGGTTGCCGATTGAGGAACTGTCGGACCAGCCTTATCGCTCCACCCACGCGGGCCGAGGGCACCTGTGCGGCCACGACGGCCATATGACGATGGTAGCGGCGCTGGCAGAGGATCTGTCGGCGCAGCGCCCGGCAAAGGGCCGCGCCGTTCTGCTGTTCCAGCCCGCCGAGGAAACCGGCAAGGGAGCCGCGGCAGTGATTGCGGATCCTGCCTTTCAGCAGATCGCTCCGGACCACGCTTTCTCGCTGCACAACCTGCCGGGGCTGCCGGTGGGGCAGGTTGCGTTGTGCTCCGGCGCTGCCAATTGCGCTTCCCGCGGGATGCGCATCAGGCTGACCGGCAAAACATCCCACGCCGCCGCGCCGCAGGACGGCTTGTCGCCCGCCGGGGCCATCGCGCAATTGCTGCCGGGTCTGGCGGCTTTGGGTGGCGGCGGTGATCTGGGGCCGGATTTCGCCCTAGTCACCCTGACCCATGCCCGGCTGGGTGAAGCGACCTTTGGCATCGCCCCCGGCGAGGGCGAGGTCTGGGCCACCCTGCGCACCGTGACGGATCCCCGGATGGATCAGCTCGTTGCAGATGCCACTGCATCGGTGGAGCAGGTCTGCGCAGCGGAGGGGCTGGGGTTTTCCATCGAATTTGATGATGTGTTTGACGCCTGCACCAACCACCCGGAGGCGGTGGAGATGTTGCAGGCCGCCTGTACAGCGGCAGGCAACCCGGCGCAGATGAGGGACTATCCCCAGCGCTGGTCCGAAGACTTTGGCCAATTCGGCAAACAGGCCAAAGCGGCGATGTTCTGGCTGGGCTCCGGGGAGGCGCAGCCGCAGCTGCACAACCCGGATTTCGATTTCCCGGACGCAGCGATCCCGGCCGGAGCCGGGATCATTCTGCAAGCTGTCAGAACCCTGCTGGGCTGAGCGTCAGTTCACCAGCGCATCAACAACGGCCACTGCGCCGATGATGGCCAGCGTGTCTTTGACGACCTCAAAGATCTTGTCGCCCTGGCGCACATAGCGGTGCCCGTCGCGCGGCGGGTTCAGGCCCCAGCGGCCGTAGTCGTCAATGTAGACCCAGTCGTCCCCGCGAATGCGGCCGTCGTACCGGTCGTGATCATGGTCATGATCGTGGCTGTGCTTGCGGTGGTGCCGTTTCTTCACCTGGCCCGGCGCATAATGGGCGGCGCTGTTGCTGTGCCCGGGGGCCCATTTCGGCGGCCCCGCATGGCTGGCTGCGGGGGCGAGGGTCAGAGTCAAAGCCGCGGCTGCGGCGGCGGTCAGAAACTTTTGCATGGCGGATCTCCTGTGATCGCTGCGTTTGCCAATCACATGGGGCAGGTGGCGGCGAAAGGCAAATCCGTTGCGCCGGAATGCGCCGCCCGCCGAGGTGGAACCGGCGGAGGACCGCCGGTTCCCGATTACGCTGTGTTTATCGCTGTTTGTGGCAGTTTTGCACAAGCACCGCGGCAGGCTGCACCGGGGGGTGCACAGGTGGTGGACAGGTGGTGTACAGGTGGTGCACGCATGTCACCCCCGGGTTTTGGCCGGCTCAGCCCTCGTCGGTGAACCGCACCTTGCCGATATGCGGCAGGTTGCGGTTGCGCTGCGCATAGTCGATGCCATAGCCGACGACAAATTCGTCCGGGATTTCAAAGCCGACCCAGTCAGAGCGGAAATCCACCTCGCGCCGCGACGGCTTGTCCAGAAGCGCAATGGATTTCAGCCGCGCCGGATTGCGGCTTTGCAGCAAATGCGTGACATGGTTCAGCGTGTGGCCGGTGTCGACGATATCCTCCACGACCAGCACGTCGCGCCCTTCAATGGCGCCGCGCAAGTCCTTGAGAATGCGTACTTCCCGGCTGCTCTCCATGGCGTCGCCATAGGACGACGCCTCCAGGAAATCGACCTCGATCGGCAGATCCAGCTCGCGCACCAGATCGGCGATGAACACGAAACTGCCGCGCAAGAGGCCGACCACGACCAGCTTGTCGGTATCGCCGAATTCCTTCTGGATTTCCTCGCAAAGCTCCTCGATCCGCGCGGCGATTGCCTTGGCCGAGATCATCACATCAATGACATATGGACGCTGTGTCATGGCTGCCCCCTTGAATTTCCCGCGCGTACATAGGACATCACGCCCGATAATTGTAGCAGAAAATCAGCGGACAGATGCCCACACACTCGGAAACCCGCCAGATGCCCTATTCGGCACAGCAGATGTACGATCTGGTGGCCGACGTCGCGCAGTACCCCAAATTCCTGCCGTGGTGCGCTGCGGCCCGTATCCGCAGCCGTGCGCCGATGGGCGAGGCCGAGGTGATGGAGGCGGATCTGGTGATCTCCTTCAAGGTGTTCCGCGAACGGTTCGGCAGCCGGGTAACTCTTTACCCTGGCGAGAGAAAAATCGATACCGAGTATCTGGACGGCCCGTTCCGCTACATGAAATCCCACTGGATTTTCACCCCGCGCGAGGACGGCAGCTGCGACGTCGACTTTTTTGTTGATTTCGAGTTCAAGAACGCGGTGCTGCAGGGGATTATCGGTGTGGTCTTCAACGAGGCGATGCAGCGGATCGTGCGGGCCTTTGAGCGCCGGGCGGCAGAGTTGTACGGCTGACTCTCTGCGGGGCGAGACACCGCTTGACCTCAAGCGGGCTTCAAGTCGTATCAGCGGCTTAGTACGGTATTTCCCACGGAAGGAGTCTCCCGCAATGGAGCAGGAATTCTGGCAGGCGCGGTGGCGCGAGAACCGCATCGGGTTTCATGAAGCGGCGCCCAACTCTTTGCTGACCAAGCATTTTGCCCGGCTTGGAATGCAGACAGGCCAAAGCGTGTTCTTACCGCTGTGCGGCAAGGCGCTGGATCTGGACTGGCTGCTGTCACAGGGGTTGCGCGTGGCCGGCGTGGAGTTCAGCCAGGGTGCGGTGGAGGAGGTGTTTGCCCGGCAGGGGCTGACACCGGACGTCACGCGGGCTGACGGTTTGACCTGCTATCAGTCAGGTGAGCTGACCCTCTACGCAGGCGACTTCTTTGCTCTTTCCCCAGGGCATCTTGGCGCGGTTGATGCTGTCTATGACCGGGCTGCGCTTGTCGCGGTGAAAGCGGAAGACAGAATGGCTTACGCCGCGCATCTGAACCAGATCACAGGCACCGCGAAACAACTGCTGATCGGGTTCGACTATGACCAGTCCCTGATGGACGGGCCGCCTTTTTCGGTGCCGGGATCAGCCGTGAATATGCTCTATCAAGGCAGCCATGAAATCAGTCTGATCGAGAAACGCGCTGCGGATGGCCGGATCGGAGAACGCTGCAACACGCTGGAACAGGCCTGGCTGCTAACTCCCTTGACCTGAAACAGAAAACGGGTCCCCGAGGGGACCCGTCCGGTGCAAAATGGCACCGTCTGCCGTGAGTGGCGGCATTCGTCATAGCCGGGGTCAGCTGTTCATGTCGTATGCGCGCTCACCGTGGATAGAAAGATCGAGGCCATTGGTCTCGCTTTCAAGATCCACGCGCAGGGATGTGATCAAAGCGGAGATCTTCACCAGTGCGATGGTCACAACCACGGTGAAGATGCCGACGATCACCAGCGCGCCCAGCTGCGCGGCCCAGGCACCGGCACCGAAGACGGCGATCATGATGGTGCCGAAGATGCCGCCGACGCCATGTACCGCGAACACATCAAGCGTGTCGTCGATTTGCATCTTGTTGCGCACCAGATTGACCATCTCCTGGCACAGCACGCCTGCGATGGCGCCGATGATCAGCGCTTCCATCGGGCCCACAAAGCCGGAGGCCGGGGTGATAGAGGCGAGGCCCGCAATGGTGCCGGTGACCAGGCCCACGAGGGAGGCCTTGCCGTATTTGATCTTTTCCCACAGCGCCCAGCTGAGCGACGCGGTTGCGGCAGAAATATGGGTCACGGTCAGCGCCATAGCGGCGCCGCCGTCTGCTGCCAGCTGGGAGCCGCCGTTGAAGCCGAACCAGCCGACCCACAGCATCGCGGCACCGATCATCACATAGCCGGGGTTATGCGGCGGGATGGCGCGGTTTTTGCGCGGGCCCAGGAAGAAGGCGATGATAAGTGCAGCAAGGCCCGCGGTTTCATGCACCACGATGCCGCCGGCAAAGTCCTTGACGCCCACGTCGCCGAAGATGCCGCCGTCCGCCAGGAAGCCGCCGCCCCAGATCCAATGCACCACGGGCGCGTAGCACAACAGCATCCAGAGGCCGGAGAACACGAGGACGAAGCCAAAGCCCACACGCTCCACATAGGCGCCGACGATCAGCGCGGGCGTGATGATGGCAAATGTCATCTGGAAGGCAAAGAACAGAACTTCGGGCAGGGTGCCGGACAGGCTGTCAGCCGTCACACCGTTCAGGAACATCTTGTCCAGACCGCCCCACAGGCCGGAAGTGCCGCTTCCGAAGGCGATTGTGTAGCCGAAGGCCAGCCACAGAACGCTCATCAAACAGGCAATGGCGTAGCAATGCATGAAGACGCTGAGCACATTGCGGGCACGTACCAGGCCGCCGTAAAACAGGGCCAGCCCTGGCAGTGTCATGAAGAGCACCAGGGCCGTGGCCACAATGATCCATGCGGTATCCGCTCCGTTCATCCGATTGTTCCTTCCCCTCAAAAACCGGTGAGGTCAGGAGAAAGCGCAGTCGGCGCGCAGAAAAAAGCGGCAGGGGCGCGGGAGGCGCACAAAAACGGGGCTTTTTTGCAAGTGCTGAAAAATTGAGCGCCGCAGCGGGTCAGCTGCCCGTTTCGCGTTCGATTTGGGAAATCGCCTGCGCCAGCAGCTCCAGCGCGTGATCGCGGGTGGCTGATCGGACATTCGCCCTGCCAATGGCGCCGAATTCCACGGTTTCCGTTGTGGCGGGCCGGCCTGCGCAGGCCAGGCCAAAGCAGACGCGGCCCTCTGGCTTGAATTCTGAGCCGCCGGGGCCTGCAATGCCGGTGACGGAGACGGCCAGGGTGACACCCGCGTTCCGCACCGCACCTTCGGCCATTTCCGCGGCGACCTCCTCGCTGACCGCGCCCACGGCGTCCAGAGTTTCCGCCTTCACCCCCAGCATCTGCATCTTGGCCGCGTTGGAATAGGTGACAAATCCGCGGTCAACCACGGCAGAGGAGCCTGGGATGTCCGTCAGAGCAGCGGCAATCATGCCGCCGGTGCAGCTCTCTGCCGTGGCGATGGTGATGCCGGCGGCGGTTGCCCGTCTGATCAGTTCGCCCGTGTCCATGGTCACATCCCCAAGACGCCGTGCGACAGGAAGGCCAGTGCGGCAACGCAGATGGCGGCCAGGATGCCCGCGATCACGTCGTCCATCATCACGCCGGTCGCCCCCTTCTGCCGGTCAGCCCAGCCGACGGGACCGGGCTTCAGGATGTCAAAGAGGCGGAAGAGCACAAAAGCAGCGATCCAGCCCGGCCACAGCGCGGTGATCTCGATATCATGCGCCCAGGCCGGGTAGGACACGGCCCAGAGCGCGGTGAACTGGCCTGCGACCTCGTCCAGGACAAACTCCGAAGGGTCCATGTTCTCGCGGTTGCGGGTCATCGCCTCTGCTGCCCAGACGCCGACGATCATGCAGATCACGGTCGCCAGTGCCAGCAGCAGGAACCCGCCCAGCTGGTGCAGCGCATAGGCCATGGGCAGAGCGGCAAGCGAGCCCCAGGTGCCGGGTGCAGGCCGCAGATAGCCGATGCCGCCGACAGTGCCGATCAGGAAGGCCAGGCGTTGTCTCTTCATGACTTCACCAATGCTGCCGTGGCGATAGCGGCTATTCCTTCGCCGCGGCCGGTGAAGCCGAGGCGTTCCGACGTGGTGGCCTTGATCGACACACGGTCTGCGCCGATTCCCAGGATTTCAGCCATCACCGCACGCATTTTGGCGGCGTGGGGGCCGACCTTGGGGTATTCGCAGACCAGGGTGCAGTCGACGTTCGACAGGGTGAACCCCATCTCGCCCGCCAGATTGGCGGCGTGGCGCAGGAAAATTTCGCTGGCGGCGCCTTTCCATTGCGGATCGGACGGCGGGAAGTGCTGGCCGATATCGCCCTGTGCCAGCGCGCCATAGATGGCGTCGGTGACGGCGTGCATGCCGACATCGGCGTCGGAGTGGCCCTGGAGGGTTTTCTCGTACTGGATTTCCACCCCGCACAGGATCACGCTGTCGCCGGGGCCGAAGCGGTGCACGTCGTAGCCGTTGCCAAGCCTGATATCCATGTCTGCTCCCAGAATGTGTTCCGCCCGGGTGAAGTCTTCGGGGCGGGTGATTTTGATATTGTCCGGCTCACCCGGGATAATGCGGACGCCGAGCCCTGCAGCGCGTGCAACCTCGACATCATCGGCGGCTCCGCCGGGGTGGGCAAGATGTGCCGCCAGAATGTCCCGGTAACGGAAACCCTGCGGCGTCTGCGCGGCAAACAGGCCGTTGCGGTCCTGGGTGCCGGTGACGGCGCCATCCGCGCCGGTCCACAGAGCATCAGTCACCGCAAGCGCCGGGGCTGCGGCAGGTGTTTCGTCCAGGGCATTGAGAATGCAGTGAATGAGGGGGGGACTGACACAGGGGCGGGCTGCATCGTGGATCAGGACCTTGTCCACACCGTACGGCTCCAGCGCCTTCAGCCCGTTCAGGACAGAAGCTGCCCGCTCTGCACCGCCTTTAGCGAGGATCAGGCCAGCGCAGCCGGAAAATTCTTCCCAGGCGGCGCTGTCGTCCGCGGAAAGGACCAGTGCAATCAGGTCCACGCCCGCACTCGCAAAGGCTTCAAGCGTCCAGTCAATCACCCGGCGGCCCTTGAGTGCGCGCCATTGTTTTGGCATGCCGCCGCCTGCGCGGGTGCCGCGGCCGGCGGCGACGATCAGGGCGGCTGTGGTCATGCGGTCCTCGTCCGATAGGTCCCGCATTGTTTATGAGGTGGCGCAGGAAGTGGCAATCACCTGGCGGAATGTGATTAAAAAATAGGCAAATGGAGTCCAGGAGTGGGTTGCGGAGGCGCAATTCATTGCTGCATAGCAGAGGCTTCGGGTAAAAACCTCTCAGTTGCACAAGGATTAGGCAAGTGTCCTTCACGCTTGGAACCACCTCCATGTCCCCGCCCATCGCCCTGGCGCCGATGGCGGGAATCACAGACCGGCCGTTCCGGGATCTGGTCCGCTCCTTCGGCGTGGGACTGATGGTGAGCGAGATGGTGGCAAGCCAGGAGATGGTGCAGGCCAAGCCGGGCGTGCGCGAGCGGGCCGAGCTGAGCGCGGATGCGGAGAACACCGCGGTGCAGCTGGCGGGGCGCGACGAATACTGGATTGCTGAGGCCGCGAAACAGGTTGCAGGCCAAGGCGCGCGGATCATCGACATCAACATGGGCTGCCCCGCCAAGAAGGTGACAAACGGCTATTCCGGCTCGGCCCTGCTGAAAACGCCCGACCACGCGCTGCGGCTGATCGAGGCTGTGGTCGGCGCCGTGGATGTGCCAGTGACGCTGAAGACCCGGCTGGGATGGGACGATCACTGCCTGAACGCACCGGATGTGGCGCGCCGCGCTTGCGAGGCCGGGGTGCAGATGGTGACAATTCACGGCCGCACACGCTGCCAGTTCTACAAGGGCTCCGCCGATTGGGCGGCGATCCGGGCGGTGAAGGACGCAGTGAGCGTGCCGCTGCTGGCCAATGGGGATATTTTAGACACGGCAACTGCGCGGCAGGCGCTGGAGCAGTCCGGCGCCGATGGCGTGATGATCGGGCGCGGG
Organism: Leisingera sp. S132; assembly: GCF_025144465.1. NCBI lineage: Bacteria > Pseudomonadati > Pseudomonadota > Alphaproteobacteria > Rhodobacterales > Roseobacteraceae > Leisingera > Leisingera sp. S132. The sequence continues at coordinate 1,585,336 of NZ_CP083553.1, forward strand.
GCTGAAGGAAAGCCCTGGCTGCTGGCGGAGGTGGCGCATCACCTGTGGGGCACACCGGCGCCGGACGTGCCGCGAGGTGATGCTTTTATACAAATGGTTTCAGAACATTACCGGGCAATGCTCGACTTCTACGGGCAGGACCTGGGGGTGCGCGTCGCGCGCAAGCATCTGGGCTGGTACATGGATGAGGCCGGAACCGGCCCGGCCATGCGGCGTGCAGTGCTGACAGAGAAAAACCCGGCGGACGTGCTGGCGCTGCTGCCGGAGGCACTGAGCGCCACAGTCCCGGAGGCCGCCGCATGATGGACAGCGCTGCCCTCTGGGCCTCTTTGCCGGTGCCGGCCTTTCTGATCGACGCCTGGGACAAGATCGCCGATGTGAACGCGGCCGGTGAGGGGTTCCTCAACACTTCGCGCAAGGCGCTGCTGGGGCAGCCGGTCTGGGACACCCTGGCCATCGACGCGCCGATTGAGGAGGCCTTTGCCCGGGCAAGGGTGCAAAGCACGCCGCTGTTCGTGAACGACATCGACGTCGGCTCCGGCAGCCGGGCGCCGCTCCAATGCGGGGTGCAGATCGCGCCGCTGCAGGGGCAGGACGGGGTAATGCTGCTGATGGTCACCCCGCGGGAGCTGGCCGGGCGGATGACCCAAACCCATTCCGCCAAATCCGCTGCCGCCTCTGCCATCGGCATGGCAGAGATGCTGGCGCATGAAATCAAGAACCCGCTGGCGGGCATCACCGGAGCGGCGCAGCTCTTGAGCATGGGGCTGGGACCGGAAGATCTGGAGCTGACTGACCTGATCGTCAGCGAAAGCCGCCGCATCGTGAAACTGCTGGAGCAGGTGGAGCAGTTCGGCAACCTGACCGAGCCGGATTTCAAGCCGGTGAACCTGCACGATGTGCTGGACCGGGCGCGGCGCTCGGCGCTGTTGGGGTTTGGCGCCCATATGACCATCACAGAGGAATACGACCCCTCCTTGCCGATGGCCTGGGGCGATGCGGATCAGCTGCTGCAGGTGGTGCTGAACTTGTTGAAGAACGCCTCGGAAGCTGCTGATCAAAAAGGCGGAAATATTCATATCCGCACCTTCTATGAGCATTCCTTCCGGCTGCGCCGCAGTGACGGAACCGGCAAGCTGCTGCCCCTGCAGATCGAGATCACCGATGATGGGCCGGGGCTGCCGGACAAGATCAAGGACGACATTTTCGACCCGTTTGTTTCGGGCCGGGAGAACGGCACCGGGCTGGGCCTTGCTTTGGTGAGCAAGATCGTCTCGGAGCATAATGGCTGGATTTCCGTAAGCTCGGTTCCCGGGCGCACGGTGTTCCGGCTGTCGCTGTCGCGCGTGCCGCGTGATGCAAAACCGCAGGAGAGCTGATCCATGGACGGCACCGTTCTGGTCGCTGACGACGACCGCACCATCCGCACCGTTCTGACCCAGGCGCTGACCCGCGCGGGCTGCAAAGTGCATGCGACCTCTTCACTCACGACGCTGATGCGCTGGGTGGGCGAGGGCAAGGGCGATGTTGTGATCTCGGACGTGATGATGCCGGACGGGAACGGGCTGGAGATGCTGCCCAAGATCCAGGCCGACCGGCCCGGGCTGCCGGTGATCGTGATTTCGGCGCAAAACACCATCATGACGGCGATTAAGGCAGAGGAGGCGGAGGCCTATGACTATCTGCCCAAGCCGTTTGATCTGCCGGAGTTGATGAAACGCACTGCCAAGGCGCTTTCGGCCAAGCGGGTGGCGGCGGCGCCGCGCTCCGACGCAAAGGAACGCCCCGAAGAGCTGCCCTTGATTGGCCGCAGCGAAGTGATGCAGACGCTGTACCGGCTGATTGCACGGGTTATGAACACTGACCTGCCGCTGCTGGTTACCGGCGAAAGCGGCACCGGCAAGTCGCTGATCGTGCAGGCAATACATGATTTTTCGGACCGGCGGACCTTGCCGTTTGTGCATGCGGATGCGGCGGATCTGATTGCGCTGGAAGGCCCGTCGCGGCTGCTGGCGCAAGTGAAGGGCGGCACCCTGGTTATTGATGAACTGGCAGACCTGCCGGAGGAAGCGCAGGCGCGGCTGGTGCGGATGATGGATGTGCCCGGCGATCACGCGCCGCGGTTCATTGCGTCCAGCCAGAAGGATCTGGCCAAGGCGATGGAAAACGGCGATCTGCGCCAGGATCTTTTTTACCGGATCTGCGGTTCGGAGCTGCATGTCCCGGCGCTGCGGGAGCGGGTGGAAGATATTCCGCTGCTGGCGGAGCACTTCCTGATCAAGGCCGAGAATGACGGCGCGCCGCACCGTGAACTGAGCGAAGCGGTGCGGGAGGTGCTGCGCCGGTTTGCCTGGCCAGGCAACGTGCGGCAGCTGGAAAACACCGTCCGCCGTCTGGCGTTGACGTCGCGCAGCGAGGAGATCACCCAAGCGGATGCCGAGGCTGTTCTGGGGCCGCAAACCGGGCCGCAGCCCGCAGCGGCAGGGTTTGCCAACGAGAAGCTGTCAGAGGCTGTGGGCCGGCATTTGCAGCGGTATTTCGACCTGCACGGCGACATGCTGCCGCCGCCGGGCCTGTACATGCGGCTGCTGCGCGAAGTGGAGACGCCGCTGATTGAAATCGCCCTGGCGGCAACTGGCGGCAACCAGGCAAAATGCGCGGATTTGCTGGGGATCAACCGGAATACCCTGCGTAAGAAGATAACCGATCTGGATATTGAGGTGACACGCCGCCGCAAACTGATGTAATATCGCCACAGAAATGTGGCCTTGTTGTGAATTTCCTAGGCAGGGCCACGAGATATGGCGGTGACTCGCAAAGAGTCGCACATCAGGATGAGGGCAGTAAGTGGCGCATAAGTCACATCTGAGGGCGGCATACGGGCCGTTTGCGGCCTTGGACCGCTGGCGGAGAACCCGCCGGGCGCGCAATATCGGCACCATCGGCTTGGTTCTGCTGGGGCCGGTCCTTGCCTTGGCAACCTTCCTCATTATCGGCCCGTTCGGGCAGGGCGCCTCATCCAGGTCGCTGCGGCTGATCCTGCTGGCCGATCTGGTTTACATCCTGACCATTGCCGCCCTGGTGATGGCCCAGATCCTCCGGCTGTTTGCGGCGCGGCGCTCCAAGTCGGCAGGCTCCCGGCTGCACTTGCGGCTGATCGGGGCCTTTGGTTTCCTTGCGCTGATCCCCACCGTGATTGTTGCGGTTTTTGCGGTGCTCACGGTCAATGTGGGTCTTGAGGGCTGGTTCTCGCAGCGGGTGCGTCAGGTGATCGGCAGCTCGCTGGAGGCTGCAGAAGCCTATCAGGCACAGCAGAAGGGAGATCTGACCGAGGACGCCCGTGCGCTGGCGCGGTACCTCGACAGCAGCCGGTCGCGCAGTTTCTTCATCAATGACGCCGAATTGCGGCTGGTGCTGGCACAGGGTCAGTTGCAGGTTCAGCGCGGCCTGCGCGAGGCCTATATCGTTGACAGCGCAGGCCTGATCCGCGCCCGCGGCGAGCGGTCTTATGAATTCGACTTCGAAAAGCCCAATGACCGGCAGATCAGCGCCGCCCGCGAGGAAGGACTGCTGCTGATCGAGGACTGGAACAACAGCGAGTTCCGCGCGCTGGTACGGCTGGACGCCTTTGTTGACCGGTTTCTGTACATCAGCCGCGATGTGGATGGCGAACTGCTGAACCTGCTGGATGATACCCAGGAAACCGCGCATCTGTATCAGCAGCTGGAAAGCGAGCGGGGGCGGGTGCTGTTTGAATTTGCGCTGCTTTACATCGGGTTTGCTGTGATCCTGATCCTGGCGGCGATGTGGCTGGGGATGTGGTTTGCAGAGCGGCTGTCGCGTCCGGTCGGGCGGCTGACCGTGGCCGCCCAGAGGGTCGGGGCCGGCAATCTGGACGTGCAGGTGCCAATTGACGACGGCGGCGACGAGATCTCCCAATTGGGAGCGTATTTCAACCAGATGACGCGGGAGCTCAAGGCGCAGCACGGGCGGCTGATCGACAACACCCGCCAGATTGAGCGGCGGCGGCGGCTGTTTGACTCTGTGCTGTCCTCTGTGACCTCCGGCGTGGTTGGCCTTGATGCCGATGGCCGGGTGACCTTTGTGAACCGCTCTGCCGAACGGCTGCTGGACTGGCAGGAGGATCAGCAATCGCTGGCCCTGGCTGTTGCGGTGCCGGAATTCGGGCCGCTTTTTGCGGAGCTGATCGAGACTGGCGCTGAGGTGGTGCAGGAAGAAATCAAGGTGACCCGCCAGGGGCAGCTGGAAAACCTGCTGGTCCGGATGTCGCCGCGGCGCTCAGAGGAGGGCGGGCTGGAAGGCTATGTGGTGGCCTTTGATGACGTGACCGATCTGGTCAGCGCCCAGCGGATGGCGGCCTGGGGTGATGTGGCCCGCCGTATCGCGCATGAGATCAAGAACCCGCTGACCCCGATCCAGCTGAGCGCGGAGCGCATCAAGCGCAAGTTCGCTCCCAAGCTGGGCGAGGAGAACAGCGACCAGCTGCAATCCATGACGGATGTGATCGTGCGCCAGACCAATGATCTGCGCAGGATTGTCGATGAGTTTTCGAAGTTCGCCCGCATGCCGGAACCGGAACGGCGCGAGGAGGATCTGGTGAAGCTGGTGCGGGATGCGGTGATCCTGCAGCAGCAGGGCCAGCCGGATGTCCGGATCACAGCGGATCTGCCCCAGGCAGAGATGCCCTCGGATCTGGACGCCACCATGATTGGCCAGGCATTGACCAATCTGATCAAGAACGCAGGCGAAGCTATTGAAAGCCTGCAGCAAAAAGGCGCCCCGGAGGGGCTGGTGCCGGAAATCCGTGTGTCTGCGCAACAAGCAGGCAATGCCTATGAGGTCCGGATTGCTGACAATGGCATCGGTCTGCCGGAGGACCGGGCGCGGTTGTTTGAGCCTTATGTGACCACGCGGGATGCGGGCACCGGGCTGGGGCTGCCGATCGTCAAGAAAATAATCGAGGAGCACGGGGGCACGCTGACGCTGGAAGACGCCCCGGTGTTTGAGGGACACGCGCATAACGGCGCAATGGCGGTGATCCGCCTGCCCGCCGCAGCCAAATCAGCGGCGGCGCCTAACAAGAGCACAGTGAAAGCAGGTCTGACATGAGTGACATTCTGATTGTAGATGATGAGCGCGACATCCGCGAACTGGTCTCGGACATCCTGGAGGACGAGGGCTATGCCACCCGCAAGGCGGGCAGTTCCGACGAATGCATGGCTCAGCTGGAGGCGGCCCAGCCCGCCCTGATGATCCTGGATATCTGGCTGAAGGACAGCCAGATGGACGGGATCGACATCCTCAAGGCGGTGAAGCGCGACACACCGGATATTCCGGTGGTGATCATCTCCGGCCACGGCAACATCGAAATTGCGGTCGCTGCAATCAAGCAGGGGGCTTACGACTTCATCGAGAAGCCGTTCAACATCGACCAGCTGATGGTGGTGATCCGGCGCGCGATGGAGACCTCACGCCTGCGCCGGGAGAATACGGATCTGAAACGCAAGGACACCGGTCCGGCAGAGATGATCGGCACCTCCGCGGCGTTCCGCACGCTGACCGGCCAGCTCGACAAGGTGACAAAATCCAATGGCCGGGTGATGCTGACCGGCCCGGCGGGCAGCGGTAAAGAGATTGCGGCCCGCTATATCCACGCCAATTCGAACCGTGCCTCTGCGCCGTTCATCACGGTGAACTGCGCCAGCATTGAACCGGACCGGATGGAAGAGGTGCTGTTCGGCCGGGAGACTGCTGAACGCGGGGTCGAGCCGGGACTGCTGGAACAGGCCCATGGCGGCGTGGTGTTCTTCGACGAGGTCGCCGACATGCCGCTGGGCACCCAGTCCAAGATCCTGCGGGTGCTGGTGGATCAGCAGTTCCAGCGGGTCGGCGGTTCGGACAAGATCAAGGTGGACCTGCGGGTGGTCTCCTCCACCAACAAGGATCTTGAGGGGGAGATCGAGGCGGGCACGTTCCGGCAGGAGCTGTATCACCGCCTGAACGTGGTGCCGGTGGCAGTGCCGTCGCTGGCGGACCGGCGTGAGGATATTCCGCTGCTGGCCGGCCATTTCATCGCCCAGTTCAACGAGGCCCAGGGCCTGCCGCTGCGCGAGCTGACGGATGAAGCGGTGGCGCTGATGCAGACCATGCTGTGGCCGGGCAACGTGCGCCAGCTCAAGAACCTGGTGGAGCGGGTGCTGATCCTGGGCGACGGCAGCGGCCCGATCGAGGCCAAGGATCTGCCGCGCGAGGAAGAAAAGCCGCAGGAGGAGGGCCGGGTGGTGCTGTCCGGCGCGCTGGCGACACTGCCGCTGCGCGAGGCGCGGGAGGCATTCGAGCGCGAGTACCTGCTGACCCAGATCAACCGCTTTGGCGGCAATATCAGCAGGACGGCGTCCTTTGTCGGGATGGAGCGCTCGGCGCTGCACCGCAAGCTGAAATCGCTGGGGGTGGTGACATCCAACAAGGCGGGCGCCCGGGTGGCGCATGTGGAGAACGAGGAAGAAGAGGCCTGAAAAGGCAGGCCTAAAAAAAGGCTGCGCGCGCCCGGATTCAGCCGGGCGCTTGTGCGGTCAGAACAGGTCCTGGCGGATCGGGTTCAGGGCAAAATGAACCTGGGCTGCCAGCCGTAACTGGTCAACGGCATCCTCGGGCACTGTTGCGGGCAATCCCGCCTTGCGGGCCCAATCTGCCAGTTCCCGGCGCGAGGCCGGGCCGAACTGGCCGTCAACGGCAATGCCTGACCCGAGCCCGCGCAGCACGGACTGGGTGGCGGCGGCGATGTCAGCCGCGGTCATTCCCGCCAGCAGATCCCGTGCGGCGGCCCTTGCGTCCGGGTCATTCAGGGCCATCGCCTTGCCGGCGCGGGCGGCGGCGGCATGGGACGGGACGCGGTCGGACAGCCGGTTCAGCGCCACCCAGGCGCCATTGGCACCGCCCCAGGCGTCACCGCGGGCCAGCCCCATGTCGTACCATTCCAGCGCCTCGGCGGCATCGCTGCCGGGCAGATCGCCGTTCATGATCATCCGGCCGATCTCACCCGGGGCATGCGGATGGCCAAGCTGGGCGGCCTCGGCAAACAGCGCGCGGGCCTTTTCCTTGTCCACCGGTTTGCCGGCGCCGCCATCGCGGTAGACGTAGCCAAGATTGGCAGTGCCATAGATGTCGCCGCGCCCGGCAGAGGCCTCCAGGTAGGTCAGCCCGCGCTCCGGCTGCGCCAGCTCATCACCGCTCCACAGGAAAAAATAGCCAAGCTCGTTCATCGAGTAGGTATGGCCAAGCTCCACTGCACGGCTCAGCAGGTCGTAGCCGCGCTGTTTTTCCTCAGGCGTGCTGCTCTTGCGCAGGAGCCGTTTGCCGCGTGCATGCATCGAAAAGGGGTCGCCGGCCTCAATGCCCTTGTCCCAAAGCGCAAACGCCCTGTCAGGATCATAGGGGATCGGCACCGTCTCGCGGTCCACATTCTGCGTGACATGCAAATAGGCCACCGCGTTGTAGGCGCGGACATGGCCCAGTTCCACGGCCTTTTCAAAGGTTTCATAGGCTTCCATCAGGCGGCCCTGGCCTTGCAGCGCGCGGCCAAGCTGGTAATGCAGGCGGCCAAGGTCCGGCGCGGCCTGAACTGCCTCCCGGCAGGCGGCCTCTGCCGCCTCGAGGTCGATTTCATTGGGGTAGCGGAACAGGCCAACGCCCTGCAGGTCCAGCAGATCTCCGGCCTCCAGGTCGCATTGGCGGGCAATCATCTCGAGATTGACGGTTACGTCACGTACGGTATCTGCCTGTGCCAGCCGCAGCACCATCCGGTCCCTGCGGACCTGGCCGCCATCCTGGCGGGCGGGCAGCTCCGTCAGCTTGGGCGCATAGCTGACGCTGAGCGCGCGGCCATCGCCGGATTGCAGCGATGTGACACCGGCAGATGAGTTTTCGACGATCGAAACAGTTGTGCCTGCCTGAACATAGGGGCTGATTTCAGGCCCAAGCTCCAGCGCCCGGCCCAGCGGCACCTTGACGGACAGTTCCGCCGGGATCTGGTCAAGACTGGCGGCCACGGTTTCTGTTGCGGTGCTCGTACTGGCCGAGGCAACATTCAAAGACCGTTCCGCGGGGCGCAGATAGATCTTTTGCATCAGGGTGGAGCTTTCCCACGGCACCTGCGTATTGCCGGTGGCGCTGTAGACATCGCTGCGGATGGCCGCCAGGACGGTCATTGCGTCCTCCTCCGGGTTGTCCGGGAAATGCCGCACAACAGAGGCCGTATAGGGGCTGTTGCTGCCGGGCTCCCCATCCAGCGCGGTGGCACCGGGGGAGGTGGAAAAGGCCACCAGCGTGTTGAGCGGCGGGCGGAACACGTCAAAGCCTTCGCGCGCTTCATAAAGCTGGGCACCGACCTCGGCGTTGAGCTTGGCTTGCGGCACCGGGTTGTCGCGGCAGGAATCGAGCATCAGGATCTGGCTGCCGGCCTTGCCACCCAGAATGGCGGATACCCGGTCGAGGGTGACCGATTGGAAGGGCAGGTCGTGAATGCCCGTAAGCTCGGCATCGCTGGTCAGCAAATAATTGCGCCGTCCCAGCTGAATGCCGTGGCCGGCGTAGTAGAAGAACACTTGGCTGCCTTCGCGGATGTTGAGCGCCGCCTGCCGCAGCAGCGCCTCGAACCCGCGCTTGTCCAGATCGTACCCCTCATAGACGGTATAGCCGAAGGTCTTGAGCATCTCTGCCATCGCCTCGGCGTCTTTGCGGGTGTTGGTCAGATCGCTGACGTGGTCGTAGTCCTGTATGCCGATCACAATGGCGGTTTCGGGAGCGGCGCTGCCTTCGCGGGTTTCATAGGCTGCCTGCGCGGCCGCAGGCAGCATCCCTGCACAGGAGAGGGTGAGAGCCGCAAGCGCGGAAGAGATGGGGGAATGGGCTGTCATGGTTTTGTCCGGGTTCAGCCCCAGCCGCCACCGCCGCCGCCACCTCCAGCACCGCCGCCCTTGGGAGGCCCGATTGTTTTTTCCTCAGGAACTGTCGTAGTGGACGCAGGAGGAGAAACAGGGGCTGTTGAAGCGGGGGCCGGTGCGGGCGCCGGGCGCGTTGCCTGGGTGCTGTAGCTGGCAGGTGCTGCCGCCGGTGCAGGCGCCGCTGCTGGCGGCGGGGCAATCGGAGCTGTCGGTTCACAGGCTGCGGTAACAGCCGCCACAGGCAGCGCGGCAAACAGGAAATGTATCCGCATCGGGTACCTTTCTCTTTTGAGAATACTGGTCAAAAAACAATTGGCGTTCAGCTTACTTGAACTTAGGCCGCAAATCAAAAATGTCCTGCCGCGGAGCGGCTGATCACAGCCGGAGGCTCAGCCGCCGCTGCGGATGACGGTGCTGCCATCGCGGTTGCGCTGCGCGCAGGATGCTTCGCTGAGCGGTGCCAGCCGCGGCCCAAGCGGGCTGCCGGCACTGCTGCGGGTGCAGCGCTTCAGCGCAATCTGCTGATAGCCCTTTGAGGCCATGCAGGATGTTTCCAGCCGCTGGCGCAGGGGCTTGTTGACATCGACGGTGTAGATGCTGCCTTCGGACCAGTAGCCGGGGTAATAGTGGCAGTTGCCGTTGTGGCAGACCTGCCGGCCGGGGTGGAAAACCGGCGGATGCTGACGGATCTCATTGGCGACCGGGGCGTCTTTCAGCGCCCGGGTCGCGCAGGCCAGTTCGTCACTTTGCAGGCGCGACACCTCTGCCCCTTGCTTGTAGTAGACCGGCAAGGGCCCGCAGGCTGTTGTAAAGGCCAGCAAAACAGCGCCTGAGATAACTGTGAAACCGCGTTGCATACCAAAAGAATGGCCGCAAACTGAGGAAGTTACAATTAATTTGACCGTGAATGCGGCATCTGTCATTCACGTCGGGCAAATCTCTGCCCGAAACTCCGCCAAGGGACATGTAAATGAAGGTCATTATCTGCGGCGCGGGCCAGGTCGGCTGGCAGATCGCCCGGCACCTGTCCGGTGAGCACAATGATGTCACGGTGGTCGACAGCAACCCGGAACTGGTGCGGCGCGCGACCGATACGCTGGACGTGCAGGGCATCCATGGCTTTGCCTCTTATCCGGACGTGCTGGACCGGGCCGGGGCGCGGGACGCGGATATGATCATCGCCGCCACCCACTCGGACGAGGTCAACATGGTGACCTGCCAGGTGGCGCATTCGGTGTTCAAGATCCAGCGCAAGATCGCGCGGCTGCGGGCAAAAAGCTATCTGACTGCGATCTACTCCGACCTTTATCAGCGGGAGCATCTGCCTATTGACGTGGTGATCAGCCCGGAGCGTGAAGTGGCCGCGGCTGCGATGCAGCGGCTGTCGGCGCCGGCGGCCTTTGACACCGAAACCTTCATGGGCGGCAAGGCGCAGCTCTTGGGGATTCAGATTGATGCGGAGTGCCCGGTGGTGAACACGCCGCTGCGCCAGTTGACGGACTTGTTTTCCACTTTGCGCGCGATCGTCGTGGGGGTCCGCCGCGATGGCACTTTGTTTGCGCCGGAGCCGGGCGACCAGCTGTTCGTCGGCGACAGCTGTTATGTGTTTTCCCATGCGGATGATGTGCCGCGCACCATCGAAGTCTTCGGCAAGAAAGAGAAACGCCAGGACCGTGTGGTTGTGGTCGGCGGCGGCAACGTCGGGCTGGAAGTGGCCAAGGCATTGGAAAGCAGCACTTCCCGGATCCGGGCCAAGGTAATCGAGCGGGACCGCCGCTGCGCCGAACGCGCCGCCGAGGAACTGGAGCGCACCATCGTGCTGAACGGTGACGGGCTGGACCGGTCGCTGATGATCGAGGCGGGCATCGACAAGGCGGATGCACTGCTGGCGGTGACCGATGACGACAAGGTCAACATGCTGGCTGCGGTGCGGGCCAAGGCCGAGGGCTGCCCGCTGGCGATTGCGCTGATCAATGACCCGACCCTGGTGCCGCTGCTGCCGCATCTTGGCATCGACGCCTATATCAACCCGCGCTCCACCACCGTCAGCTCAATCCTGCGCCACATCCGTTACGGCCGGGTGCGGCAAGTCTACTCGCTGGGCGACGCCGAGGCTGAGATGATTGAGGCAGAAGTGCTGTCGACCTCGCCGATTGCCGGGCAGATGATCCGCGAGACGGACTTTCCCGAAGGTGTGCTGGTTGGCGGCATCCTGAAGAACGGCGAAATGCTGCGCCCGTCAGGTGAGACCCGGATCGAGGAAGGCGACGTGATCGCGCTGTTTGCAATGGCGGACGACGTGCCCGAGGTGGAGCGGCTCCTGCAGGTGTCGATCGACTACTTCTAGCATGCGCCGCGTGGTCAAAGCCCCCATTGGCGTGTTGCGCCTGCCGCTGTTCCTGCTGATCTGGGGCATCGCGTCTTTGGCGATGTGGCTGCCGGCCATCCATGCGGTGGTGCTGGATGACCATCACACATCGCAAAGCTTTTTCTATTCCGGACTGGCGGGGCTGATCCTGGTGGTGCTGATTGCGCTGTCGATCGGCAACCGGGTGCCGCGCTACGGGATGCCGGGGCAGCTCTTGTCGCTGCTGGCAACTTTTACGGTTTTGCCGCTGTTCCTGGCGGTGCCGGTGCAGGACGCGCTGGTCAGCACGCGCTACCTGAACGCCTATTTCGATATGGTCAGCGCGATTACCACCACCGGCGCCGATATCTGGGCTGATCCTGGCCGCCTGCCGCCCAGCGTGCATCTGTGGCGGGCGATGGTCGGCTGGCTGGGCGGGCTGTTGATGTGGGTGGCCGCCTCAGCCGTGCTGGCGCCGATGTCGCTGGGCGGGTTCGAAGTCACCGCCAAGGGCGAGCCGGGCGGCGGCATTGCCGGTCCGGGCCATATGGAGCGCGCGGACCCGCGCCGCCAGTTGTTGCTCGTCACCCGGACCCTGGCGCCGGTCTATGCCGGGCTGACCATGGTTTTGTGGCTCTTGCTGATGATCACCGGCGAACAGGCGCTGACCGGGCTCAGCCATGCGATGTCGGTGATGGCGACCTCGGGCATCTCCGCCACCGGCGGGGTGGAGAACGCCGGCAGCGGGATCGCAGGCGAAATGGTGATGTTCCTGTTCATGTTCTTCGCACTGTCACGGCTGACCTTTTCAAGTGATACGGTGACTTCGGGGCAGGGGCGTCTGGACAAGGATCCGGAGTTCCGCACCGGGCTGCTGATCGTCTTCGGTGTGCCGCTGCTGTTGTTTCTGCGCCATTGGTTCGCCGCCTTCGAAGTGGATGCGGGCGAGGATCTGCTGCAGGCGCTTCGGGCGTTCTGGGGCACGCTGTTCACAGTAATGTCTTTCCTCTCCACCACCGGATTCGAAAGTCTCCACTGGGAGGCCGCGCGGACCTGGTCCGGGCTGGAAACGCCGGGCATGATCCTGTTGGGGCTGGCGGTCTTCGGCGGCGGTGTTGCCACCACCGCGGGCGGGGTCAAGCTGCTGCGGGTCTATGCTCTCTACCTGAACGGTCTTCGGGAAATGGAACGGCTGGTGCACCCCAGTTCGGTCAGCGGAGAGGGCGACAGGACCAAGCGGCTGCAAAAGAACGGTGCCTTTGTCGCCTGGATCTTCTTCATGCTGTTTGCCCTGTCGCTGGCGCTGGTCAGCACCGCGCTGGCCGCGGTCGGGTCCAGCTTTGAACAGTCGCTGGTTCTGGCAATCGCTGCGCTCTCGACCACCGGCCCGCTGACCGAAAGCGCCAGCAGCGCGCCGATTGTGCTGAACCTGCTGACCGACCCGGCCAAGCTGATCCTGTGCTTCGCCATGGTGCTGGGCCGGCTGGAAACACTGGCCTTCATTGCTCTGCTGTCCCCGAACCTCTGGCGCAGCTGATTGCCGCGGGAGTGAAAAGTGTTTTTCGGCTGGAAACTTATATTTTCTTTGTTCATACTGAATTTTAACGTGCGTGCTGGTCCGCAGCGCGCGGCAAGAACAAAGGCGAGATAATAAAAAATGGCTTCGGACAGACAGAATCTTCAGGATGCCTTCCTGAATCACGTTCGCAAAACCAAGGTTCCGGTTACAATCTTTCTGATCAACGGGGTCAAACTGCAGGGTGTGATCACCTGGTTCGATAACTTCTGTGTGCTGCTGCGCCGCGACGGACAGTCGCAGCTGGTCTATAAACACGCGATCTCGACCATCATGCCGGCCCAGCCGATCAGTCTCTATGAGGGTGAAGACTCCAATTGATGGAGCATGACAGGAAGCAGACCCGCGCCTGGGTCCTGCATCCGGAAATCAAATCAGACAGCGGGCGCCGAGAGGCTGCTCCCGCGCTTGAGGAGGCCGTTGCGCTGGCAGCGGCCTTGCCCGATCTTGACGTGATCGGATCAAATGTGGTGCGCCTGCCCAAGGCGCATCCGGGGATGCTGTTCGGCTCCGGCAAGATCGAAGAGCTGGCTGGCATCCTGAAGGCGAATGAGATTGAACTGGTCCTGATCGACGGGCCGGTTTCCCCCGTGCAGCAGCGCAATCTGGAGAAGGCCTGGAAGGTCAAGATCCTAGACCGGACCGGGCTGATCCTGGAGATATTCTCGGACCGGGCTGCGACCCGCGAAGGCGTGCTGCAGGTCGAGATGGCGGCGCTCAGCTATCAGCGGACGCGGCTGGTGCGGGCCTGGACCCACCTGGAACGCCAGCGCGGCGGCCTGGGCTTTGTCGGCGGACCCGGCGAAACCCAGATCGAGGCGGACCGGCGGGCCATCGACGACCAGCTGGTGCGGCTGCGCCGTCAGTTGGACAAGGTGGTGAAGACCCGGACGCTGCACCGCGCCTCGCGCGCCAAGGTGCCGTACCCGATTGTCGCGCTGGTGGGCTACACCAACGCCGGCAAGTCGACCCTGTTCAACCGGCTGACGGGCGCTGAGGTGATGGCCAAGGACATGCTGTTCGCCACCCTGGATCCGACCATGCGCCGGGTGCAGATCCCCGATGGGCCGGAGATCATCCTGTCGGACACCGTGGGCTTTATCTCGGACCTGCCGACGGAACTGGTCGCCGCGTTCCGCGCCACGCTGGAAGAGGTGCTGGCGGCGGATGTGATCCTGCATGTGCGTGACATCAGCCATGACCAGAGCGAGGAGCAGGCAGAGGATGTCGAGGCAATCCTGACGTCGCTGGGGGTGGATGAGAACCGCGCCCGGATCGAGGTCTGGAACAAGCTGGATCAGCTTCCCGAGGAAGAAGCCGAGGCGCGCCGCCAGCGTGCGGCGCGCGAGGAAGGCATCCATGCGATCTCAGCCCTGACCGGCGAGGGGCTGGATGGCCTGCTGGCCGACATTGCCGAGAAGCTTCAGGGGGTGCGGCACGAGGAGCTGCTGCAGCTAACCTTCGCGCAAGGCAAGCAGCGCGCTTGGCTGTTCAAGGAAGACCTGGTGCAGAGCGAGGAGCAGACCGAGACCGGGTTTGACATCACCGTGCTGTGGACCGACCGGCAGAAGGCGAAGTTCGAAAGGCTGTGAATGCTCCGGTCACTCGCCGAGTGACCGGAACCATGCCCAGCTGTCATCCGCGACTGCTGGGCCGATTTCATAGAACCAATGCGTATGCCCGGGGATTAGTTGCAACGTAAACCGATGGCCGGATTTAGCCATTAATTTTCCTGTTCTCTCCGCTTCGGGCGTCGTGAAGATGTGATCCCGGTCGCCCAAGTATAAACGAACTGGCTTTGCCACGGCGGCTGGTTGAAAGGCTTCGGCGGGCGCAAAGCCCCCATGCATGGCGGCAGCTTTCCAGGGGCCTTGAGCCCGGTTGATGAGCTGTGAGGCAAACACGGCGCCGTTCGAGTGACCGAATAGGAACACCTTCTCGGCAGGACGGCCAAGGGTCGAGCTGCTTAGAGCTTTCTGCAATGCGGTGTGCGAGAGGTCCCTTACCTCCCAGTGAGAGCCTAAAGCATTCGGAGCTAGTAGGATGAGATCCTGTTCCTGGGCCGTTTTCTGCCACATCTCGATCATAGAAAGCCCTGAGCGCCCTGCGCCGTGCAGCAAGAGGATGACCGGCGCGGCTTCGCTGCCTGGCGGTGTATAACTGTGCCAGGTTTGTCCGTAAATTCTGTGTGTTTGAGTGAGCTGCTTCACTTCTTCGGAAGGCGAATAATGATCCCATCCCGACAAAGCGGAGCTGAGACCGTTACGCGTGACGCGGGCGTAACCTCCTGAGGGTACATCGCCTTGGGGGACGGGCATCGCTTGCAGCGCTTCTGTTTTGTAAATTACGGAATGCAACAGCGCCGGTTTGAAATAGAAAATGCCAGCGCCCAAGAGCAGCAGAAATACGTAAGTTGAAAGTTTCATACTGTAAAAGAGGTCGTGTTCTCAAGGGGGCGGGCCGGGCGAAAATGCCTAGCCCGTGAAAGGGGTTAGCGAGGTGAAATGCGTGTTACTCCGACAGCCGCGGCGCGGGCCAGTTCTTCGTCCAGCGACATCGGGATGTATTCGCCGCGGCGCCACAACTGGGCCATGTCGTCGTAATAGCGTGACAGCGGATGGCCGGACTGACCAGTGGCTGTAATGAAGACGGAGCTGTCCGGGTCGGCGAAGTCATAGACCCCGCGGTAGCCCGCGGCGTGGATGTTCTGGAACGGATCGGGATCCTTGCCGGAGCTCTTACCGCGCTGCAGGGTGTTGTCGCCGCCGCTGGTGGATTGGCGGATGTTCACGAAGTAGCGCAGCAGCGGCACGTCGCCTAGAACTGCATGGTCCTGCACCGCCTGATGCGCGTCGCCCCAGCGCAGCGATTCCAGAGCGTCGCCATAACGTTCCTCGATCCAGATCAGCGCATCATCCAGCGCCAGGCGGGCCATGTCGGTGCAGCTCTCCTCCGGCGCGCTCTGACGCACGTCGCACCAGACGGCGGCGCCGTCGACGTTGCGGAAAACACGCTCGATGAACAGCGGCTCCACATGGCGGTAGGATTTGGCGACCGGACCCAGTTCGTCGGTGATCAGGCGGGTCTGAAGCGCGCGCAGCCAGGCGGCATAGATCAGCGGCTCAGGCAGGTGCTCGTTCATCTCGCCGTTCCATTCCGACAGCAGTGTGAGGGCAATCTGGCGCTGCCGCTCGCGGGTGCCGGCAGGGGCGGCCTCACCGGTGAACCACAGGTTTGCGCCGATCAGCGGCAACAGGGTGCGCGCGGTGTAGGACACCGTGTCCAGCTGCGCCTCGATAAAGCTGTCGCGGGTGTGCACCTCGCGGTTCTGCATCAGCTTTTCCCAGCGATGGATGCGCTGCGTGTCGCCCCAGTCAAAGGAGACATGCCGGGGGAACGGGCGGTCGAGAATCTTGTTGTTGGTGTTGCCCAGGATGCCGCCTGCGGGGCTGACGAACTCCGGGTTTTCCGCATAAGGCGCCTGGCCTTGCCAGCGGTTCTCCGGGCGCCAGCCCTGGCTGGGCATCCGGCCTTTGCTTTGATGGCCTGCGTCGCGCAGCGGAAAGGCGCCCACGGTCTTCAGCGCAATGGTGTCCTTGTCGGCCAGCGTCAGGTTCTGCGCCGGGGCAACAAAATCCTCGCCTGCGATGATCGCCTCCTGGACCGAGGCGCTGCGCATCAGGCCGATGGTGGCGCTCATCGAGGTGTCGTTGGGGCTGAGCACGGTCCAGGCAAGCGAGACCACGTGGCCGGGCGGAGTGATGTCTGCCAGGTTGAACATGGAGCCCGGCAGTACCGGGCCATTGTCGGTCCAGCGCAGGGTCAGGGTGACAGGCGCTTCATCCTTGATCTTGATGATCGAGGGGCGGGTGACGAATTTCTTGTAGCCGTCAACGCTCAGGTATTCCTGCGGGTTTTCCGGGTTCAGCCGTTCGATGAACAGGTCCTGGTCGTCCATGTAGGAGGAGGTGACCCCCCAGCCCAAGGCATCGGAACGGCCGGTGATCACGGCGGGGATGCCGGGGATGGTGCCGCCGATCACGCCGCCGGTCGCCAGTTCCAGCCGGGCCAGATACCAGACGCCAGGGGCGCTGAGACCCAGATGCGGGTCATTGGCCAGGAGCGTTCCGCCCGCTGCAGAGCGGCTGGGCGCGGCGGCCCAGGCGTTGGAGGCACCAGCGAGGCCGCGCGGGGCGACCGGGAACAAGAGGCTGTTTTCCTCAATTGGGGCGGCGGATGCAAACTGCCGGGCGCCGGGAACCAGTTCCGCGTATTCGGGCAGGGCGGTCACGCCTTTGCCCGGCGCGTCCGGAAGGATGTCCCGGATGCGCTCCGCATCGTTTAGCGCCAGCGAGGTGCGGGCACGCAGGATTTCTTCTTTCATATGGCCGGACAGCTGCAGCGCCATCAGCTTCATGATCGCGATGCTGTCGGCGGGCTGCCAGGGGGCGAGCGGCATCTGAAACAGGAACATTTCCGGCGCGCCGCGGCCCAATGCGTCCTCATTGATTTCCAGCAGACGGGCGTTGACGCCATCAGCATAAGCCCTGAGCGCGGCCATCGCTTCCGGCGATTGCACTTCTACCGACTGACGCGCCAGATTGTAGAGGTCGAGACGGCGCAGGTAGGTGTCGGTCTCCACCGTGCGGGTGCCGAAGATTTCCGACAGGCGGCCCTGGGCTGTGCGCCGCATCACCGCCATCTGCCACAGCCGGTCCTGGGCATGGGCATAGCCGAGGCCGAAATAGACATCCTCATCGCTGGCGCCGAAGCTGCCGAAGATATGGGGCACGTTGGCATTGTCGCGCACGATTTCGACTGGCGAGGAAAGGCCAGGCAGGGCCAGATCCTTGTTGTACTCGGGCAGCGATTGCGAAGCGAGGTAGTAGACCAGTGCGGCGGCCAGGAGGCTCAGCAGAATCAGGCCCGCAGCAAGGCGCAGAAGCCAGCGGAAAAGAAGTCCCATCAGCGGTTGTTTTCCCTCGGTTTTTGTCATTTCCAGCCGCATGGCAGATTGCGCCCCGCGGCGGCGGTGGTAGGGTTGGCGCCAACATATGCGAAGACAGATCAGGGGAAAAGCAGATGGCAAAAATCGCGTTTCTGGGGCTGGGCGTCATGGGCTATCCGATGGCCGGGCACCTGCAGGCCGCGGGCCATGAGGTCACCGTCTACAACCGCACCGAAGCCAAGGCCAAGGCCTGGGCCAAGGAGCATGGCGGCCATTTTGCGGCGACCCCGCGGGCGGCGGCGTCGGGTGCGGAGTTCGTGATGGCCTGCGTTGGCAATGATGACGACCTGCGCTCGGTCTGCCTGGGCGCGGACGGGGCGTTTGCAGGCATGGCCAAGGGCACGGTCTTTACCGATCACACCACGGTTTCGGCCAAAGTCACGCGCGAGCTTTACGGGGCTGCGGCGGAGCAGGGGATCGCCTTTGTCGATGCTCCGATCTCAGGCGGCCAGGCCGGGGCGGAGAATGGCGTGCTGTCCGTCATGTGCGGCGGTGACGAAGACGCCTATGCCCGCGCGGAGCCGGTGATTGACGCCTATGCCCGCATCTGCCGCCGCATCGGAGAGAGCGGCGCGGGCCAGATGACCAAGATGTGCAACCAGATCGCCATTGCGGGCCTTGTGCAGGGCTTGAGCGAGGCGCTGCATTTTGCCGAGAAGGCGGGGCTGGACGGGCGGTCTGTGGTGGAGGTGATCAGCCAGGGCGCGGCAGGCAGCTGGCAGATGGCCAACCGGTACGAGTCCATGCTGGACGATCATTTCGAGCATGGCTTTGCGGTGGACTGGATGCGCAAGGATCTGGGCATCTGCCTGGATGCCGCGGATGAGACCGGCGCCAGCCTGCCGGTGACGGCGCTGGTCGATCAGTTCTACAAGGAGGTGCAGAAAATGGGCGGCGGGCGCTGGGATACCTCGTCGCTGTTCAAAAGGCTGCGCAAGCTGGACGGCTGAGGCAAAAGAAAATGGCCTTTCCAATTGGAAAGGCCATGCCTCCGGCGGGGATATTTCCAGCAAGATGAAGAGGCGGATCCTGCCGCCTCCATCCCGTTCTCTTAGGGAATGATACGGGTGTATTTGGTGCCTTCCAGGGTGGCGCCGACACGCAGGCCCGCCTGCGCAAAGACCACGGCCAGCACCGGTGAGGTCAGGGTGTTGGTATCGGCTCTCAGCGACTCGCCTTCGTTCATGATGACAAACTCGGCATCGGCGCCAGCCGCCCAGCCCTGCGAGCGTCGGAAGTCTGCCAGTGCATCCTGGGTCATGAAGAACAGCACGTGGGCGTATTGCTGGGCCCCGATCTGGATGCCGGCATTGCCCTTGTAGGTGGCATAGTAGTCGACGGTCACATCATTGATCCGCAGCGCACCGCGGCCATATGCGCCGCCAAAGACAAAGCCCGCCTCAGTGACCAGCGGCATTACCAGCATGCCGGCAGCCTTGTCCGCCAGGGTGCGGGTGTTCGGGTACTGGCTGTACATATGGTTCAGCGTGGCGTTGACACGGGCGTCGATGGTGGCGGCGTTGCTGTTGCCGACGCCATTGCCGCAGGCGGCAGTGACGCCTGCACCGGCCAATGCGGTCAGGGCAAAACCGCGGCGGGTCATGCGGGTAGAGGAATTATCGCTCATTTTTCAGGTGCCTGTAATGAATTGCTCCGAGGCCGGTTTGATCCGGCTCTGGCCAGGGTTATACGCGGAAAACCGCTGCCTGTCATCCGCTGCAAAGGCGGATACTGGCGGCTTCCCGCTGAAGTGATCCAGCGTTGCCCGGCTTGCGCCGTCAGCCGTTCAGCAGCTGTGCCGCGGCGGGAGCGAAATAGGTCAGGATACCGTTGCAGCCGGCGCGCTTGAAGGCCATCAGGCTTTCCATCATGACCTTCTCACCGTCGACCCAGCCGTTCTGGGACGCGGCCTGGATCATCGCGTATTCGCCAGAGACCTGATAGGCGTAGGTCGGCACGCCAAAGGCAGATTTCACCCTCTGGCAGATGTCGAGATAAGCGATGCCAGGCTTGACCATGACCATGTCGGCGCCTTCCATCAGGTCGCGTTCGATCAGCCGCAGGGCTTCGTCGCTGTTGGCCGGGTCCATCTGGTAGGTTTTTTTGTCGCCTTTCAGCGCACCAGAAGCCCCAACCGCATCGCGGAAGGGCCCATAGTAGGCAGAGGCGTATTTGGCGGAGTAAGACAGAATGGCCACATTGTGGTGGCCTGCCTGTTCCAGCGCGGCCCGCATGGCGCCAACGCGCCCGTCCATCATGTCAGAGGGGCCGATGATGTCGGCGCCGGCGTCTGCCTGGGCCAGGGTCATCTTGACCAGCGCCTCGACCGTGGCGTCATTGACGATCTCGCCATCCACCACATAGCCGTCGTGGCCGTTGATATTATAGGGATCCAGCGCCACGTCGGTCATCACCGCAATATCCGGTGCCGCGTCTTTGATGGCGCGGATGGCGCGGTTGGTCAGGTTGTCCGGGTTCCAGGCCTCGGCGCAGTCCTGGGTCTTGAGCGAGGCATCGGTGTAGGGAAACAGGCAAATCGCCGGAATACCCAGCGCCTGGGCTTCAACCGCAGCCTCGGTGATCTTGTCCACCGAGCGGCGCATCACGCCGGGCATCGAGGCAATGGGCTCTTCCACGCCTTCACCATCACGGACAAACACCGGCCAGATGAAATCGGATGGGCTCAGAGTGTTTTCCTGCACCAGATTGCGGATTGCCTGGCTGGCACGGGTGCGGCGCAGGCGGGCGGCGGGAAAGGGCGCGACGGTGGGCTTCATGGCGGTCTCTCGTTTTGGCTGGCCCATGGGTGGCATGGAAGCTGCCCCGGGAACAAGAGGCACATTCGCCGCGCTTGGGAACTTGTGTGTTCTGCGGGCTTGCCTGCGGGCGTTTCCCGGTTGATATAGGGCCAGCTACATAAAACAGGCCCCAAGGGCCGGCGACGGCAAGATGGGGGCTGGAGTGGATCTGTTTCAAATCCTCTATGAGATGATTGACCTGCGGTCGTTTTCCAACCTCTGGTACTGGATTGCACTGGCGGTGATGTGGTCCTCTGCCAGCCACAGGGTTCTGGGTGTTCCGTTCGACATGGTCCAGCGGGCACGCCGCCGCGGGGGGCAGGCCGAACAGGATCTGGAGGACATGGTCCGCGTCAACGTGAACCGGCTTCTCTATATTGCCGAAGTGTCCGGCCCCTGGCTGGTGGCGCTGGCCTGCTTCTTGCTGTCTGCTTTGGCGACGCTGGGCTATGTCTTCCTGATGGAATTCGCCCAGGCCGTGTTCCTGCTCGCTTTCCCGATGTCCTTTGTCGGCGTCATCAGCTACTTCACGGCACGCCGCATTGCACAGGATGGGTCCGCAGGCGAGGACCTGTGCAAGCGGCTGGCCTTGTGCCGGCTCTGCATCCAGTTCGTGGGGTCAATCTCAATTCTGGTCACCGCCTTCTGGGGGATGTATCAGAACCTCTCGATCGGCGCCTTGGGCTGAGGGGCAGGGGATCAGGCGAACCCGGAAAGGAAACCGCATGGCACAGCGCGCAATTACCATGGGCGGCGCCCCCGAAGGGTATGATGCCCGGCTGATCCTGAAGGAAGTGCAGAAATCCGGCGCGCCGGTGATGCATGTCGCCCGCGATGACAAGCGGATGGAGGCGATGCGGGCCGCGCTGGCCTTTTTTGCGCCTGACATGCCGGTGTTCGTGTTCCCGGGCTGGGACTGCCTGCCGTATGACCGGGTGTCGCCGAATGCGGACATCTCCGCAGCGCGGATGGCCACGCTGGCGGCGCTCGTGCACCAGATGCCCAAGCAGTTCGTGCTGCTGACCACGCTGAATGCCGCCAGTCAGCGGGTGCCTGCGCGGGAGGTGCTGCGGGAGGCGGCCTTTACCGCCCGCGTCGATCACAAGGTGGATGAA